>JANMPI010000468.1:0-2307 GCA_031369785.1 Acidobacteriota bacterium
CGCCGATGACCACGTCGCCCGGCTTCAGGCCGGCCTTTTCCGCCGGGCTGCCGTCCGTGACGGCGGTGATGGCGGCGCCCTTGGCGTCGGCGCGGCGATAGGTCTTGGCCAGGTCCTCGGTGAGGGGGATGATCTGCACGCCGAGCCAGCCGCGGACGACCTTCCCGTGCTCGCGGAGCTGGGGGAGGATCTCCTTGGCCGCGTTGATGGGCACCGCGAAGCCGACGCCGGCCGACTGCGGCAGTCCCTGGGTGACGATGAGCGTGTTGATCCCGATGACCTCGCCGCGGGTGTTGAGCAGCGGCCCGCCGGAATTGCCCGGGTTGATCGAGGCATCGGTCTGGATCATGTCCACTCCGGTGCCCGACTGGAGCTGCATGTTCCGTCCCTTGTAGGAGACGACGCCGACGGTGACGCTGTTCCCGCCGAGGCCGAACGGGTTGCCGATCGCCATCACCCATTCGCCGGGCTCGGTCAGGTCGGAGTCGCCGAGGTTCAGCACCGTCAAATCGCTCGGGGCATCGACCTTGAGCAAGGCGACGTCCGTCCGCGCATCCTTGCCGACGAGCTTGGCCGTGTAGTCCTTGCGCCCGATGGTCACCGTGATCTCGTCCGCGCCTTCGATGACGTGGCGGTTGGTCATCACGTAGCCGCTCTTGTCGACGATGAAGCCGGAGCCGAGGCTCTGCTGGGTGCGCGGCCGCTCGCCGCTGCCGCCGCCCTGGCCGTGGCCCTGCGGCCCGAAGAAGCGCTCCATGAAGTCGTCGCCGAAGAAGTCGCGGAACTGGTCGTTGCGCTTCTGGTTCCGGATGATCTTCTTGGTGTTGATGTTCACGACGCCATTGGTCTGCAGCCGGGCCACGTCGCGGAAGGTGTCGAGCGTCAACGGACCCTGGGGGCGGGGCACCGCCGCCGTCGCGGCGGTGGCCATCAAGGGATCCGCGGGGCGGGCCATGGCCGTGGCGGGATGGATCTGCGTCGTCACCACGGCGCCGAGCAGCATGGCGGCCATGGCCACGGTAAAGAATGAAGCGATGGTGCGGGTGCGCATGTTCATCGAGTCCAAGCCTCCGGGCCGCGCGGCCCAAGTTCCCCGTAACCGTGTGCAAGGTCCATACCGGGCCTCACACGTACCCTAAGTCACGTTTACGCAACGCCGCAGTGAAAAGTTGTCCGATGGAGCCGGGGGGGTTTCTGGGCCCCCCCGGGACGTCAAAATCAGTAATCGTCCATGCCGCCCATGCCGCCGCCGCCGGGAGGCATCGGCGCCGCCGACTTCTTCTCGGGGATGTCGGCCACGACGGCTTCGGTGGTGAGCATCAGGCTCGCGATCGAGGACGCGTTCTGGATCGCGAAGCGGACGACCTTGGTGGGATCGATGACGCCGGCCTCGATGAGGTTCTCGTAGGTGTCGCTGGCGGCGTTGAAGCCGTTGTCGGCCTCCATCTCCTTGACCTTGGCCACGACCATGTTGCCCTCGTGGCCCGCGTTGTTCGCGATCCACCGCAGCGGCTCCTCGCACACCCGGCGGATGATCTCGAGCCCCGTCTTCACGTCCTCGGGCAGGTCCTTCGCCTTCAGGCGCTTGTTCAGGGCGGGAATCGAGCGGATGAGCGCCACGCCGCCGCCGGGGACGATGCCTTCCTCGACTGCCGCCTTGGTCGCGTGCATCGCGTCCTCGACCCGCGCCTTCTTCTCCTTCATCTCGCTCTCGGTCGCCGCGCCGACCTTGATCACCGCCACCCCGCCCACGAGCTTGGCCAGCCGCTCCTGGAGCTTCTCGCGGTCGTAGTCGGAGGTCGTCTCGTCGATCTGGGCGCGGATCTGCTTCACGCGGGACTCGATGGCCTTTTTCTCGCCCGCGCCCTCGATGATGGTCGTGTTCTCCTTGTCGATCACGACCTTCTTGGCGCGGCCGAGGTCCTCGAGCTTGATGTTCTCGAGCTTGATCCCGAGGTCCTCGGTGACCGCCTTGCCGCCGGTCAGCACCGCGATGTCCTCGAGCATGGCCTTCCTGCGGTCGCCGTAGCCGGGCGCCTTGACCGCGGCGGCCTTCAGGGTGCCGCGGAGCTTGTTCACGACCAGCGTGGCCAGCGCTTCGCCCTCGACGTCTTCCGCCACGATGAGCAGCGGCGCGCCCTGCTGGGCGATCTTCTCCAGGATGGGGAGGAGGTCCTTCATGCTGGAGACCTTCTTCTCGAAGGTCAGGATGTACGGGTTCTCGAGCACGACCTCCATCCGCTCCGGGTCGGTCACGAAGTAGGGCGAGGAGTACCCGCGGTCGAACCGCATGCCCTCGACCACGTC
>JANMPI010000505.1:0-2948 GCA_031369785.1 Acidobacteriota bacterium
TGCTCGATGTCGGGGTCGGCCCAGAGGCTCCCGCGCGGGTACGGCGGGTAGTCCTTCTCCAGCCGGACCAGGTCGTACCGGACGAGCAGGCTGTTGCTGACGTTCATGAAGTCCAGGTTGGCGGAGTATGCGGTCGCGATCACCGGCTTGCCGAGCGCCATCGCCTCCGCCATGGTCAGGCCAAAGCCTTCCGATCGATGGAGCGATACGTAGCAATCGGAGAGCGCGAGGAGCGTGTTCACCTCTTCGCGGTCGAAGACGCGGTCGATGACGACGACGCGCTTGTCGCCCGCTTCGTGGGCCAGCCGCGCCAGAAGAGCAGGATCGGCATGGCTCAGCTTCAGCACCAGGCGCGCGTCGCGCGCGTCGGGAAAGGCCCGCTTGAAGGCGCGGATCAACGCGGCCGGGTTCTTGCGCTCGACGATGCTCTCGGCGTCGAACATGAACAGGAACACGCGCTGGTCGTCGTGGAGCCCGAAATGTGCGCGCCCGACGTCCTTTGTCCGGAGTCCCTCCGCGGGCAGCGGGGGCGGCACCTTGACCACCGGGATCGGCGACACGCGGGCGATCGTCTCCAGCCCGTAGTCGCTGCTGACCCACACTTCGTCCAGGTACGAGAAGCTTCCGTGAAAGGCCTCTGGGAGCGCGGGCAGCTCCCACAGCCAGTACCCGATGTTGTATTTGCCGCGAAAGAAATCGACTCCGCGGGCCGCGACGAAGAAAGGAAGTGCTAAGGCGTTCACGAGGATGAGGTTGACCGGGTACGGGTTCTGGCGCACCACTCCGACGAGGGTCCGGTCGCGATTCGCCGATCCCGCATCGGGGTAGTCGACGAGGCCATGAGGCACGCCGGACGCAGTCAGGGCGCGGACCATCGCGCGCATGACTTCGCCCATGCCCTTCTCCGACGCCGCGTAGCCGGCGACGTTCACGCCGGGCAGCTTCGCGGGCCCCGCGCCACGCGCCCGTCCCAGCACTTGCGAGGCGAGCGGCGGGCCGGCGGGGACGAACGCTTCCGGAACGCCCTGCTCCGCCCGGCCCGAGGTACGGATCCACGACAGGTACTCGAGCCGATGCTTCCCGAACAGATCGGGAAAGGCGGCCTGGAGATCGGGCCGTATCGCGTGCAGCTGGTACCAGAACATCGAGATGCCGGAGCCCGCGTGCGCTTCCTCGTGGAGCCAGTGCCAGTAGCTGCCGGCGCCCCTGGTATCGAACGCGTCCCCGAACCGGCGAGCCACCTCGCCGAGGCTCCAGTAGAGCCGGCGCACGAAGTGAGGGATCGGAACGCCATTGGAGAATCGCTCGAACGCGTACGGCCACCGCGCGCAGTCCGCGAACCCCGCCGCGTTGACCCGGGTCACGTAATCGTCGAAGACCGGCTTCAACGCCGGGACGTCCGCGAGCGTGAAGCGGTCCTGGTGCCGCGAGATGATCTCGGGTCGTGCGACGTCGAGGCCGCTGAAATGGAACAAGGCGAGCGGGACGCCGTTTACACGCAGCCCGTCGTCGTGCGGCTCGAGCCGGCGATGGGTGAGGCCCCAGTGACCGAGGTTGTAGGCCGGATTACGCAGGACGTGCACGCCGTCGAACAGCCCGGGGACGAGGTCGAGCCATCGCTGATCGACGAAAAGGCCGTGCTCGACATCGGAGACGCACTTGTCGTAGCAGCGCCGGCTCCACCACTCCACGAACTGCTGCGCGGCCGCGTCGTTCCGCAGGCCGAGAAAACCGGCGTTGAAGAGGCCCGAGAGAAGCACGTGCCTCTCGCCCGGCTTTTTTCCGTCCTCGGCGAAATCGGCGATCAGATGGGGGGTGAGGACGATGGATTCACTCTCGAGCAGGTCCAGGACCTCGGTCAGCTCGCGATAGACGAAGGTGTCGGAATCGAGATAGAGGACCTTGCTGACTCCGGGCTGCTGCAGGACATGGCGCAGCAGATACGACTTGCCGGCGCAGTTCAGCTCGAGGATCCCGTACTGGAAGGAGAAGCGGGGAAGATCGGGGATGGGGAGGCGCTCGATCTCGATGAGCTCGAAGCGCTCCTGCGCGGCGTCGATCTCCCCCCGGTTGCGGTCGGCCAGTAGGACGAAGAACCGCGCGCCCGGGTGGTGGCGCAGGAACGACTCGCAGACGACGCGGGCGTACGCGACGTGGTTCTTGGAGACGACGGTGCAGGCGGCGAGGCCGGAGAAACGATCCATGGATTCGGGAGCGGCGGCTAGGCTCCGGAGCGCCGGTGCTTCAGGCGGAGGACGCGGAAGCGCTCCCGCACTCGCCACGCGACGCCGTCGCGCAGCCGCCGGTAGATCCGCCGCGCCGCGACCTCGGGCTCGAGGATCAGCCACTTGGCCATGTGGACGGCGGACACCCGCCGCAGTCGCGCCTCCGCGTCGGCCAGCATCCGCTCCAGCTCGCGAACGCGGACTCCGGCCAGGGCGACGCGCCGGAGCTCGAGCTCCAGGTTGCGGCTATGGGCGAGCAGGTAGTCCCGCTCCTCTTTCAGTTGCGCGATCTGGCGTGTAAGCCCGGCGACAAGCTCGCCTTCCGTCATCAACAGGCACCGCGGGCGATGATACCCGGGCCAGGGGAATCCTTCATGACGGCGATCACGTCCTGGTGCCTATCCCATCCCGCCTCGATGTATCCGATGAGCCGCAAGCCCGGAATGGGAGACACCTGTCCCACGGCCCAGGCCGGCGTCGAGAGCGAGAGGCCGTATCCTGTCTGCCCCGGGTAATCGTGGTACCCGAACCCCCGCGACCGGTACGACGCGAGCATCGATTCACGAGCCTCGGGCGTGAGCCCGTAGTCCGTGTCGTCGGCGAGCTTGGCGGCGACCACTCGACCGCAGGTCGTCATCACCGCCACCCCACCAATCGCCAGCGCGTCCCCGAAATAGCCGATGAGCGCCGGCCACTGCCCCTCGTCGAGGTGGGTGAGCACCG
>JANMPI010000536.1:0-7548 GCA_031369785.1 Acidobacteriota bacterium
GGTGAAGAGCAGGGGCGCGCACACCGCGGAGCGGATACCGGTGGAGAGGATGCTGTCCTGGGTGCTGAAGGCCGCGTCCTCCATGAGGTTCGGCATGAGCAGCGACTTCTGCTCCTCCACCACCTTGCGCGCGATGGAGCGGCTGACCCGCGCCGGGGGCGCCTGCCCCTTGCGGGCGCGCGAGGCCTTGATGACCGGCTCGCGCGTGTCGCCCTCGAGGAGCAGGATCGCCGCCCGTTCCGCGGGCACGGCCTCGAAGAGCAGGTTCAGGATGGTCTCGAACAGCGTCTCCAGCGGCTGGTGCTGGACGAGCTGCTGCATGGCCTGCTGCAGCACGCGGAGCACGCCGCTCTGGCGGGCCAACTCCTCCGGGTCGATGGATGGACGGGTGCGGATGTCGGACATCTCGCGGGCGGAGAAGATCCGCGTGCCTTCCGGCGCCGCCTCGCCGTCCCCCGCGCTGTCGTCGGAGAAGGTGAGGATGTGCTCGCCGAGCGTGATCACGTCGCCGTCGCGCAGGCGCTGGGTGCTCGCGACCTGGTCGCCGTTCAGCAAGGTGCCGTTCTTGCTGCCGAGATCGAGAACGATGAACCCCGTGCCGTCGCGGCGGATTTCCGCGTGGTGTCGGGACAGCCACTGGTCGGGCAGGAAGATGTCGCTCTCGCGCGAGCGCCCGATGGTCACGCGGTCGCGCAGGAGGGGGAAGCGCTCCTTCGCCCCGTCGGCGTTCTTGACCGTGATCTCGGCCATGGTGGTCAGGATTTGCGCCGGCGCACGGCGAAGTAGCCCTTGCGGACGCGGACCTGCGCGTCGCCGCGGCTGATCAACCGCACTTCGATGTCACGCCAGGTGCCGTCCGGCGGCTTCTTCGGCGTGTAGGCGAGGGCGTAGTGATGATGCAGCTCGTCGGAGATGCCGGCAAAGATCTTGATGAGGTCGCCGACCTTGTCGGGGAAGAAATACGCGCCGCCGGTCTCCTGCGCGATCTTGCGGAGGAAGCCGCGCGGGCTGCGGCCGAAGGCGCCCTGCTCGCCCCGGATGAGGATGCTGTAGACCGTCGCCTCCACCGACCGCGCGTAGTCCACGACCTCCTGCTCGGAGGCGCTGCTGTTGTGGTCCGCGCCGTCGGAGAACACGATCACCGCCTTGCGGCCGGGCTTGTCCTTCACCCGGTCGAGGGCGTAGTGGACGGCGTCGTAGAGCGCCGTTCCGCCCCAGGCCTGCAGGGACTCGATGAACTGCTCGAGCCGGTCGACGTCGTCCGTGAACTCCGCGCTCCCCTTCACGCTCTCGTTGAATTGCACGATCAGCCCGGAGTCCACGTCCTCCAGCTTGCGGATGAACGTGATGGCGCCCTCGCGCAGGAACCGCATGCTCTTGCCCATGCTGCCGCTGGAATCGAGACACAGCACCACGGAGAGCGGGATCTTCTGGTCGGCGGCGCCGGACGCTTCCGCGAAGTACGAGACCTCCTGGCGGACGCCGTCCTCGTAGACCTCGATGTCCTTCGGGCCGAGGCCGGGGACGAATCGGCCCGCCCTGTCGTGGACGACGGCGGTCACGGAGACGACGTCGACGTCCACCTCGAGCGTGAACGGCCGCGGCGTCGGTGAAGGCGAAGGGGCCGGCGACTGGGCGAAAGCCCCGGGCGCGGCGGCGAGGACGAAAAAGACGAGCAGCACGCGCGCGGTGAGCGTCACGCGGCGGCGAGCGGAGCGGAGGTGCGGCGCACGAGACGCCGGGCGACGAGGAGCGCGACCAGGACGAGCACGGACGCGACCACCACCGGGATCAGCACGGTGAGGACGAAGAGCGCGACCGCGATCAGGTCCTCGAGGACGCTGATGAACGGGTTGGCGAGCCCGCCGGTGAAGGTGGTGGACGCCGCCCGCAGCAGCGACTTGGCGGCATGGGGGACGAGCGACGTAGGAGCGCCGACCGCGACGCCGAGCGCGAGCGCGGTCAGCGGATCGGAGACCTGCCACAGCACGGAGGCGGCGAGGAGCGACCCCGCGGCCGGCCGCAGCACGGTGGACAGCGTGTCGAGGGCATGGTCCACCGCGGGCACCTTGTCGGCCAGGATCTCGATCACGGTGGCGGCGCCGAACAGGATGAGCGCCCGGTCGCTGGAGATGAACTGGAAGTGCGATCCGAGCTCGATGATGTCCCAGCGCGCCAGCCCACCGGCCATCAGCAACGGGAGCCAGGCCCGGATTCCCGCGCAGGCGGCGAGGCCGATACCCATGGCAAGGGACGGGACGATGGTCGCCAGGGTCGCCCAGTCCATGGGACGAGACTAGGACCGCCCTCCGGGGGTGTCAAGCACGGGGCTACTCGACGATCGGATCCAGCCCGAAGGTCTCGACGCGCTTCATCCGCCGCTTCGGGAAACCCGAGAATTCCATGTGCCCGGGATCCTGGCGGAGCTGGATGAAGGTCGGCGTGGCGGCACTCAAGGCCGCCGTGATCGAGCCCGCAGCGAGGTCGCGCCACTCCGGGCTGGAGGCGTTGCCGGTGTTGGCCTGATAGGCCAGCCGCACCTTGTGATCGCCGCCAAGCGCCGCGGGAAGATCCATCTTCAGGACGATGCGCCCGGGGCGGACTTCCGGCGGCGAGACCTCGACGTTGGGCGCCGCCTTGATCGCGACGTCTTTGGGCGCGAACGAGAACGCGTTCACGATCGCCTTCGGGATCTCGTTCGGGTCCAGCGTACCGTCGACGAAGGACACCGCGGGCTCCTCGTCGATCCGCACCTCGAGGCGCAGCGACGGGTCGGCGGGCGGCTCGCGCGGATCCCACGCGTACCAGAACGTCTTGCCGAGGACGACGAGCACGACGCGGACGCCGCGGGCCGGGGGCGCGGGCGGTGGCGCATCGGGGGAAGGCGCGTTCAGCACCTCTACGGGCTTGCCCTGGCGCTGGATGCGCTGGATCGCGCGCCGCGGGACCACCAGGCGGCCGTAGGGCGTCTCGATGCGGATCGACCGCGACGTCTCGCCGACGATCCGGCCGCTGATGCGATCGCCGTCGCGCATGAGGAGCACGTCGGCGGCATCGGCGCGCGCGACGCCGGCGAGGATCGCGAGGACGGCCAGCACGGCCGCGACGCCGGGCCGCCGCATCAGCGCTTGCCGAAGAGCTTCTTCAGGAAGCCGCCGTCCGGGTCCGGCAAGT
The DNA here is from genome assembly GCA_031369785.1 of Acidobacteriota bacterium. GTDB lineage: Bacteria > Acidobacteriota > Vicinamibacteria > Fen-336 > Fen-336 > JANMPI01. Next base: position 3,175 of record JANMPI010000536.1, read on the forward strand.
CTTTCGAGGGCTCTTCCGGCCCCAGCGCGGACAATGCCGCCGCCGCCTCCTGGCGGTCGGGCTCGAGCTCCAGCGCGCGGCGGAAGGCGCTGGCTGCGCGTCCCCGCAGGCCCTGGGTCGCATAGAGCTCGCCCAGCACGACGTGCGCTTCCGCGCTCTTGGGCGTGGCCGCGATCGCCGCCTTCAGGATCGTTTCCGCCTGCTTCGCCCAGTTCGGGTTCTTCGCGTACGAGCGGCCGAGGGCGATGCGGGCCCGGGTGAGGTTGCGTCCCTCCAGCCATTGCACGGCGTGCTCGAGGAGCTGGATCGCATCCCAGAACTTCCCCTGCTCGATGTGCTTCTCGGCCGCGATCATCGCCTCGATCGCGCGCCGGGCCTCCATCGAGCGGTCCACCGGCGGCGGCTCCGGGGCGGCGGCGGAGGAAGACGCGGGCGGGGGCGAGCCGCCCGGCGGGGTGCCCGGCTCGGAGCCCGGCCGCGGGAAACGGGGCGCGCGCGCGGCGAGATCCGCCTCGTACGGGCCGCGGGTGCGCACGTTGCGCAGCACTTCGTAAGCCTGGCCCAGGCGGATGAAGACGGCCTCCAGCTTGGGCCCGAGGTCGTCCATCGCCGGATCGTGGTGGGTGTCGGGATGGTAGCGGCGCGCGAGAAGGAAGTACGCCTCCTTGACCTGCGTCTCGGAGGACGCGCGGGGGATGCCGAGCACCTCGAAGTGGTTCTTCGTCTTCAGGCCGTCGAACGCTTCGAGGACCTCCTTGCGGCGGGCCTCGATTTCCTTCGCGCGCGCTTCCGCGTCCTTGCGCTTCGCCTCCGCGTCCTGGGCGGCGGCCAGAGGCGCCGCGGGCTGCGCGGGGGGCGGCGCGCCGGGGGCCGATGCCGCGGCCGGCCGTCGCGGCTCGGACCTGGCGACGAGGGGCGCGAACTCGATGATCGCCGTGCAGAGGAGACCGTAGAGGCTCTTCTCCACTTCCTCCTGGGGCAGCGGGATCATCTCGACGATCTCGCGGGCCTTCATGATCCCGTCGACGCGGGAGAGGACGTAGCCGTCGGTCGGGCTGAGCGTCACCTTCTGGAAGCGGAGCAGGGGGTCGGTGGACAGATCGAGCACGCGCTCCATGTTCCCGAGCGCGGCGCGGACGACCTCCGCGTTGTGCAGCAGCCGCACCGTCTCCAGGATCATCTCCCCCGTGGACAGCTTGAGCGTCGGCTCGCCGTGATACGCCGCCCCGGGGGGCTCCTCGAGCGCGTACTCGCCGCTGTTCCACGAGAAGACGGACAGGAGCACCTCGCGCACGTGGAGGGCCAGCGCGTCCTCGAGGTGCTCGCGCTCGATCAGCCCCATCTCCTGCAGGGTTTCGCCGAGCCGCTTGCCGGTCTGGCGCTTGCGGGCGCCCGCGCGCTCGAGATCGGCCGCGGTCAGGAGCTCGTTGCGCACCAGGACCTCGCCCAGGTGCTCCTGGGCGACGCTGCTCTGCGCGCTCAGGATGTGTCCCTGCCGAAAGCGCACGCTGCGCACGTCGGCCCCCCGCGTGAAGTGGAGGATCCCCGTCTTCCGCCCGACGTACACGGCGCGCAGGAGCTCGGGGAGCGCGCCCTCGGAGAGAGAGCCCTTCACCTATCGGTCAAACCTCGGGAGTGATGGAGGGACGGCGCGGGCGAGTATAGACGACCTTGACCGTCGCCGCCGCCGGCTCCTACAATTCGCAATCTCATGATGACCGACGACGAGCGACGCCGCTACCCGAGGGTCCGGCTCGACGGTCGGGCGACCGGGCGGGCCACGGTCTTCGCGGAATTCAAGGTCATCGCGATCTCGGAAAGCGGGGCCAGCCTGGAGATGGCGGCGCCCCTCGCCCTCGCTTCGAGCTGTGACATCACGCTCAACCTGTCGCACGTGGCCGTCGACCTGAAGGGCCTCGTCGTCCACGTGGATCCGCCGGCGGAAGAGGGCGGCGGCTACCAGGTGGGCGTCGACTTCGTGGAGGTGGACGAGCTCGACCAGGCGCTCCTCGATTCCTTCCTCGACCGTGAAAGGCACAGGGCGAACGCATGATGATGCGCAGCGAGATCCGCGGCACCGCACGCGGCCAGATCCCCGCGCGACTCCTCGACCTGAGCATCGGCGGCGCCCTCCTCCATCTCTCGATGCCGCTCGAGGTCGGCGCCATCCACGACTTCGCGCTCCAGATCGACGGCCAGACGGTGTGGGTGCAGGGCGAGGTGAAGCGGTGCGAGCCGGCGAGCGGCTCCGGCCATCAGCTGGGCATCGAGTTCATCGGGATCGATCCCGGCGACCAGCGCCGCCTGCAGTCTTACGTCGCCCGCACGCCGCGGCGGTAGGGCGCTACTTCCTGGTCGTGGGGAGCGACTTGATGTCGGCGGGGTTGAAGCGGTGCACGAGGGGAAGGTCCATCATGGTGATCATCCCCGGGCGCGCCGCCATCAGCTTGGGGATGCTGTTCACCACGATGGCCGCCGTGGCCTGATCCCCCGCGATCCCGCCCTTGATGGTCATGTCGATGGGAGGGGTGCCGTCGATGTACACGTGGTCGCGCGGCGACTCCGCTCCGACGTACATCTGCAGGTCGAGGCTGATCACGCCCTCGCCGTCCCGGAAGCCGCGGGCGTGCTGCTTGATGCCGGCCACGCCGCCGGCGGGGATGCGCAGGTACTCGGTGTCGAGGTCGCGCGGGGCGATGGCCGCTTCGAGCGTCTCGTCCACGCGCTCGAGCTTCCACCCGAGGGCGGAAGCGATCATGTGCACCGACTCGGCGAGGCCGACGTGGCGCACGGTGCCTTCGGTCATCGCGCGGCGGAACTGGTTGATGTTGAGCCCCGCGCCCACCTTGCGCTGCAGGGGGAGACGGCGGGTCCCGGCGTCGACGCAGCGGGTGACGGAGATGCGCCGCACGTCCGAGCAGGCGGCGGTCAGGCCGAGGACGAGGGCATCCATCGCGTAGCCGGGATTGACCCCGGTGCCCAGGATCGAGACCTTCTTCTTGATCGCCGCCGCGTCGAGCTCACGGAAGGCCGAGGCGGTGGCCGGGGTCGGGAACGCGAGCTCCTCGCAGGTGGTGATCACGTTCATCCCTCGCGCCACCAGGGCGAGGACCTGCGGCTTGACCGCCTTCAGCGAGGAGGACGTGCACAGGATGGCGACGTCGGCGCTCGCCTTCTTGAGGAACTTGTCCGGGTCGCCGTCGACCTTCACCTTCACCTTGCGGGTGAGGCCCAGGACGGCGCCGAGATCGCGCCCCGCCTGGTCGCTGGCGGGATCGGTGGCGCCCACGACCAAGAGCCCGTCGGTCTCCAGGACCATCCGCGCGACGCTCAGGCCGATGGGCCCGAGGCCGCAATGGACGACCTTCAGGACCTTCAGCGCTCGACCTCGAGGGTGGCGATCTCCTCCTCCGCTTCGGCCGCCAGGAGGATCGTCGACTGGATGGGCAGCAAGCACGTGTGGTGCTTTCCGGAGACGTCGAGGAGGACTTCGTAGAACCCCTCGTTGCTGACCCGGACCAGGCGCCCCTTGGCCATCTTCGCGCCCAGCGTGGTAGACAGGATCTCGCTGTAGATCCGGACCGCGGACTCGCGCTCGATCATCGATCCCCCTTGACGGCTAGTTGTGCCGCAGGCTCTTGCGCACGATGTCGAGCGCGGTGTCGGCCTCGGCGGCGGTGAGGTTTAGCGGCGGGCGGAAGCGGATCGAGCGCGCGCCGCAGGTAAGGAGCAGCAGGCCGTCCTCGATCAGGCGCTTGTGCGCCTTGTCCCGCGCTTCCGGCGTCGGGAGGTCGAACGCGATCATCAGCCCGCGCCCGCGGGCATTGGTCATGAGCCCGCCGAGCTCGGACTGGACGCCTTGCAGGCCCCGCAGGAGGTGGTCGCCCACGACGCGAGCGTTGTCGACCAGGCGGTCCTCGGCGATCACCTCGAGGTAGCGGCCGGAGCGGACCATGTCGGTGAGGCCGCCGCCCCAGGTGGAATTGATCCGCGACGGAACCTTGAAGACGTTCTCCGGCTCTTCGTCCACCCGTGGGCCGGCCAGGCAGCCTCCGACCTGCACCTTCTTGCCGAAGGCGATGACGTCGGGGGTGATCCCGTAGTGCTCGTAAGCCCACATCCGGCCGGTGATGGCGATGCCGGTCTGGACCTCGTCGGCGATGAACAGGCACTCGTTCTCGCGGGTGAGCCGCTGCAGCGCCTGCAGGAACTCCGGCCGGAAGTGGTTGTCACCGCCTTCGGCCTGGATGGGCTCGATGAGGATCGACGCGATGTCGTCCGGGTTGTCCGCGAAGGCCTTGCGGATCTGGTCCAGCGCGCGCTCCTCGGCCGCGCTCACCTCGGCCTCGACCTCCGCGGTGACGGGGAACCGCA
>JANMPI010000566.1:0-20445 GCA_031369785.1 Acidobacteriota bacterium
GCGAGGGGGCGGATCACCACGGCATCAGGCGACCAGACGATCGTCCCCGACGCGCACCCCCGGCCCGCCGGACGCGTCCCGAAACGCCGCGGGCGAAGGACCTGGCGGACCTGGCTCATCGGCCGCCGCCTGCCCACCTCCGACGCGGCCCACGAGGCCATCGGCAAGCGGATCGGCCTGGCCATCTTCGCCTCCGACGCGCTCTCCTCCACCGCCTACGCGACGCAGGAGATGCTCACCATCCTCGCCGTGGCGGGGGTCGCGGGCTTCTCGTACGCCTTCCCGCTCGCGGTCACGATCGTGGCCCTGCTCGCCATCGTGACCTTGTCGTACCAGCAGATCATCCACGCCTATCCGGACGGCGGCGGCGCGTACACCGTCGCCCGCGACAACCTCGGCGAGATGCCGGCGCAGGTGGCGGCGGGCGCGTTGCTCGCGGACTACGTGCTGACCGTCGCGGTGTCGGTGTCGGCCGGGGTGGCGCAGCTCGCATCGGCGTTCCCCCCGCTCCTCGAGCATCGCGTTCCGGTCGCGATCGCGCTCCTCGTCGTGATCATGGTCGTCAACCTGCGCGGCGTGAAGGAGTCGGGGATGATCTTCGCCATCCCGAGCTACTTCTTCATCGTCCTCATGGTCCTGATGGTCGGCTTCGGCTTCGCGCGCGCGCTCCTCGGCTCGCTCGGCGGCGTGCCGGAGCCGCCGCCCACCACCCACGTCGATGCGCTCCAGGGATTGAGCCTGTTCCTCCTCCTGCACGCGTTCTCGAGCGGGACCACCGCGCTCACCGGAGTGGAGGCGATCTCCAACGGCGTGGGGGCCTTCCGCGAGCCGCGGAGCCGCAACGCGGGCATCACCCTCCTCTGGATGTCGGGGATCCTGGCCGTGCTCTTCCTCGGCATCACCTGGCTCGCCCGCGCGGCCGGCGCCGTGCCGTCGGAGGCGGAGACGGTCGTGTCCCAGCTCGCGCGCGCGATATTCCAGGGGCGCGGTTTCCTCTATCACGCCGTCATCGGCGCCACGACGGTCATCCTCGTGCTGGCCGCGAACACCGCCTTCAACGGCTTCCCCCGCCTCTCCGCACTGCAGGCGGAGGACGGCTTCCTGCCCCGCCAGTTGACCTACCGCGGCAGCCGCCTCGTCTACTCGCGCGGGATCATCGCTCTCGCGGTGATGGCTTCACTCCTCATCTGGATCTTCCACGCCAGCGTGACCGCCCTGATCCCGCTCTACGCCATCGGTGTGTTCCTCTCCTTCACGCTCGCCCAGGTGGGGATGACGCGGCGGTGGTGGAAGGTCGGCCACCTGGCCCCCGGCACGGAGACGCAGGAGCGCGGCTCCCTGCTGCGCCACGATCCACGCTGGCGGCTGAAGCTCGTGAGCAACGGCCTCGGCGGCGCCGCCACCGCGCTGGTGACGGTCGTGTTCGCGGTCACCAAGTTCCGCGAAGGCGCGTGGGTGGTCATCCTGGTCATCCCGGCCCTGGTGGCGCTGTTCATGGGCATCAACCGGCACTACATCGAGCTCCGCCGCCGGCTGTCCCTGGACGAGTACGGCGCGCCGCCGCGCGTGCTGCGCCATCGCGTGATCCTGCCCATCAGCGGTGTGCATCGGGGGACGGTGGCCGCGCTCCGCTATGCCCGCGCGCTGTCCCACGACATCACGGCCGTCCACGTGTCCGTGGACGAAGAGGACACGCGGCGGCTCGAGGAGAAGTGGGGTCTCTGGGGGAACGGCGTCCGGCTCGTGACGCTGCCGTCTCCCTATCGGCTGCTCATGGAGCCGCTGCTCGAGTACATCGAGCAGATCGCCGACCTGCGGCAATCCAACGAGACGCTCACCATCGTGGTGCCGCAGTTCGTGGCCCGGAAGTGGTGGCACAACCTGCTGCACGCGCAGACCGCGGTGCTGCTGCGCCTGGCGCTCCTCTACCGCCCCGGCATCGTGATCACGAACGTCCCTTACCTGATGGCGGAAGACGGGGACGAGCCCTCTACGCCGGAGAGCCCGCGACTTCGTACGACGTCGTGAGCTCGATGTCGCGCGCGAGAGAGTGCCACACCGAGCAGTAGGTCTCCCGCGACAGCCGTATCGCGCGTTCCACCTTCTCCGGCGGCAGGTCGCCCGCGACCGAGAACTGGATGTCGACCCGCAGCAGCCGCCGCGGCGGCTTCTCCGCGCGATCGGCGCTCACGCGGACGGTGAGCCCGCGCAGGGGATGGCGCCCCTTCTCGAGGATCAGCACGACGTCGGACGCCATGCAGCCGGCGAGGGCGAGGACCAGCGCCTGCACCGGAGACGCCGCGGTCCCGGTATCCCAGTCCATCTCCATCGACGCGCGCCCGGCGTGGCCGGACAGGGTGGTCCCGCCTTGCCAGCGCACTTCGGCGTCGACGTCAGCCATGCCTGCGCACTTCCCGATCCGTGCTCATCTACCTTGCCGCCCTAGGCCCGGTCGTCGATCCCCTTCACGCCGGCCTTCTTCGCGCAGTGCGCGCAGCAGTAGAAGGTGCCGTCCTTCTCCGCCCCGTGGCCGATCACCTTGACCTTGCAGTGGGCGCAGGTGGGCGCGAGCGCCTGGATCGCGCACTCGAAGGAGTCGAAGGTGCTGGTCTTGCCCCTCATCGTGATCGTGAAAGCCTTGTCGTAGTCGTTTCCGCACACACCGCACACCGCCATGGAGCGCCTCCTTCCTTCAAGGATGGCACGAGCGGTCGTGCGGCGCAGCGCGCGGAGAATCGATACGCGTGATCCGCCCGGGCGCGGGGAACCGTATACCTTCAGAACAGGGCCGACGACGGTCCGCGATAGGAGACACCAAAGTGAAGACCTCGTGGTCGAACCGCGTGACGAAAGCAGTGGGAATATGCGCCGCATTCGTGTCCGTCGCGGTCGCCGCACCGCCGCCGGACGCGCCGATGAAAGCCGTGCTCGATACGCTGGCTTCGCTGGGCGGCAAGCCGCTCCCGACGCTGACCGCTCCCGAGGCGCGCCGCCAGCCGACGCCTGCGGACGCGGTGAAGGCGCTTCTCGTGAAACAGGGCAAGTCCACGGCGCCGGAGCTGGTCGGCCGCGTGGAGGACCGGACGATTCCCGGCGGCGGCGGGGCGGGAATTCCGGTGCGCATCTACTGGCCGAAGGGCGACGGGCCCTTCCCCCTGATCGTCTACTACCATGGCGGGGGCTGGGTGATCGCGAACCTCGACGTGTACGACTCGACCCCGCGCGCTCTCGCGAACGCGGTCGGCGCGGTGGTCGTTTCCTCGCACTACCGTCAGGGCCCCGAGCACAAGTTCCCGGCCGCCCACGACGATGCGTGGACGGCGTACGAGTGGGCGGTCGCCAACGCCGCATCCTTGAAGGCGGACCCGTCACGGGTGGCGGTGGCCGGCGAGAGCGCGGGGGGAAACCTTGCCGCCAACGTCGCCATCTGGGCCCGTGACAAGGGCAAGCCCGCCGTCCATCAGCTGCTCGTCTATCCGATTGCGGCCACCGGTATGGACACGCCGTCCTACCGCGAGAACGCGGACGCCAAGCCGCTGAGCAAGCCGGCGATGGCCTGGTTCTTCGACAAGTACACGCGGACCCGGGCCGATCTCCAGGACACCCGGCTCGCGCTGGTCAAGGTGAAGGACCTGAAGGGACTTCCGCCGGCGACCGTGGTCCTGGCGCAGATCGATCCCCTGCGGTCGGAAGGCGAGCAGTATGCGGAGCGGCTGCGCGCGGCGGGGGTCGACGTGGCGGTCCAGAAGTACGACGGCGTGACCCACGAGTTCTTCGGGATGGGGGCCGTCCACCCGAAGGCGCAGCAGGCGATGGGCGCGGCGGCGGAGAGATTGCGGAGCGCGTTCGCGAGCCTGAAGAAATAGCCCGGTTCCAGGGGGGAGTCGGGCGCGGCTACGATACGCGGCATGGCTGTAAGCCGCCGGGAGCTCCTCCGTGCTTCGATAGCCCTCGCCGCGTCCGCTGCCGCCCCCAGCGCACGGGCGGAGACGGCCGAGGCGCCGCCCGCGATCGCCGCCCTGACGGCGATGACGGACGGCGTCTCGCCCGTCACCGTCGACGAGCGGCGCGGACGCATCGCGCGCGCCCAGGCCCTGATGGCGGGGGAAGGGATGCAGGCGCTCGTGCTGGCCCCCGGCTCCAGCCTCGCGTACTTCACCGGCGCGGAATGGGGGCCGAGCGAGCGGTTCTTCGGCGCCGTGCTCACCCGCGAAGGCGATCCGGCCTGGGTGACCCCCGCGTTCGAGAAGGACCGGGCCCTCGAGCAGATCGCCATCGGCCGCGACGTCTCGGCCTGGGAAGAGGACTCTAGCCCGTTCGCGCTCGTCGCGCGCATCCTCCGCAAGCGCGGAGTCGCCACCGGCGCCATCGGCATCGAGGACACGATGGCGTTCACGTTTGCGCACCAGATCGGCCTCCAGGCGCCCGCGGCGCGGATCGTGCCCGGCACCGCCGTGATCGCGGGCTGCCGGATGATCAAGGACGCGCACGAGATCGCGATCCTGCGCCGCGCCAACGAGATCACCGTGCGCGCGCACCGCGCCGTGTTCGCGTCGCTGCGCGAAGGGATGACCCAGGGCGAAGCGTCCGCGCTCTCCTCGGACGCGCACCGCCGCCTCGGCATCCGCGGTGGGTCGCTCGTCCTGTTCGGAGCCGATGCCGCCCTCCCGCACGGCACCACGCATCCCCGTCCGCTCGCGCGCGGCGACGTCGTCCTCGTCGACGGAGGCGGCACCCTGCACGGCTACGAGAGCGACATCACACGCACCGGCGTTTTCGGCGCGCCCCCGACCGCGCGCCAGCGGACGGTCTGGGACGTGGTGAGGCGCGCGCAGCAGGCCGCGTTCGAGGCCGCCCGTCCCGGTGTCGAGGCGCAATCGGTCGACGCCGCCGCCCGCCGCGTGATCGACGAGGCGGGCTTCGGCCCCGGCTATCGCACCTTCACCCATCGTCTCGGCCACGGCATCGGCATGGACGGGCACGAGTGGCCGTACCTCGTGAAGGGGAATCGCACGCGCCTGCAGGCCGGGATGTGCTTCAGCGACGAGCCCGGCATCTACATCCCGGGCGAGCTCGGAGTCCGCCACGAGGACATCGTCTTCATCACCGCCACCGGCGCCCTGAACATGACGCAGTGGTCGGGCACCCCCGAGGATCCGGCGCCCTGATGTTGCGGGGTCAGTTCCGGCGGGACGTGTTCGACTTCAGGTCGCGCTCGTGCTCGGCGATGCGATTGCCGACCCGCCGGATCTGCTCGGTGGTCATGCCGCGCGTGGGACGGGCCGGGGCCGGCGCGTCCTCGTCCCCGGGCGGAACCTCCGGCGTAGCCTCGACCACGACCGGCGGAACGGCCCGAAGGGCCTTGCTGGCGCGGGCACGCTTCTTCGGCTGCGGCATCAGGCCTTCCTTTCTGCGGCGGACAGTATACTTGACCCCGCTCCGGAGCCCTGCCTGACCTAGCCGCTTCGGGTATCGGAAGGGGTTCTTGCGGATCTGCGTCAGCCTGACCGATGACACGACAGCGGGCGTCATCGCGCGCATGGAAGCGCTCGCCGGCGTGGCCGACATCTTCGAGATCCGCGGTGACCTCGTCGCCGACCTCGACCTCCTCGCCATCCTCCGCGCGCGCACGAAGCCGCTGATGCTCACCTGCCGCGCCGAATCGGAGGGCGGGCGGTGGCCCGACGATGATCCGCGGCGCCGGCGCGCCCTCCTCGAGGGCGTGAAGCGCGGCTACGACTACGTCGACATCGAGCACCGCAGCGGCCTCCTCGACGTGATGCGCGAAAAGGCGGGGCGCGGCCTCGTCGTCTCCTATCACGACCTCGAAGGCATGCCCGCCGACCTCGACACCCTGTACGGGGAGATGTGCGAGCGCGGCGCGGATGTGGTCAAGATCGCGGTGACCCCACGGTCGATCGCCGACGTCGGCCGCGTGCTCGCCTTTGCGCGGCGCGCGGCGGAGCGCGGCGGAACACCGGTGGTGGCGATCGCGATGGGCCCGCTCGGCGTCGCCACGCGCATCCTCTCCGGCCGCCACGGCGCTCCGTTCACCTACGCGTCCACGTCGGCGGGGGCGGAATCGGCGCCCGGCCAGGTCCCGGTGTCGCTCATGGCCGGTCTCTTCCGCGTCTCCAGCCTGTCGAGCGCGACCCGCGTCTACGGGATCCTCGGGTCGGACGTCGCGGGCAGCCTGTCGCCGGTGCTGCACAACCGCGCCTTCGAGGCCCGCGGCATCGACGCCGTCTACGTCCCCCTGCAAGCCGATTCGCTGGAGGCGTTCGTGATGGCGCTGCCCGCCCTCGAGCTCTCCGGCTTCAGCGTGACGCGGCCCTACAAGGTCGACATCCTCGCCCACATCCAGGAGGTCGAGGAGACGGCGGCGGTGTGCGGGAGCGTCAACACCGTCCTCGTGCAGCCCGACGGCACGCTGCGCGGGTCGACGACGGACGGCATCGGCGTGATGGCGTCGCTGAAGACGCGCATCGACGTGAAGGGGAAGGCGGTGGTGCTCCTCGGCGCGGGGGGCGCGGCCCGCTCCGCCGCGCTGTCCCTCGCCAACAAGGGCGCGACGGTGACCATCCTCGCCCGCGACGTGAAGCAGTCGGCGGCCTCCGCACGCGCGGTCGGGTGCCGCCACGGCGCGCTTGCCGACGCCGCTCGCCATCCCTGGGACGTCGTCATCAACGCGACGCCGCTGGGATCGGGCGCGCTGGCGGACGAGACGCCGCTGCCCGGCGCCCTCCACCGCAAGGGGACGGTAGCGCTGGACATGGTGTACGACCCCCTGGAGACGCGGTTCCTCCGCGAAGCGCAGGCCGCGGGATGCACGGTCGTGGGCGGGCTCGAGATGCTCCTGGCCCAGGCCATCGCGCAGTTCGAGACCTGGACCGGCGTCGAAGCCCCGGCCGCCGTGATGCGCCAGACCGCGGACTTTCTCGCCCACGCCCAGGCGCGATGAGCGGGCCGACGCGGTATTCCCGACAGGAATTGTTCGCCGGCATCGGCGTCTCGGGGCAGGAGCGCATCCGCGCCGCGCGGGTGGCGGTGGTCGGGTGCGGCGCGCTGGGTTCGGCGCTGGCGGAGATGATGGTGCGCGCGGGCGCGGGCGCGGTCACGGTGATCGACCGCGACTACGTCGAGGAGTCGAACCTCCAGCGCCAGTCCCTCTTCGACGAGTCGGACGTCGCCCGCGGCATGCCCAAGGCCGCCGCCGCCGCCGGCCGCCTGAGCGCGCTCAACTCCGACGTCGTGGTGCGCGGCATCGTCGCCGACCTCGCCGTCGACAACGCGGGCGATCTGCTCGCCGGCCACACCCTGGTCCTCGACGGAACCGACAACTTCGAGACCCGGTTCCTCGTGAACGACATCTGCGTCCGCGACGGAATCGACTGGGTGTACGGCGCCTGCGTGGGCGCGTATGGCCTCGCCCTGGCCGTGCGCCCGCACGTGTCGCCCTGCCTGCGCTGCGTGCTGGAGGAGATGCCGCCCCCGGGGTCGAGCCCGACCTGCGACACCGCGGGCGTGATCGCGCCCATCGTGCACGTGGTGGCCGGAATCCAGGCCGCGGAGGGGCTGAAGCTCCTGGCCGGCCGGCCGGAAGCGCTGCTGGCCGGCATCGTCACCGTCGACGTGTGGCAGGGAACGTTCGAGGTCATGGACCTGCGCGGCCAGGCGCCGTGGTGCCCGGCCTGCACGCAGGCGCACTACGAGTACGCGGGCGCTTCCGCCGCCCCCACGGCCGTCCTGTGCGGACGGGACGCGGTCCAGATCCGTGCGCCCCGCGGCGCCGGAGTCGACCTGCCCGCCCTCGCCTCGCGGCTGGCCGCCGTCGGCGAGGTGACGGCGAACGAGCACCTGCTCCGCTTCTCCGCCCCCGGCGCCGAGCTGATCGTCTTCCGCGACGGCCGCGCGATCGTCAAGAACGTTCACGACGTCGCGCAGGCGCGCTCGCTCTACGCGAAGTACGTGGGGGCCTGATGGCGGGCGCGCATCGCCTCGTGCAGGTGCCTCGGGGCGTGCAGTGCTTCGTGGGGGACGAGGTGCGGCGTCGCCGCGCCATCGAGGGCGTGGCCACCGGCGTGTTCCGGGGCTGGGACTACGAGGAGATCATCCCGCCGCTGTTCGATTACGCCGACGTCTTCTCCACCCCCGGCCTGGCCGCGCAGACGTACTCCTTCGTGGACCGTGACGGCGACGTCCTCGCGCTCCGCCCGGACTTCACGAGCCTGCTGGCCAAGATCGCCGCCGGCCGCCTCGCGCATCGCGCGGCGCCGATCCGCCTCTTCTATTCCGGCGAGGTGCTGCGTTACGAGCCGCCGAGAGCCGGGCGGCACAGCGAGCTCTTCCAGATGGGCCTGGAGCACCTCGGCGGCGACACCGCGGCCGCGGACGCGGAGGTGGTGGCCGTCGCGGGGGAATGCCTGGAGGCGCTCGGGGTCCGCGACGGTGTCGTCGTCCTCGGCCACGTGGCGGTGTTCGACGCGCTGGCGGACGCGGCCGGGATCGATCCCGCGGCGCGCACGGCGCTGCGCGAGCGGGTCGACGCCAAGGATGCCTCGGCGGTGGCGGCGGCGCTTTCCGCGACCGCTGCGCCCGCGGCAACCGCGGAGGCGCTGATCGCGCTCACGGGTCTCGCGGGAAGCGTTTCCGTGCTCGAGCGCGCGGCGGAGGCGGTGCGCGGCGTCCCCCCGGCGGCCGCGGCGGTGGCCGAGCTCCGCGCCCTCGTCTCGACCCTCGTGGCGGCCGGCCTCGGCGAGCGTATCGCCGTCGACCTCGGCGACGTGCGCGCACTCGATTACTACACCGGCCTCGTCTTCCGCCTCTTCGCGCCAGGCCTCGGCTTCGAGATCGGCAGCGGCGGCCGCTACGACGGATTGCTGGCGCGGTTCGGCCGGCCGTTGCCCGCCGTCGGCTTCATGCTCGGCCTCGATCGAGTGGCCCTGCTCCTGGAGCGCCAGGGCAGCGCTCCCGCTTCCGCCCTCGACCCCGCGGTGACCGCGACCACGCTCGCCGCGGCCCGCGAAGGACGGCGGCGGGGCGCCCGGGTGCGCTTCGCGCCTCGCGAAGGAACGCGATGAGCCTCACCGTCGCGCTCTCGAAAGGGAAGCTGCTGGCCGGCGCGACCGAGCTCTTCCGCCGCGGCGGCGTGCCCTTCCCCGAGGAGCCAGGACGACGCCTGGTCGTGGATCACGACGGGCTCCGCTTCCTGTTCGTGAAGGACGTGGACGTCCCGACCTACGTCGAGCACGGCGTCGCCGATTGCGGGATCGCGGGCCGCGACGTCCTGCTGGAGGCGGGCAGCGACGTCTACGAGCCGCTCGATCTCCGGTTCGGCGCCTGCCGCCTGGTGGTGGCATGGCCGCGGGGCGCGCGCGGCGATCCGCGGTCGTCGACGCTGCGCGTGGCCACCAAGTATCCCCGGGTGGCGACGGCCTATTTCCTGGAGCGCGGCGTCTCGGTGGAGGTCGTGCGCCTGGCCGGGTCGGTCGAGCTGGCCCCCGGGCTCGGTCTCTCCGACTGCATCGTCGACGTCGTGGAGACCGGCGGCACCCTGGAGGCGAACGGCCTCGAGGCGGTGGAGGACGTCGCGGCTTCGAGCGCGCGCTTCATCGTGAACCGGGCCAGCTTCCACGCGCATCGCGATGACGTGGCCGCGCTCCTCGAGCGGCTCCGCAAGGCCGTGCGATGAGGATCCTCCGCTACGGGACGCCGGCGGCCCGGCGTTGGATGGCGTCGCTGCCGCGGGCCGCGCGTGCCCGGCCGGCGCTCACGCGAGCGGTGGCGCGCATCGTCGACGCCGTCCGGCGGGAAGGGGACCGCGCCCTCCTGCGCTACACCGCGCGCTTCGACGGCATCCATCTCGCCGCCGGCCGGCTGCGCGTCCCGGCCGCGGAAGTCCGTGCCCTCGCCCGGGCCGCCGATCCGGCGCTGGTCGCGGCGCTGCGGCGGATGGCGCGGCGGATCGAGTCCTACCATCGCCGGCAGCCGCGCGCGGGCTTTCGGGTGACCCTCGCCGACGGATCGCAGCTGGAGGAAGTGGTGACGCCGCTCGACTCCGTCGGCCTGTACGTGCCCGGCGGCGCGGGCGCCTATCCCTCGTCGGTGCTCATGAACGCGATCCCGGCCCGGGTCGCGGGCGTGCCCAAGGTGACGGTGGTGACGCCGCCCCGCGCCCTCGACGACAACGCCGCCCTCGCCGCGGCGCTCGTGATCGCGGGGGTCGAGGGCTCGGTCTATCGCGTGGGCGGGGCGCAGGCCATCGCCGCCCTGGCCTTTGGTACCGCGCATGTCCCGGCGGTGGCCAAGATCGTCGGGCCGGGGAACGCGTTCGTGGCCGAGGCCAAGCGCCAGGTGCGCGGCATCGTCGAGATCGACCAGGACGCGGGGCCGAGCGAGGTCGTGATCCTCGCCGACGATTCCGCGGACGCGGAATGGGTCGCCGCCGACCTCCTGGCCCAGGCCGAGCACGGGTCCGGAGACGAGACCGTGGTGCTGGTCACGACCTCCGTCGCGCTCGCGGAGGAGGTGGGGCGGCTGGCCCGGCGCGGATTGCGATCGGTCGCCAATCGCCAAGCGGCCGCCCGTGCACTGCGCGTGAACGGCGCGGCGGTGATCGTCCGCGATCTCGGGCAAGGCATCGCCATGGTGAACGCCCTCGCCGCCGAGCACGTGGAGGTCATGTGCCGCGGCGCGGTCGCCGTCGCGCGCAAGGTCGTCGCGGGCGCGGTCTTCGTCGGTCCGTACGCCCCCGTCGCGGTCGGCGACTACGGCATCGGGCCGAACCACGTGCTGCCCACGGGCGGGGCCGCGCGCCGCTCGTCGGCCCTCTCCACCGCGGATTTCCAGCGCCGCCACAGCCGGGTGCGAATGACGGAGCGTGGGCTGCGGCGGGTAGCGGCGGACATCGCTCTCGTCGCGCGCGCGGAAGGCTTCGCCGGCCACGCGCGGAGCGTCCTCACGCGGTTCGCGCGGTGAGCGCGCTCCGTCACGTGAAGCCGGCCGTACGGGCCCTGCGGCCCTACACGCTCGCAGCGCGCCCGGCGGCGGTGAAGATCAACCAGAACGAGAATCCGTACGACCTGCCCGCGGAGCTCAAGCAGCGCGTGCTCGACGCGGCCCGGACGCGGCCCTGGAGCCGCTATCCCGATTTCGACCCCCGCGAGCTTCTCGAGGCCCTCGCGCGGTTCTCGGGCTGGCGCGCGGACGGGATCCTCGCCGGCAACGGGTCGAACGAGCTGATCGAGGCGTTGCTCATGGTGACGGTCGGGGCGGGGACGTCGGTCGTGATCCCCGATCCCACGTTCTCGCTCTACGCCCTTTTGACCGGTGTCCTCGGCGGCGACGTCGTCCGCGTGCCGCTCGGCCCCGGCTTCGCGTTCGACGCCGACGCGCTCCGGAGCGCCCAGCGCGGGAGCGCGGCGTCCGTCGTCATCGTGTGCTCGCCCAACAATCCGACCGGGACCGCCCTTGCGCCGGACGAGATCGCCCGCCTTTGCCGCGACACCGACGCGCTGATCGTGGTGGACGAGGCGTACCACGAGTTCTCCGGGCAGTCGGTCGTGCCTCTGCTGCCCGCCCATCCGAACCTCGTCGTGCTGCGCACCTTCTCCAAGGCGATGGCGATGGCGGGCCTGCGGGTCGGGTATCTGCTCGCCTCGCCGGAGCTCGTCGCGGAGGTGAACAAGGCGCGCCTCCCGTACAACCTCAACTTCTTCTCCCAGGCCGCCGCGCTGGCCGTGCTCGACGACCCGCGGGTCGTGCAGGACGCGGTCGCACGCCTCGTCCGGGCCCGCGACGCGCTTTTCACCGAGCTCGCCGCGATGCCCGGCGTGCATCCTTGCCGGTCTCGTGCGAACTTCATCCTGTTCGCACTCGAAGGGCGCCTGCCGGCGGAGGTGTTCGCCGCGCTCTACGCCGAGGGCGTCCTCGTGCGCGACGTGAGCGCGACGCCGCGCCTGCACGACTGCCTGCGGGTGAGCGTGGGCACGGAGGAGGAGAACGCGTTGTTCCTGGATGCCTTGCGGCGGGCCCTGGCCCGGCCATGAGAGGAGCGCGGTTGAGCAAGAGACGCACCGCCACCATCGATCGCAAGACCCGCGAGACGGACATCCATCTGTCGCTGGCCCTCGACGGCCGCGGCCGGTCCTCCGTCGACACCGGGATCGGCTTCCTCGATCACATGCTCACGGCGCTCGCCACCCACGCGCGGTTCGACCTCGACGTGCGCTGCCGCGGCGACCTGCACGTCGACGCGCATCACTCGGTGGAGGACGTGGGGATCGCGTTCGGCGCGGCCCTGCTGAGCGCGCACGGCGACAAGGCGGGGATCGTGCGCTTCGGCCACGCCTACGTGCCGCTGGACGAGGCGCTGACGCGGGCGGTGGTGGACCTTTCCGGGCGGCCCTACCTGCACTTCGGCGTGACCTTCAAGGCGCGCCAGCTCGGCACGATGCCGACCGAGCTGTTCGAGGACTTCTTCTGGGCCCTCGCCGATCACGGACGCCTGAGCCTCCATCTCGACACCCTGCGCGGCCGGAACGCGCACCACATCGCGGAGACGATGTTCAAGGCCGCGGCCCGCGCGCTGTCGATGGCGGTGGCCATCGACCCGCGGGTCGTCGGCGTGCCGAGCACCAAGGGATCGCTGTGACCATCGCGATCGTGGATTACGGCCTCGGGAACCTGGGCAGCGTGCAGAAGGCCTTTCGCCACGTCGGCGCCACCGCCGAGCTCACCGCCGACCCCGCCGTGCTGCGCCGCGCGGATGCGCTCGTGCTTCCCGGCGACGGCGCCTTCGGGGCCACGATGGACGAGATCCGCGCCCGCGGCCTCGATCGCCTCATCGCCGAGGCCGCCGCCGACGGCCGGTGGGTGCTGGGGATCTGCATCGGGATGCAGGTTTTGTTCGACGAGAGCGAAGAGCACGGCCAGAATCGCGGTCTCGGCCTGCTCGAGGGGCGCGTGCGCCGGTTGCCCGCGGGACTGCCCGTGCCGCACATGGGCTGGAACCGCCTGCGCTGGAAGAACCCGCATCCCCTGATGGACGGGATCGACCAGGGGCAGCACGTCTATTTCGTCCATTCGTACTACTGCGACGCGGCCCCCGACGTCGTCGTCGCCACCACCGACTACGGCGCCGACTACGCCGCCGTGGTGGCGCGGGACAACGTCCTCGGCGTGCAGTTCCACCCCGAGAAGAGCCAGGCCGCCGGCCTGCGCCTGATCGGGAACTTCGCGCGTCTCGTCGCAACCGGCTCCGCGGCGCGTCCGGCGACGGCCGCACGGGCCCGGGCGTGACCGTCGTTCCGGCCATCGACGTGCGCGGCGGCAAGGCGGTGCGCCTGAAGCAGGGCCGCCTGCAGGACGAGACGGTGTACGGCGCCGATCCGGCCGAGGTCGCGCGTCAGTGGGAGGCGGAGGGTGCTATGCGCCTGCACGTCGTCGACCTCGACGCCGCCATTTCCGGCCGCCCGCAGTTCGACATCCTGGCCCGCATCATCGACGCGGTCGCGATCCCGGTCGAGGTCGGCGGCGGCCTGCGCGTCCTGGAGAACGCGATGCGGTACATCGAGCGTGGCGCGGCCCGCGTCATCTTCGGCACCGCGGCCATCGCCGATCCCGGCGTGGTGCAGGCCGCGGTGGGGCACTGGGCGGACAAGGTGGCGGTGGCCCTCGATGCCCGGAACGGCAAGGTGGCGGTCGGCGGCTGGAAGGAGATCACGAGCGTCGACGCCGCGGACCTCGCCTCGCGCGTGAAGGGCTGGGGCGTCGCACGGATCCAGTACACGGACGTGATGCGCGACGGGACGCTCACCGGCCCCAACGTCCCCGCGATCGAAGCGTTGGCCCGGACCTGCGGCCTCCGCATCACCGCCGCCGGGGGCATCTCCACGCTCGCCGACCTCACCGGCCTGAAGGCGCTCGAAGCGTCGGGGGTCGACGAGATCGTGGTGGGCAAGGCGCTCTACGAGCGGCGCTTCACGCTGGCCGACGCGCGGGAGGCGCTCGCCTGATGCTGGCCCGGCGCCTCGTTCCCTGCCTCGACGTCGACCAGGGGCGCGTGGTGAAGGGCGTGCGCTTCGCCGCGCTGCGCGACGCCGGCGACCCGGACGAGTGCGCCGCCCGTTACGACGCCGAGGGCGCGGACGAGCTGGTCTTCCTCGACATCACGGCGTCGTCGGACGCCCGGCCGATCGTTCTGGACATGGTGCGGCGGGTGGCGGACACGATCTTCATCCCGTTCACGGTCGGCGGCGGCGTGCGCTCCGTCCGCGACGCCGACGACCTGCTGCGCGCGGGCGCGGACAAGGTGGCGGTGAACACCGCGGCGGTTGCCGACCCCGCGCTGATCGCGGACCTGGCGCGGCGATTCGGCTCCCAGGCGGTGACGCTCGCGCTGGACGCGCGCCGGACGGGCCCCGGGCGGTGGGCGGTCTTCGTCAATGGCGGCCGCACGCCCGCCGGACGCGACGCGGTGGCCTGGGCGGTGGAAGCGGCCGAGCGGGGGGCGGGGGAGATCCTCCTCACCAGCATGGATCGCGACGGCACCCGCGACGGCTTCGACGTCGAGCTCACCCGCGCCGTCACCCACGCGGTGGGCGTCCCCGTGGTCGCCTCGGGTGGCTGCGGCACCGTCGCGCACATGGCGGAAGCGTTCGGCGCGGGGGGCGCGAGCGCGGCGCTGGCGGCGGCGGACTTCCACTTCGGCGACATCCGCATCCCCGACGACAAGGCGCGCGTGCTCGACCGCGGGAGCGAGGTCCGCCGATGACGATGCTCCTCGCGCTCCTCGCTCTTCTGTCCGCAGGCGTCGGCCCCGACGTCACCGTCATCGTCGGGGCCACCCTGGTGGACGGCGGCGGCCGGGCGCCGATGGCCGACTCGGTGGTGATCGTCCGCGGCGGCGTCCTCGCCGCCGTCGGCGACCGCGCGCACACCCCGATTCCGAAGGGCGCTTCGATCGTGGACGGGCGGCGCGCGTGGATCGCCCCCGCGCCGGCGGCGCTCCCATCCGCGGACGGACTCGGGCGCGCCATTTACGAACTCGCGCGGGGCCCCGTGTCACGGCTCCAGGCCGGACAGCCCGCGCACATCGCACTTCTAGACGGCGATCCGCGGGACGATCGCCTCCGGCCTGCCGTGCGGCGCATCTGGATCGCCGGCAAGCCCCGCGTGTCGGCGGAAAAGGCGGCACGGTGACGCTCGTGGTTCCCGAGGGCCTCGTCTTCGGCGCGGATGGACTGATCCCGGCGGTGGTGCAGGACCGCGCGACGGGAGACGTCCTGATGGTGGCGTTCGCGAACGCGGAAGCGCTGGCCCTCACCGCGCGCACCGGGCAGGCGCACTTCTGGAGCCGCTCCCGGAAGTCTCTCTGGCGGAAGGGCGAGACCTCCGGGAATACCCTCGCCGTGGCGGAGATGCGCCGCGACTGCGACGGCGACACGGTGCTGATGACCGCCGTGCCCACCGGCGTGGCGTGCCATACGGGAGCGCGCACCTGCTTCGGCGACGAGCCCGCGACTTTGGCCGGCGTCCTGGGCGGCCTGGAGCGCGTCATCGCGGAGCGCGCGGGCGCGGACCCCGAGGCGTCGTACACCGCGCGTCTGCTCGCGCGCGGCCTCGACCACGCCTTGAAGAAGGTGGGCGAGGAAGCGACCGAGGTCGTGCTGGCCGCCAAGGGCGAGAGCGACGCGCGCCTGGCCGAGGAGTGCGCCGACCTCGTCTACCACCTCATGGTCGTGCTCGCGCAGCGGCGCGTGCCGTTCGCGCGCGTGTTGGACGTGCTGGCCGCCCGACGGAGCGCTCACGGGTGAGGGCCATGGGCTTCGACGAATACGAACGTCTGTCCGCGTCGGGCGGGCTGATCCCCGTCTACCGCGAGATGCCCGGCGACCTGATGACGCCCGTCTCCGCCTTCCGCGCGATCAGCGGGCGGTCCAGGCGCGCCTTCCTGCTGGAGAGCGTCGCCGGCGGCGAGCGCCTGGCGCGCTACTCGTTCCTCGGGCGCGATCCCGTGTCGACGCTGGAGGCGCGGCCGGGCGGCATCACGGAGGACGGCCCGGAAGGCCGGCGAATGCTGGCGCCCCTGAGCGGCGACGCGCTTCTCGCTGCGGTGCGCGTGCGCGTGGGCGCGAGCGCGGTGGACGTTCCCGAGCTGCCGCGCTTCACCGGCGGGGCCGTCGGCTATCTCACCTACGACGCGGTCCGCCTCTTCGAGAAGATCCCCGCGCGCCATGGCGCGGGCACGCAGCCGCTCGCGTCCTTCTCGTTCTATCGCGCGCTGGTCGCCTTCGACCACGCCCGCCAGCGCCTGGTGATGATCGCGGACGTCGAGGCCGGCCGGCGGTCCGAGTTCGCCCGCGCGCAGGGGGTGCTCGACGCGCTGGAAGCGGACCTCGTCGCGCGCCCGGCGGAGCCGCGGCCGCGCCGTCCGTCTCGCGCGCCGAGCGGGGGATCCGCCCTCGGCGACGGGGAGGGCTTCCTGGCCGCGGTGGCCCGCGCCCGCGAGCACATCGCGGCGGGGGACATCTTCCAGGTCGTGCTCTCGCGCCAGCACACCACCGCCTGCGACACGGACCCGTTCGACGTCTACCGGGCGCTGCGGATGGTGAACCCGTCCCCGTACATGTACTTCCTGAAGGACGGCGAGACCGCGATCGCCGGCGCGTCGCCGGAGATGCTGGCCCGCATCGAGAACGGAAAGGTGGAGACGCGCCCGCTCGCCGGCACGCGGCCGCGCGGCCCCGACCGCGAGACCGACGACCGGCTCGAGCAGGCGCTGCGCGCGGACGAGAAGGAGCGGGCCGAGCACCTGATGCTGGTCGACCTCGGTCGCAACGATCTCGGTCGCGTGTGCCGCTTCGGTTCGATCGCCGTCCCCGAGCTCCTCGCCGTCGAGCGCTACAGCCACGTGATGCACCTCGTGAGCTCGGTGACGGGCGAGCTGGCGGCGGGAAAGGACGCGCTCGACGCGCTGGTGGCGACGTTCCCCGCCGGGACGCTCTCCGGCGCGCCGAAGATCCGGGCCATGGAGCTGATCGACGCCCTGGAGCCGGCCGCCCGCGGCCTCTACGGAGGCGCGCTGGGCTACATCGACCTGCGGGGCAACCTCGACTTCTGCATCGCGATCCGCACCCTGGTGATGGAGGCCGGCCGCGTCACGCTGCAGGCGGGAGCGGGCATCGTCGCCGACTCCGATCCGCGGGCCGAGCTCGCGGAGACCGAGGCCAAGGCGGGCGCGATGCGCGAGGCCATCCGGCTGGCGGGCGCCCTGTGAGCACGCGCGTGCTGCTCGTCGACAACTACGACTCGTTCACCTACAACCTCTATCAGTACCTCGGAGAGCTGGGCGCGGACACGACCGTGGTGCGTAACGACGAGATCAGCGCCGAGGAGGCGCTCGGCCGGCGGCCCGACCGCATCGTGATCTCGCCGGGGCCCGGCACCCCGGACCAGGCCGGCATCAGCCTGGAGCTCATCCGCCGCGCGGCGGGGGAGATCCCGCTGCTCGGGGTGTGCCTCGGCCACCAGGCGCTCGGCCAGGCGTTCGGCGGACGCGTCGTGCGGGCGGCCGTGCTCATGCACGGGAAGACCTCCGAGATCGAGCACGACGGCCGGACGGTCTTCCGCGGGCTGCCGAAGCCATTCACCGCCACGCGCTACCACTCGCTCGTGGTCGCCGCGGACAGCGTCCCCGAGTGCCTCGAGGTTTCGGCGTGGACGGCGGACGGGACGATCATGGGCCTCCGCCACCGCACGCTCGGGGTCGAAGGCGTGCAGTTCCATCCCGAGAGCATCCTCACCCGCGCCGGCCACGACCTGCTCCGGAATTTTCTGCAATGAGCGACGGCTTGAAGCATCACCTCGGGCGCGTCGTCGGCGGCCACCGCCTCAGCGAGGGCGAGGCCGGAGAGGCGATGGTTGCGATCATGGACGGCGAGGCCACCGCGGCGCAGATCGGGGGCCTGCTGGCGGCGATGGCGGTGCGCGGCGAATCGGAGGACGAGATCGTCGGCTTCGCGCGCGCGATGCGCTCGCGGGGCATTCCGATCCGCTCGAAGGGCGCCGTGGATCTCTGCGGCACCGGCGGTGACGGCGCGGGCACGTTCAACATCTCGACCGTTGCGTCCCTGGTGGTGGCGGGGTGCGGGGTGCCGGTGGCCAAGCACGGCAACCGCGCGGTCTCCGGCCGCTGCGGAAGCGCCGACGTCCTGGAGCAGCTCGGGGTGAAGATCGACGCGCCCGTGGAGGCGGTGCAGCGATGCCTCGACGAGGCCGGCTGGGCCTTCCTCTTCGCGCCCGCGTTCCACGCCTCCACGCGCCACGCCGCGGTGCCGCGCCGCGAGCTCGGCGTGCGCACCGTCTTCAATCTCCTCGGCCCGCTCACGAACCCCGCGTTCCCGGAGGCGCAGGTGGTTGGCGTTCCGCGGCCGGAGCTGACCGAGCTTCTGGCCCGCTGCCTCTCCCGCCTCGGCGTGCGGCGGGCGTGGGTCGTCCACGGCGCCGGATTGGACGAGATCACGCCCGCGGCCCAGACGCGGGTATCGGAGTGCCGCGACGGGGTAGTGCGGACGTTCACCGTCGAGGCCGCGGACACCGGCTGCACGCGGTGCGCCGTCGCCGACCTTTACGGCGGGGATGCCGCGGAGAACGCGGGCATCGCACGCCGGATCCTCGCCGGCGAGCCGGGGCCACCGCGCGAGGCAGTGGTCCTGAACGCCGCGGCGGCGCTGGTCGTCGCCGGGCGCGCGCCGAGCCTCGGCGAGGGAGCGGCGCAGGCCCGCGAGTCGATCGATCGCGGTGCGGCGTCGTCCGTCCTCGAGCGGGTGGCGCGGATGACACGCGCGTGACGACCGTGCTGGACGAGATCCTCGCCCGCACGCGTGAGCACGTTCAGGAGCGCAAGCGCCTCTTCCCCCTCGATCGCCTGCAGATGGCCGCTCCCACCCCGACCGGGCACCGGCCATTCGCATCCACGCTCGCGCGGGCCGGGGAGGTGAACGTGATCGCCGAGTTCAAGCGCCGCTCGCCCTCGCGCGGCGTCATCCGCGAGGACGTCGATCCCGTCCGCGTGGCCCAGGCCTACGAGGTGGGCGGCGCGGCCGCGCTCTCCGTGCTCACCGACGCGCCCTTCTTCGGCGGCTCGATGACCGACCTTCGCGAGGCGCGGAACGCGACGCTCCTGCCGACGTTGCGGAAGGACTTCATCGTCGATCGGTACCAGGTGGGGGAGTCGGTGGTCCTGGGCGCGGACGCCATCCTCCTGATCGTGGCCGCGCTGTCCGACGCCGAGCTGCGGTCGCTGCACGCCGCCGCCGTCGCGGCGCGGCTGGAGGTGCTGGTCGAGGTTCACGATCGCCCGGAGCTTCTCCGCGCCATCGCCGCCGGAGCGCGCATCGTGGGCGTGAACAATCGCGATCTGCGGACGATGAAGGTGGACCTCGCGACCTCCCTGTCGCTCGCGGACGCGATCCCGGATGACGTGGTGGCGGTGGCGGAGAGCGGGATCAGGGGCCCGGCCGACATCGCGCGCTTGCGCGACGCGGGCTTCGACGCCTTCCTGATCGGCGAGCATCTGATGGCGCAGGACGATCCCGCCGCCGCCCTGGAGTCCCTCCTGCGCGACGCCGGGTCACGGCGCGGGCGGGGACGGGTCGCGGTCAAGATCTGCGGGATCACGTCGGTCGGAGATGCGCTGATGGCGTCGGCGGCGGGCGCGGATGCCATCGGGCTCGTGCTGTGGCCGAAGAGCGCCCGCGCCGTCGACCTCGCCACCGCGCGCGCCATCGCCGATGCGCTTCCGCCCTTCGTCCATCGCGTCGGCGTGTTCGTCGATCCCACGCGGGCGGAAGTCGAGCGCGCGATCGACGCCGTGGGGCTCGACGTCGTGCAGCTGCACGGGGACGAGCCGGTCGAGTTCTGCCGCGGCCTCCCGCGCCGGGTGGTGAAGGCGGTGCGGGTGGGGGATGGGTTCCGGGCCGCGGACGCGCTGCGCTACGAGGGTGTCGCCGCCGGCATCCTGCTCGACACGCGCGGCGACGACATGCCCGGCGGCACCGGCCGCACGTTCGACTGGACGCTCGCGCGCGCCGTCCGCGCGGGCACGCGCACCCTCATGCTCGCCGGCGGCCTGACCCCCGAGAACGTCGCCGGGGCGGTTGCCGCGGTCTCCCCGGACGCGGTGGACGTTTCCAGCGGCGTCGAGGCGGCGCCCGGCCGCAAGGACGCGGCTCGCGTGCGCGCCTTTGTCCGCGCCGTCCGGGAGACCGCGTGACGACGCCCGACGCCAACGGACGCTTCGGTCCCTACGGGGGTCGCTTCGTTCCCGAGACGCTGATGGAGCCCCTCCGCGAGCTCGAGGTTGCGTACGCGGCGGCTCGCGAGGACCCGTCTTTCCAGGCCGCGCTGGCGGCCGTCCTGCGCGATTTCGTCGGGCGGCCGACG
>JANMPI010000571.1:0-19129 GCA_031369785.1 Acidobacteriota bacterium
GGGGTCGCGCTGCAGCTCACCAACATCCTGCGCGACGTCGGCGCCGACGCCGCCCGCGGCCGGCTCTACATCCCGGAGGACGAGCTCCACCACTTCCGGGTGGAGGAGGAGCAGATCTTCCGCGCCGTGGACGGCAGCCACAACGCGCAGCTCCGCCTGCTGCTCGGCTACCAGGCCGAGCGCGCGCGCGAGCAATACGAAAGGGCGCAGGAGCTGCTCCCGGCGGAGGATCGGCGCCGAATGGTCTCCGCCCAGATGATGGCGGCGGTGTACCGCGAGCTCCTCGACGAGCTCGTGCGGCGCGGGTTCCCGATCGCCGGCCCGCGGGTGCGCCTCTCGACCGCTGGCAAGGCCTGGATCGCGCTGCGCGCGTTTCTTCGCTCGCGCCGCCGGGCGTGAAGGTCGTCGTCGTCGGCGGAGGCTTCGCCGGCCTCGCCGCCGCCATCGATCTCCAGGAGCGCCGACACGACGTGACGCTGCTCGAGCGGCGGGGGGTCCTCGGCGGGCGCGCCACGTCGTTCCCCGATGCGCAGAGCGGGGAGGACGTCGACAACGGCACGCACCTGATGCTCGGTGCGTACCGCGACACCCTCGACCTCATCCGCCGCGCGGGCGCCTCCGACCTGCTCGCCATCCAGGACCGGCTTCACATCGACTATCGGGACGCCCAGGGTTGGTCCGCGCTGGACTGCCCGCCCCTGCCCGCGCCGCTGCACCTGCTCGCCGGCCTCATGGGCATGAAGCTTCCGTGGCGCGCGCGTCTCGACGCCGTCCGCTTCGGGATGGCGGTGCGGTTCGGCGCGCCGCCGGCCGGTCTCACCCTCGCGGAGTGGCTCGACCGCGCGCGGCAGGGCGAGGCCGTGCGGCGTCTGCTGTGGGGTCCCCTGGCCACCGCGATCCTCAACGAGACGCCGGACCGCGCGTCCGCCGTCCTCTTCCGCGACGTATACCGCGCGGCGTTCCTCGACACCGCCGCCGCGTCGCGCCTCGTGTTCCTGCGCGCCGGGTACGGGCGGCTGCTCGATCGGCTGGGGGCATATCTCGAGGCCCGTGGTGGCCACATCGTCCGCCGCGCGCGGGCGGAGGAGATTCTCATCGAGGACGGCGCGGTGACGGGCGTCGCGTACGCGCAACGGCCCACCGAGCGCGCGGACATCGTGCGCGGCCTGCCGGCGCACGGGGCGCGCATTGCCGCCGACGCGGTGGTCGCCGCGGTGCCGTGGTCCGCGCTGCCGGCGCTGCTGCCCGAGCGCTGGCGCGCGGATCCCGCGTTCGCCGCCGCCGGCCGGCTCACCGGGTCGCCCATCGTGTCCATCGAGATGTGGCTCGACGCCGTCGTCGTCGACCGCGTGATGGCGGGGCTGCGCGATTGCGAGGTCGAATGGGTGTTCGACAAGGGGCGCCTCTACGGGCGCGCCGGCGCGCCCCAGCATCTCGCATTCATCATCAGCGCCGCCTACCGGAGCGCGCCGCGTCTCAACGCCGAGCTCGCCGCGATGGCGGAGGAGGCGCTGCGCCGCTGCTTCCCGGGCATGGCGACAGCGCATGTGCTGCGGACGCTCGTCCTGCGCGAAGCGGACGCGACGTTCTCCTGCGATCCGGCGTCGGACGCGATCCGACCCGGCCCGGCCACGCCGGTGCGCGGGCTGGTGCTGGCCGGTGATTGGACGGCCACCGGGCTTCCCGCGACCATCGAAGGCGCGGTGCGCAGCGGTCGCGCGGCGGCGCGGGCTCTCGATCCGTGACCGTGTTTCCGGTCGCGCGCTGGATCGCGCTCGCGTGGCTCGCGGCCTGGATCCCGGCGTACTGGTCGTTCTACGGGCCGATCGTGTTCGTGAACCTGTGCGACATCGCGTTGATCCTGACCTGCGTCGGCCTCTGGCAGGGGAGCGCGCTCCTTTTGTCCATGTCCGCGGTGTCGTCCCTGGTCGTGGACGTCGCATGGGCCGCCGACCTCGCATGGCGCGGTCTCACCGGGCGCCATCTGCTCGGTAATACGGAGTACATGTGGGATCCAGCCTATCCGGTGTGGGTGCGCGCGCTGTCGCTCTTCCACGTCGCGCTGCCCCTGGTGCTCGTCTGGTCCGTGCGGCGCGTGGGATACGACCGCCGCGCGCCGTGGCTGCAGATCGCGCTCGCCGCCGTCGTCCTCGTCGTTTCGCGTGCGCTCGGCCCCGCGGAGAATCCGAACTTCGCTTTCGCGGACCCGATCCTCGGCCGGTCGTGGGGCCCGGCTCCGGTGCACCTCGCGGCGATCCTCGGCGGGCTGGCCCTGATCTACTTCGTCACCGACCGCGCCCTGCGCTCCGCGATCCCGCCCGCGAACTGATGGCTCCGGTTGTCCGTTCTCTGTGTCTCAGTGCTTCTGTGGCTCCTAACGCGAGGGATCAGAAGCTGATCTTCCGCATCACGAACCGCGGCAGGTTCCGGATCACGAGCATCACGAGCGCCCACATCGCCGGCACGTAGACGACCGGCGTGCCGCGGTCGATGGCGCGCAGCACCGTGGCCGCGACCGCCACCGGCTCGCCCGCGAAGGGGGGCGGCGTCAGCCCCTCCGTCATCGACGTCTTCACGAACCCCGGCTTCACGCAGACCGTGCGCAGGCCCGCAGCGCGGAACTTGTGGTCGAGCCCCTCGAGGTAGCGTGTGAGGCCGGCCTTGGCCGCGCCGTACAAGATCACGGGCTTGCGGCCGCGCTCGCCGGCAACGGAGCTGAAGACGCACAGCGTGCCGCCGCCCGCGGCCAGCAGCCGCACGCGCGCCGCCTCGCAGAACGCGACGGTATTGGTGAAGTTCACGAGCAGCAGGCGCCGCGCGAGCTCGGGATCGGCCTCGAGGCGGTCCTGGGTGGCGAACATCCCGGCCGTGATCACGACGCACTCGATCCTTCCCAGCGCCGCCGCCGCGGCGTCGAGCGCGGGGGCGAACGTCTCCGGCCGCTCGAGATCGCACACCGCGACCCCGACGCGGCCCGATCCGCCCCGCGCCTCGAGATCGCGCGCGCTCTTTTCCAGGTCGCGCTCGTCGCGGCCGAGGAGGAACAAGGCGTCGCCGCGGGCCGCCATCAACCGCGCGAGGGCGCGTCCCATCCCCCGCGTCGCCCCCAGCATCACGACGTTCATGGCGCATCTCCCAGCACGCGCACCGACTGCGCGCTCCGCAGGCGTCCGGTTGGGTCCCAGTGCCGGCGGATGCGCGTCCATTCGTCGAGGCGCGGCTCCATCCGGCGAAAGTGCTCGGGGCGCGTGAGGGCATCCTTGGCGAGATAGATGCGGCCACCCTCCGCGATCACCAGCTCGTTGAGCGCGTCCACCAGCGACTGCGTGCGGTCGTCGATGGGGATGTCGAGGGCGATGGAGATTCCGGCAAGGGGAAAGGACAGCAGGCCGAGCCCCTGGGGGCCGCAGTCCTTGATCACGCACAGGAAGGATGCCCCGCCGCGCGACGTCAGCAGCTCGAGGAACCGCCGCGCAGCGCCATGACCGGCGGAGTCGGGCACGACGCACTGGTATTGCGTGAAGCCGCGGGGGCCGTACATGCGGTTCCAGTGGGCGATGAAGTCCAGCGGGTAGAAGAACCACTCCGGCGACGTGAGCGAGCACTTCACCCGCGGGACGTGGCGGTGATACCAGAGGGTGTTGAACGCGCGCACGCTCCAGGGGCCGACCACCCAGCCCGGGAGCACGAACGGGACGGCCAGCTTGCGCAGCGGCTTCGGCGGGTGCTTCGGCGCTTCCGACGCCTCCGCGAACCGCCCGCGCATGAGGATGCCGCGGCCGAGCGCCTTGCCCCGGGACAGGCAATCGATCCACCCCAGCGTGTACGGCCAGGCCGGCCCCGCCGCCTTCAGCCCCGCGATGAACTGGTCGATGTCCTCGATGCGCTCGCTCTCCATCACGATCCACGGCGAGGGCACGCGGATGAGCGCGAACTCCACCTCGAGGATGTGGCCGGTCAGGCCCATGCCGCCGATGGTGGCGCGGAAGAGATCGGGCGCGACCTCGCGCGAGCATTCCATGATGCGGCCATCCGCGACGCGCATCCGCAGCGCGCGGACGTGACCGCCGAAGCAGCCCGCGCGGTGATGGTTCTTTCCGTGGACGTCCGCGGCCACCATGCCGCCGAGGGTCACGATCTCGGTCCCGGGCGTGACGGGGGTGAAGAACCCGCGGGGGAGGAAGATGCGGTTCATCTCGCGCAGCGAGAACCCGGCCTCCGCGCGCAGGACGCCGGTCGCGGGGTCGAAGCCGAGGATGCGATCGGCCAGGGATGTTCCGGCGACCACGGGATGGCTCGGCGGGGGGAGCGAGGAATCGCCGTAGGAACGGCCGAGCCCGCGGCAGAGGACGGCGTCGCGGGTGAGCGACTCCAGATCCTCCGAGCGCACCTCACGACCGGGAAGCGGCACGCGTCCCCAGCCGGACAGCATGAGCGGACGATCGCGGCTCAAATCCGCCGCTCGACCTCGGGGAAGCTCCGCCACACGGGCACGCCGCAGAAGTGGACGCCCTCCGTGCAGGTCGGCGTCACGCGCCCGGCGCGGATGACGCACGGCGGCCCCATGTAGCGCGCGAGGAGCGGATGCACCGCGCGCAGCTGCTCGAGCTCGTCCATGGAGGCGCGGTAGATCTCCTCCTGCGCGTTGAAGCAGGTGCGCATCACCCACTTGTGGGCGAGGTAGATGAGGCTCCCGCTCTCGTGGAAGCGCAGCGCCTTGGCGTTGGGGAGGACGTAGAGGGCGGACTGGAGCGGCACACCCATGTCGAGGAGGCGGTTCTTGGCCGCCCACGCCCGCTCCATCGCCGCGGTGTAGATCGCGAGGGCCTGTCCATTCGCGGCCACGAGGGGCGGCACCACGTAATCCGGCCGCACGGTGTCGCCGAGGATCATCAACGGGCGCGACCCCGGCACCATCCGGTGGCGCTGGTCCTGGCTGTCCGCGGTGTGCGAGAGCCGCTTCAGGAACGTGTAGCTCGCGTGATGCATCGCGCGCCCGAGCGGCGAATGCACGGCCACGTTCAGCATCTCCAGGCGATAGCGGTTGAAGGTGGGATTCAGGAGCCGCTCGAGGGCCTCGGCGTCGGAGAGCGCTCCCGGGGCGAGGCCGAACACGGCGCGCACCGCGTCCGCCGTGGTCTCCTGGGCGCGCACGGAATGATCGACGAGAAGGGCGGCGCGACGGCCGAGGAGCGCATCGAGACGGGCCGCCTCCGCGTCGCCATCCCGCGCGACGGCCGGCCACCGTCCCTCGACCACTTCGCCCTCGTCGAGCGGACCGTCCCCGACCTTCTCGAAGAACGCGGGATCGAGCGCGCGCACGGCGTCCACCATCGCGGTGACCACGCGGACGTTCTCCGCCGGCGTGTCGCCGGTCCGCATCATCCGGTAGAGCCGGTGGAGCACGATCCCGGACACCGTGTGCACCATCGACGTGAAGGCGGCGATGGGGATGACGTAGCGGGCGAGCTCGATCGCCTTCTTCTCCGCCTCGCGCCCGACCTTGTGGCGGCGCTTCTCCGACGCCTGCGGGGAGAGGTTCCGCAGGCCGGACATGATCCCGTAGGTGTCTTCCTTCAGGATCGCGGCCAGCGCGCGGTACGACTCCCAGGCCCCCGTCACGGCATCCGCGTAGACCGCCCGTGCCGCTCCGTCGAGGCCTTCGGGGACGTGCGCCGCTACCTGGTCCAGCCGCACGAACCTCTGGCTCGACTGCTCGGAGTTGTAGAAGGGGTGCGAGTGGAGGAACGACCACACGAACTGGCGGCTCACGTTCTCGAGGCCGAACTCGAAGTGCGCGTGCTGGTAGACGGTATGGTGCCCGGCCTCGAAGGTGAGGGGGCCGATGGACTCGCGCTGGCCGGGGGTGATCTCGTCGACGCCGATTACGCGTGGCGAGTAGCAGGTCCGGGCGGCGGCGATGGCCCCATCGTACGGGCGCGTGGAGGCGCTGCGCAGCGTGACCATCGGCGGGCCGGTCAACAGGGTCTCCGTCACTTGGCCACGTGCTGGTCCCATTCCTCGATGAAGGACAGCGTGCGCGCGTCCTTCATGCGGTCGAGGTAGACGCAGCCGTCGAGGTGATCGCATTCGTGCTGGATCACGCGGGCGAAGAAGCCGGAGGCTTCGAGGCGATAGGGCTTGCCGAAGCGGTCGAGGGCGCGGAGCTCGAGGCGGCGGAAGCGCGGGACCTTGCCGCGCAGGCCGGGGATGGAAAGGCACCCTTCCCAGCCGTCGGCGGTTTTCTCCGCGAGCGGCCGCACGACCGGGTTCAGGAGGACGGTGAGCGGTACGCCGCCTTGGGCGCGCTCGTCCTCCTCCGACACTTCGATGACGGCGAGGCGCAGGCCGAAGTGCACCTGCGGCGCGGCGAGGCCGACGCCGTCGTACTCGTGCATGGTCTCGATCATGTCGTCGATGAGCCGCTGGGTGTCCGCCCCCGCCAGTTCACCGACGGGGACGTCCGCCGCCCGGGCCCGCACGACGGGATGCCCGATGCGCGCCACCTTGAGGATGCTCATCGGAAGAACGCCTCGCGGTCGCCGCCGATGACCTCGATCATGCGGATCGCCGAGTCGCGCAGGACCTGGAGGCGGAGCGCTTCACCGGGCCCCTTCCGCCAGATCGCGCCGTAGAGCTCGCGCAGCGTCGTGACCCTGTCTCCGTCCACCGAGAGCACGAGGTCGCCGATCTTCAGTCCCGCCGCTTCCGCGGGCCCCTTTGCCACCACGCCGCAGATCACGACTCCGCCGTCGAAGGTTTGCGGGTAGAAGCCGACCCACGCGCGGGCGCGGCGGCCGGGCACGCCCTCGTCCATCGCTTCGCGGCGCGCGAGATAGAGATCGATGGGAATGGCCAGGCTGTACCGGCCGACGGTGGTCATCCCGAGGGAGACGAGGCCCAGCAGGGCGCCGGAAGGGTCGAAGAGCGGGGCTCCGGCGAGCCCGGGGTTGATCGCGGTAGTGATGATGGCGCGGTCGAGCATGTATTCCCAGAAGGCTTCGAAGGGCCCGACGCGCGTGACGTGGCCGGTCGTGCCCCGGCGCTCCTGCTCGGCGGTGCAGGACATCAGGAAGACGGGCAGCCCCGGCCGGAGGTCGTCGCAGGTGCGCGCCGGCGGCAGCGGGGCGCCGTCGAGAAAGAGCACGGCGAGACCACTCTCGTGGTCGATCACCGCGCGTCGCACCGTGCGCGGCCGCCCGTCGAAGGCGGACACCTCGACCGTCGCGGCGCCGAGGACGAGATAGTGCGCGGTCAGGATGCGGTCCTCGGCGACCGCGACGCCGGTGCCGAGCCGCTCCTCGCCCAGCATCGGCGCGGAGGGATGGGACGCGGGCACCTCGCAGCGGAGGAACACGACGGACGGCACGACGTTGCGGGGGACCGTCACCGGCGCGTCCATGGACGCGGATTATCTCAGCAACGGGGCAAAGGGGCGCCATCGGGGAGGAGCGCGCGCACGTCGCGGATGCTGGCCAGCCGCCGGTCCATGGCCGCCGGAGGCGCGCCTCCGAGGCCGCGATCGATCCACCAGAACCGGACGCCGGCCTTCTGCGCCGCGCCGCCGTCGGCGTGCGCGTCGTCGCCCACGTATACCGCCTCCGCGGGCGAAGCGCCCAGCGCGGAAAGCGCCTGGTGCAGGATGCGCGGGTCGGGCTTCGCGAACCCGCACGATTCCGAGGTCACGACGATCTCGAAGCGATGAGCGATCCCGCCCGCGCGCAGGCGGCCGCGCTGCACGCGATCGATGCCGTTGGTCACCGCGCCCACGCGCGCG
This sequence comes from Acidobacteriota bacterium, assembly GCA_031369785.1. Taxonomy (GTDB): domain Bacteria; phylum Acidobacteriota; class Vicinamibacteria; order Fen-336; family Fen-336; genus JANMPI01. Next base: position 7,778 of record JANMPI010000571.1, read on the forward strand.
CGCCGCGCCACCGCGAGAAGCGCCGATCGCCCGCCCGCCACCACGTCGCCACGCCGCGAGAGCTCCTCGAGGTACGCCGCGCCCATCGCGCCGCCTTCCGCCGCGTCGCGTCCCATCTTCCCCAGCAATCGGCAGAACCGCTCGCGGGAGAGCGTCGCGGGGTCGATCTCACCGCGCTGGTGGGCGCGCCACATCTCCGCGTTGATCAGGCGATAGGTCTCGAGGAGGCGGATCGACCAGCGCAGGCCGAGCCGCGCGGTGGCCGCGCGCAGGGCCTGGCGCTCGGCGCGGTCGGTGTCGAGGATCGTGTGGTCGAGGTCGAAGAGGACGACCCGGGGAGGGGTCAGGGATGCGGCTACTTCGCCCGGTACGTGATGAGCCCGCGCTTCAGGTCGTAGGGGGAGACGCCCACCGTGACGCGGTCGCCGGCGATGACGCGGATGCGAAACTGCCGCATCTTCCCGTTCAGTCGGGCGAGGACCTCGTGGTTCTCGCCGCACTTCACCTTGTAGTTTCCGCCCGCGAGCACTTCCATCACCACGCCCTGCAGCTCGATCAGGTCTTCCTTGCTCATCCACGCTCCTCGCTTAAGCCAACCCCGGATCTTAAGTGCTGGGCGCGGGCGTGTCCACCACCGGCGCTCGCCAGAGCGCTATGGCCAGCGCGGCGATCACCAGCGTCCGGGCGACGATCATCCAGGAGAAGACGATCGTCCACGGTCCGCCCCCGTCCCGGGCCGCGTAGGGGAAGAACCCGCCCATCTCCGCCACCGCCGGCGTGAAGGTCGTCGGGAAAACCATCACGTTCAGGAAGTCGAGGAGGGCCATCAGCATCAGCAGGCCGTTGCGCCGCCGGTCGCCGGCTTCGAGCGCGGCCAGGACGAGCAGGGGATAGAACCAGAGGTTGAACTGCGCCGAGTAGATGCGGTTGAAGAAGACGGCCGCGAGGCAGATGAGCGTCCCCTTGGACTCGATCCTCATCGCCGGTTTGACGAGGATCGCGCCCAGCATGAGGGCGAGGGACCACAGGCCCGCGTGGCGCTCCCAGGGCAGCGGCCCCAGCCAGATCTGCAAGACGCCGATGAGCGTGTCCCAGTACAGCGGCCGGCGGGCGTGGAATAGATAGGGCGCGAGCCAGTTGTCGAGGCTGCCCTGCCGGAAGGCCATGATCACGAACGGCACGTTCATCGCCACCGTCGCCGCGGCGAAGATCGCGGCCGATCGTATCCAGTGCCAGGGCCGGCGGTCCACGCGCCAGAGGCGATATTCCTGGGCGGCGAGGAAGAAGGCGGGATACCACTTGAGGCCGCATCCAATCGACCACCAGAGCGCCGCGCGGCCGAATCGCCCGGCGCGATGGCTGCCCAGGCCGAGGAGGACGAAGGTCGTCACCCACGGCTCGTATCGAACGGGGCTCATGACGAGCGAGGTCAGGTTCAACGCGAAGAGCAGCGTCGCGGGCAGGGCCAGGGAGGGCGCGATCGCGCGCGCGAGGCGATGGAAGAGGACGGCGTTCAGCACGTCGGCGGCGAGGCTGAACAGCCCGTGGACGAACACCGTCTGCCGCAGATCGTCCGCGTCCACGAACGGGCTCATCGCCCAGTACAGGACGCCGCCGAGGACGGGGTACTCCTTGGTGATGTCGACGTAGGGGACGAGCCCTTCCTGCGTGCTCAGGAAGAAGCCGCGCCACGTGCGGATGTCCTGCACGAGGTGGCTGACCCAGGGGGCGTCCCAGAAGAGCGTGACCAGCAGGCCGAGCGCCATCGCCTTCCACAGCGCGACGATGGCCGCGGCCCTCCGCGGCCCGCGGTCGCCGCTTGCGTTATCCTCCGTCGGTGGCGCGCCCATGCGAGTGAGTACGTACTCCATCGCGGGCCGCGACGCCACCCCGCGGCCTTCGAGCATCGTCGCCGCGCCGCATCGGCCGGAGTGGGGGGCGGGGATCGTGGTCTCGATGGCCGGACCGAACGCGAGGATCTTCTTCCTCGACGGCGGACGGAGGACGGTGGACACGTCCCTCGACGCCTTGCGCATGACGAAGGCGGCTCGGGAAGAGGCCGCGGTCTTCGCCGCCATCGCGGCCACGCGCCCCGCGGACTGGGTGGGTCAGCGCTGCCATCACTCGGTGTACGTCGTCCTCCTCTCCGACGGCGTCCGCAAGAACGCGCGCTTCCTCGCGAAGAACCGGCGCCTGCGGCCGGACCTGCCGTGCGTCTACGTCGGCCTGACCGGGCTCACGCCCGAGGAGCGCTTCGCGAACCATCGCGCCGGCCACAAGGGCGCGCGCTTCGCGGGGGCGCAAGGCATCCGGCTGCTCCCCGAGCTCTACGAGCGCTTCAACCCCATGCCGTTCGTGGTCGGAGCCTCCTTCGAGCCCTACCTCGCGGGAGCCCTGCGGCGCGCCGGGCACGGAGTCTGGCAGAACTAGCGCCGGACAAGGTGATACCCCCAGGGGTCGGAGCCGCGGCGGCGTCGGTTCGAATTTGGAACCTCGAGGGCCTACGTTTCGTCAATATTCGTGGAGGCGCGCCGATGACGAAGTTCCTGCTGTGGCTGATCGTACTCATCCTGTGCTGGCCGCTCGCCGTCCTGGGGCTCGTCCTTTATCCGCTGATCTGGCTGCTGGTGTTGCCTTTCCGGGTCGTTGGCATCGCCGTGGAAGGGGTCCTCGCCATTGTCCGTGGCATCCTGTTCCTGCCCGCGCGGATCCTGGCCGGCCCCGCTCGCGCCTAGCGCGCTGGCACCCTCCTTGCACCCGACAACCTGGTGACCGCAAGGAGGCATTCATGAAACCCAGTTCGGCCGGCCGTATCGTCTTCATCTTCGGCATGACCGCTGCCCTCGCGGCGCCCGTGCGCGCCCAGGAGGGCCAGGAAGAGAAGAAGGCCCAGAAGCAGGCGGAGCGCGAGCAGCGCGCGCAGCAGCAGGAAGGGAACCAGAAGGCGAAGCAGGCAGAGCGGCAGGCCGCGCGCGAACAGGCCGCGAAGCAGCAGGAGCAGAACCAGCAGGGCCGTCAGGCGGAGCGTGCGCAGCGGGTTCAGCAGCAGCAGACAAACCAGCAGTCGCAGCAGGCGGAGCGGCAGGCCGCGCGCGAGCAGGCCGCGCAGCAGCAGTCGGCCCAGCAGCAGCAGGCGACCCGGCAGTTGCGGCAGGCCGAGCGTGCGCAGGCCCAGCAACAGGCCGCGGAGCAGCAGGCGGCGGCCGCCGAGCAGCAGAAGCTGCAGCAGCAGCAGGTCCAGCAGCAGTACAACCAGCAGGCGCAGCAGCAGATGGCGAATCGCGACGCGCGGCTGTCCGAGGTCCGGCAGAACCAGCTCATCAAGGAGCAGCAGGTCCGCAATCAGCAGTACAAGACGCTCCTTCAGCGGCAGGAGCTGGCCGCGGAGCAGCGCGGCCTGGCGCTGCAGCGCTCGAACCGCCTGGCCCAGTACCGTTATCAGCAGCGCTATCTCGCCCGCCTGCGTGATCAGCGGATGGCGCTCGCGAATTACAACACCTACAACTACTCGAACGACCCGTACTACTACACCGCACCCAGCTACCGCTACTCCCGCGCGGGCCAGTACTACGAGACCAATCAGTACGGTGCAGACCAGCTGCGTCGGGCGGTGAATTCCGGGTACGAGGAGGGCGTCCGTGCCGGCCAGGCGGACCGCGAGGACGGCTATCGCGCCGACTACCGGAACTCCTACGCGTACCAGGACGCGAACTACGGGTACACCGGGATGTACGTCGGGCAGAACGATTACAACTACTACTTCCGCCAGGGCTTCGAGCGCGGGTACGAAGACGGCTACAGCAGCCGGTACCGCTACGGTACGAACCACAACGGCACGCTGGGCATCCTCGCCACCGTGCTGTCGACGATCCTCAACCTCCAGAACCTCCGCTAGACAAGGCCGCAAAGGGGGTCAGGGCATCCTGACCCCTTCTCGTCTCGTCTCCTCCGTCCGGCCTACTGGCAGGCCTGGACCGCCTGCTGGGCGGCGTTGAAGCAGAAGTTGGGATCGTCGACCTGAGCGCCGGTGGCGCCGAAGCAGTTGGGCAGCGGCGAGCAGTTGAAGCGGCGCCCGTTGACCTCGTAGAACGCAGAACACCCGCTCGTGCACAGCCCGCCGACGCACGTCCGCAGCGTGCCGCCGCGCGCGCACTGGATCACGTCCGCGACGCAGATCGTCTGCGCGTCGAGCACCTGGATGTTGCCCGGCGCCTGCCGCGCGATGTCCGCGGCGCTGCACGCCGGCGCAGCGTCGCCCCCGCCGCTCGCGACGACGGCCACGAGGGCGCCCGCCGCTACCGCCCCCCCGGCGATCGCCAGCGTGCCGGTGCCGATGCCGCCGCCGGATCCCGCCGTCCCCGCGCCCGCGACGGTCGCCCCCGCGGCGCCGACCGAGGCCGCCGCCGCCGCGCTGGCCAGAACCACGCCCTCCTGGCTGAAGCCCACGAGAACGGCGCCGAGGACGGCCGGAGCTCCGCCCCTCGTCCGCCCGGCCGCGACCACGATGGGCTTCGCGACCTTCTTCACCGAAGCCGCGACGCGCTTCAGGCTCTCGCAGTCTCCCGGATTCCGGACCACGCGTGCGTGGTACGGTGTCTCGGGCGCGGTGTCGGGCTGCTGGCGCGGGTTGAAAGCCTTGTCGACGGCGTCCACGTAGTACTGGATCTCGGTCGTCGTCGCTAACGGCTTGGGAAGGTACGCGACGTAACAAGCGCCTTCCGGCATCAGGTCGACCGCGTACCACGGCCCGGCGTCGCCGGCGCGAAAGAGGACCTTGGCGTTGCCGAGATCGCCCTGAGGCTGGAAGCAGGCGTCGAGGCGCGGGTACCGGTCGCCCACGATGCACGCCACTTCCTTGTGGTCGATGGCGAGAGCGCTCTCCGCCGGCGCCCTGGGAGCAGCAGCCGGCGAGGCGTCCTTCGGCGCCGCGGGCGCCGCGGCCATGACCTCGGCCATCGTCTTCGACACATAGCCGCGGCGGCCGTCTTTGGCCTCCACGTGCAGCCAGTTGCCGGCGACGTCGAGGAGGCGCAGGACGTCGCCCGCCTTGACCTGGAACACGACCTTCCCCTGCGGGGATCCCTCCGCGCGTACGTTGGCGACCGCGCCCCGGATGCGCACGTCGTCGGCGGCGGCGAGAGCGGGGATGAGCAGGCACGCCACGATGGCCACCACGGACGGCTGCCTTCGGCGAATGAGCATGGCTACCTCCTTCGGGCGATGGCGAGTGTACCGTTTCGCGAGGCGGCCGAGGTGGTGTATCAACCCCTGTGCGCTCCCGCCTCCCCCGTGCCGCGGTGGCCCTGCTGCTCGCCGCAACCAGCGCCGCCGTCTACTCGCGCGCGATCGGTTACGGCTTCGTCGACTTCGACGACGGGCATTTCGTGCAGGACAACCCGTTCGTGCGCGAGGGGCTCACCGCGCGGTCGATCCGCTGGGCGGTGACCGCGCACCTGACCTTCGACGCCTGGCCCTATCTCGACTACTGGCAGCCGGTGACCGTCCTTTCGCGGCTCCTCGATGTCGAGATGTTCGGGATGGATCCGCGCGGGCATCACGCCACCAACATCCTCCTCCACGGCCTGTCCACCGCGCTCCTCTTCCTCGCCCTCGACTCGATGACGCGAACGGCCGGCGGCGGCTTTTGGCGCAGCGCGTTCGCCGCCGCGCTCTGGGGCGTCCATCCCCTGCGCGTCGAGTCCGTCGTCTGGATCACCGAGCGCAAGGACGTGCTGGCCGGGCTTTTCTGGATGCTGACTCTTCTCGTCTATCACCGCTACGTGCGCCGCCCCGGCGCGGGACGCATGGCCGCGGTGGCCGCGGTCTTCGCCCTTGGCCTCATGGCGAAGCCTTTCCTGATCACCCTCCCGTTCGTTCTCGTGCTCCTCGATTACTGGCCGCTTCGGAGATTCGCGCCGGGGGAGGGGTGGCGCGGGGCGGCACGGCTCGTGCGCGAGAAGATCGCGCTCTTCGCGATGACGGTGGCCGCGACGGCGATCGGGATCCGGTCCCAGATGCGTATCGGGTACCTGTCGAGCCTGGCCCAGGAGCCGCTGCCGATGCGGATCGCGGGCGCCCTGGTCGATTACGTGCGCTATCTGACCAGGCTCGCCTGGCCCTATCCGATGGCGCTGCCGCGGCCCGACTCGCCGGACTGGCCCCCCGCGGTGATCCTCGCCTGTGCCCTCGTCGTCTTTCTCGTCACCGCCGTCGCGTGGAGGCTGCGCGGGAGCCGGCCGTACCTCATCGTCGGCTGGCTCTGGTTCCTCGGCGTCCTGGTCCCGGTGATCGGGTTCGTGCAGCCGGGGAAGATCCCGCTCACCGACCGCTATACGTACTTGTCCCACATCGGCCTGATCGTCGCCGTGACGTGGGGGACCGCGGATGTCCTTGCCGCGCGATTCGCCCGCGGGCTCGCTCCCGCCGGAGCGGCCGTGCTCGTGACGTGCGCCATGGCGTCCATCCTCCAGGCGCGTTACTGGAAGGACCCGCTGACGCTTTTCGGACACGCGGTCGCGGTGACGCGCGACAACTTCGTCGCGCACTACGCGCTCGGGCATGCCCTCGCCGCCGAGGGACGGATGAGCGAAGCCGCTGCCCAGTACGAGATCGGACGCGCGATCCGTCCCGCTCCGGCGGAGAACACCATGGGCACCATGCTCGCCGCGGAGGGCCATCTCGATGAGGCGGTCGCGCATTTCCGCGAAGCGGTTAAGTCCGATCCGCGGTACGCCGATGCGCACAACAACCTCGGCGTGGTGCTTCTCCGCCAGGGCAAGGTGGCGGAGGCCCGGCGCGCGTACGAGACCGCCCTTCGCTATCGCCCCCGGCACGCCGGCGCCCTCTTCAACCTCGCGCGCCTCGCGGCCGCGGAAGGGCATGCGGATGAGGCCCTGGCCCTCCTCGCGGGAGCGCTCGCCGCCAATCCCGACCTCGATGGCGCGTACTACAGCCGGGCCAACGTGCTGGCCGCCGCCGGCCGCTTTCCCGAGGCCGAGGCGGACTATCGCCGCGCCCTGCGCCTCCGCCCCGCGAATGCGGACGCGCACAACAACCTCGGACGCGTGCTGGCGCTCCAGGGACGGCGCGCGGAGGCCATGACGGAATACGATGCCGCGCTTGCCCTCGTGCCCGGCCACGCGCTGGCGGCGGCGAACCGCGCCGAGCTCACGGCGTCACCCCCCACGGGCGGCGCCGTGGAGGCACCATAGGAGAATGCGAACGCCGGCCTTCGTGACCGCGGCCCTCGTCGCCGCCCACACCGTGGCGGGGGCGGACCGCTTCGGCGCGCGCGTCGTGGAGCGGGACGAGATCCTGCAGGCGATGAAGCACAGCAACGGGTACTCGCTCACCGCCACCACCAACGGCCCGCGGTTCCAGTCCGAGGTCCTGCTGCGGCTGGCCCGGGACGCCGCGGCGCGCGATCCCGGGAGGCAGCCGCTCTTCATCGGCCACCGCGAGTGGTTCGAAGCCTACCTGGAGCGGACCGGCCTCCCCCGCGAGCGCGCGCCGCTCTTCGTGCGCATGGCCGACGACTACGGGCAGGACTCCATCGTCGACTACCGCGTCGAGCGGGTCGTCGCCGGCGCGCCGGTCGTGAACGCCCCGCTCCGCGCGCTGAACGTCTGCATCTGGTGGCCCGCGCGCGAGGGCGGACCGGCTTCCTATTCCTACGAGGACACCCTCTCCACGCCGCAATTGAAAGTGACCAACGAGCGCGTGATGACGTACCGCCTCCTCGACTACGGGGACGTTCTGGCCTTCGACGAGATCACCGGGCTGCGCGGCCGTCCGACCACCGGCGTCCTCGGCGTGCTGTTCCAGCTGATCGGCGAGGGCTACGTCGTGGAGAGCCGGGTCGCCATCGCGGCCGACGGCCTGCAGGTGACGCGCGCGCGCGCCAGGAAGCTGTTCGAGGTGGCGACGACGGTGACCGTGGCTCCGGACGGCCGGACGGAGAAGGACGTGCCCACGGGCCGCCCCGATCTGACCGCCCTGGACGCGCGGCTGAGGCAGCCGCTGCGGCTGAAGCACCCGCCGATGGAGTGCGGGGGGCCGTAGCCCCCCGCACGGGACGCTAGTTCGCCGTCTTGACCATGACCTCGCCGTAGCTGCGGCAGGTGATGCCGCAGTCGTAGGTCGAGCCCGTCATGCGGGTGGCGGATTCGATCTGGCCCTGGAAGCTGACCGCGAACGCGGAGCAGCGGAAAGAGACGGCGCCAGTGCTGGAGACGGCGCCCGTGATGGCGAGGTCGCCATGCTCCGGGTTCGAGTAGTACACGTCGCGGTAGCCGAGAAGCTGGCCGGTGATGACGGAGCCACGCTGCTCGAGACGGAAATGCCAGCGGCGCGCTTCGCTGTCCCAGGACCCGGTGATGCTCGGGACGGGGATGGGCGTCGGCGCCGGGGTCGGCGTCGCCACGGGCGCGGGCGGCGCGACCGGCGACGGCGGGTTGACGACCGTGTCGGCCCCGCACGCGGAAAGCGCGATGGCGGCGAGGGTGAGCCCGATGCGGCGGGTGCGGATCATGACTCCCTCCTTTCGTGAGGACGGGCGACTTCGCCCGTGCCGGGGACAGTAGGCGCGCGGGGCGTCCTTGCCGCAGCGGTCTGGGATCGTTTGCGCAGTGTCACACCCCGGTCTTTCGCCAATCCACGAGGCCCGGCCGCGTCTCGGGCTGGCAGCGCGGGCAGAAGTAGCTGTCCATCCCGCGCACGCCCGCCTTGCGCACCCTGGCCCCGCAACGAGGGCATACCGAGCGCAGGCGGATCCGCAGGAAGTCGCGCACCTTCACTTCGATCGGCTGGTGACGCCGGGCCACCTCCTCGGTGGCCGCCTTCATCACGCTGACGATTGCGGCGTGCAGCCGCGCGGCGTCGTCCGGCCCGAGGGCGCGACACCAGGTCTTGGGATGGATTCCGGCCTCGAAGAGCACCTCGTCCGCGTAGGCGTTGCCGAAGCTGTCGAGCGCGCGCTTGTCCATGACGAACGCCCGCACCTGGTCGCGCCGGCCGCGCAGCCGCTCGCGGAAGCGCTCGAGCGTGAACGCCTCCGAGAGGACGTCGAGCCCGCCTCCTTCCATCCCCGGGATTCCCGTCCACTCGCCGGCGGGGACCAGATACGCCTTGCCCATCTTCTTGTCGTCGAGATAGCGCAGGTCGGGGCCGGGCTGGAAGGTGAGGACGAAAGCGGCCGCGGCCTCCGTCTTCGCCTCGGGCTCCGCGAGCTTGAACCGGCCAGCCAGCATCGGGTTCACGGCGAGGTCGAGGTCCCCGAAGCGGAAGACCACGAAGTGCCCCTGCCGCAGGATCTGGTCGAGGGACCGCGCGACCAGGAGCGCGAGGTCGCCCTTGACCAGCGATCGCAGCACGACGGGGGAGGTGAGCCGCTCCGCGGCGACGGTCCGACCGACCAGGGCCGGGCGGAGGACCCCCAGGACGTAGAGGAGGTCCGGCAGCTCAGGCACCGTTCGACCGCTCGTGGGTCTCGTACTGCTCGGCCAGATGCAGGTCGAAGGCCTCGTGCGCGGGGTTTTTCGCGAAGCCGCGGAAATGCGCGTGGCAGCGATAGCAGACGGTGATCTCGGGGAGCAGCGCGTAGAGCCCGGCGTCGATGAGCGCCGCCACCATCAGGCTCGAGTAGAAGGGCGTGAAGGGCGCGAGCGCCGCGCCGACGATCACGACCGCGAGCCCGGCCTTCTGATTGAAGTCGCGCTGGACGTAGAGCTGACGGCCCCCGCAAGCGGGACAGGCCTCGACCGCACCGCCGTCGCGCAGGGGGAGCGGCACGTCGAGGGTCGTCAGCGCTCCGCACCGGGCGCAGGACGCGGGCGCTCCCGGCGCGGCCACCACCTCGGCGCGGCAGCCCGAGCACGCAAAGGCCATCTCCGGATGCTTCACAGCGGATAGCCCGCCGACACCCGGAGGTACGTGGCCAGGAGCTCGCCCGCCATCACCAGGAAGAGCTGCACGTAGAGGATGCCGGTCGCGGACTGGGTGGAGCGGATCTCCACCGTCTTCCAGACGAACCCGATGAGCGAGAGCGGCCCTGCGATGCCGAAGAGGAGGCGCATCCAGACGAAGAGGCCGTCGTTGTCCCAGCGGCCGACGGCCACCGCGGCCGCGGCATGGTACGCCCCGCTCACCGTGAAGAGCGCGATCCCGACCATCAGCGCGCGCGCGGCCAGCGAGGCGGCGAGGAGCACCGTCAGCCGCCGCAGCGCGACGATGGGGAGGTCGAGGACGACGAGGTACCAGTGCCCGAGCACCATGGCCGAGAACGCCGCGCCGAGGAGGACCGCGGACGTCACCGCGGCGGCGAGGACGAGCGCGCGGTCCGGCGACGGCGAGGCGGCGATCATCGAGGCGACCCCGGCCGCGAGGGACGCGCCCAGGAGCGGCCGGCGCGCCGCGCGCCAGGCGAAGTGCTGCGCCCGGTTGTAGAGGACGGCGAACAGCAGCGAAGCCGCGGCCGCCCCGAAGGTGACGCCGTAAACGCCGAGCACGGCGGGTCCGTCCTCGATGCCGAAGCGGCGATAGAGGAGCCAGAGACCCGCCGTGGTCATCAGCACCGCCGACGCGGAGCAGAACTTGAAGAACTTCGCCCCCGCGCGATCGGGGACGAGCGGCAGCGTGGCCAGCAGGCCCACGGAGAGATGCAGGAGGAAGAGGAAGAAGACCGTGCTCACGCGAGGGCCTCGATGGCCTGCCGCTCCGGCGACCCGTTCGCGAATGGATCGCAGGGGAGAGCGTCCTTCCGCGGGCAGCGACCGGCGGCGAGGTGCGCCTCCACGTCGTCGCGGAACCGGGCGAGCAGGCCCATGACGGACAGCGCGGCCGTCCGTGAATGCGCGCAGTAGCCGTGGTCCTTCATGAAGCCCGCGACCTCGGCGAGAGCGTTCAGCTCCTGGGCGCGCGCGACGCCGCTTTCGACCGCGCGCAGGGTCCGAGCCAGGCCGGCGCTGCCCACCGTGCAGGGGGGGCACTGCCCGCACGATTCGCGCTCGAAGAACGACGCGAGCGAGGCGCCCACCGCGATCGGGCAGGCCCGCTCTCCGACCACGAGCAGCGACGCGGTCCCGAGCGCCGAGCCGGCGGCGCGGAGCGCATCGGGATCGAGGGGCGTCTCCGCCTGCGCGGCGGTGAGCGGCGTGCCCGACGGGCCGGCGGGGAAGATCATCCCGATCCCGGCCGTGGCGCCGCCGGCCTCGGCGATGATGTGGGACAGGGGCGTGCCGAGCGCGATCTCGTACACGCCCGGCCGCGCGACGTGGCCCCAGACCGAGACCAGCGTCGTCTCCGCCTCGCGATAGGCGGCGGGATCGGCGATGGCCGCGCCCACCCGGGACAGCG
>JANMPI010000574.1:0-3005 GCA_031369785.1 Acidobacteriota bacterium
CCATCCCGGGCCGCGCAGCACGCGGCCGGGGCGCGCGGTGGTGATCGTTCCGCCGTCCACGACCAGCGCGCCGTTCACGGCGACGTACGGAATGCCGGCGCTGTACGCCCACGGTTGCGCGTACGTCGACTTGTCGATCACCGTCTCGGGATCGAACGCCACCAGGTCCGCGAGATACCCGACCTTCACGAGGCCGCGGTCGCGCAGGTTCATGCGGCCGGCGGGGAGGGACGTCATCTTGCGCACCGCCTCCTCGAGCGGGATCAGCTTCTCCTGGCGAACGTAGCGCCCGAGGATGCGCGCCGTGGTTCCCCAGGCGCGCGGATGGCTGCGCCGCTTCGCGAAGATGCCGTCGACGGCGGAAGCCCCGGCGTCCGTGCCGATCGACACCAGCGGATGGCGCAGCGCGGTGCGGATGTCGGCCTCGCTCATCGTGAAGCTGATCTTGCCGGTGTTCCCCCGGTCGGCGACGACGATGTCCATCAAGACGTCCACCGGGTCGCGCCCCTCGGCGCGGGCGATCTCGGCCAGGCTGCGGCCTTCGTACTTCGCCAGGCCGGGATCGAGCGCGTCGGAGATCCGGAGGTGCGAGCCGTCGCTGCGCCCCCAGCTCTTCCGCACCTCGGCGCGAACGCGGGCCCGGACCGCCGGGTCGCGCAGGCGCGCCACCATCGCCTCCGTCGTGCCCGCGCGCGCCCAGGCGGGCAGGCTCGTGGAAAGCGCGTTCGAGCTCGCCATCCAGGGATACATGTTGGCCGTGATCTCGAGGCCTTCCGCGCGCGCCTTCTCGATCCGGGCCAGCACTTCGGGCATGCGGCCCCAGTTCTGCCGCCCCGCGACCTTCAGGTGCCAGATCTCCGCCGGGATCTGCGCCTCGCGGGCGATGCGGAAGACCTCCTCCAGGCTCTGCGCGATGCGCGTGCCCTCGTCGCGCTGATGCGTGATGTAGGTGCCGCCGAAGCGACGGGCCACGCGCGCGAGGGCGATGATCTCGGTCGTGGTGGCGAAGCGGTCGGGCACATAGAGGAGCGAGGTCGACAGGCCGAGGGCCCCGTCCTCCATGGCCTGCGCGACCTGGGCCTCCATTCGCGTCATCTCGTCGCGCGTTGGCGGCCGGTCGGCGCGACCCATGACGTATTCGCGGACGCCGCCGGCGCCCACGAAGGTGCCGAGGTTGATGGTGGCGCGCCTCTTCTCGAGCTCCGCGAAGTATCCGGCGAGCGTCGTGAAGCTCGGCGTGACGCCGTAGTAGTCGAAGACGGCGCGGTCGGCGGCGATCATCGCCGCGCTCTGCGGTGCGATGGAATGGCCCTCGCCGGTGATCTCGGTGGTGATGCCCTGGGTGATCTTGCTGGCCGCGCGGTTGTCGACCAGCACGTTGTACTCGGACCACCCGAGCATGTCGATGAAGCCCGGCGCGACCACCAGGCGGCGGGCGTCGATGCGGCGCTTCGCGGCCGCGCCCGAGAGGTCCCCTACCGCGGCGATGCGGTCGCCCCGCACGCCGACGTCGCCGGTGACCATGGGCCGGCCGGTACCGTCCGCGATCCGCCCCCCGGCGAACACGAGGTCGTACGCCGCCTCCGGTGCCGCCGCCAGCACGGCTGGGAAGAGTCCGTTCGACACCGCGTCGGCGGGCGTCGCCGGGCGCGTGAAATACCCGAATAGCACGTAGGCGAACAGAAGGGCGAGCACGGCGAGCACCGCGGCCACGGCCATGCGGGTCATCCGCCGGCGGGCCCTGGCGTCGCGAATTCCCAGGCGGCCGGCCAGCGTGTGATCATCCGACGGCCGCGACCGGTGAAGCGAGAGCTCGATGAAGCGCTTGTCGCAGTCGCGGCAGCGGTAGGGAGAAAGCCCCTCGCGCTTGAGGATCACCGCCTCCTGGATCCCCCGCCGCTTCGAGCGCGCGACGTGGGTCGAACCACAGTTGGGACAGCGATGGCCGACCGCCTGCGACCTGTTCTCCTCGCCCACCGGACTCACTCCGGCGCCATTCTGCCCCAGTCACCCATGATCCGGCGCGGAGTTGGCAACGGGCCCGAGAGGCCCGGTGTTATCCTTCGCCTGATGAAGGACGGCACGGAACCTTGTCCCGTCACCTCGCCGGATGACCCGCGTCTGGCGGGCATGGGCACGGAAGACGTGGCCGGCGCAGATCAGATCGACGGGATGCTGGCGATGACACCCGACGAGCGTCTCGACTCATTGGTCGCGATGGCGGAGTTCATCGACGAAATGCGGCAGGGCCGCATCCCCCGCAGGAGGTAGGTGAGCTTCGAGCCGCGGGAGCTTTTCCGCATCTTGAATGCCCACCGCGTCCGCTACGTCGTCATCGGCAATCTCGGGGCCACGCTGTACGGTTCTCCTCTCGGGACCAACGATGCGGACATCTGCCCGGCGCGTGATCGCGACAACCTGGAGGCGTTGGCCGCCGCACTGAACGAGATGCGAGCGCGGATCCGAGCGCCTGGCGTGGCCGAGGGCCTGCCTTTCGCCTGCGACGCAGCGTTCCTCGGACAGATGAAGATGGTGAACCTCGTCACCGCCGTGGGCGACCTCGATCTGGCGTTCGAGCCCTCGGGCACCGGAGGTTACGGCGACCTCAGTGCCCGAAGCGTTGTGGTCGCCTTGCGCGGCGACCTGGAGGTTCCCGTCGCTGCGCTGGAGGACATCATCCGTTCCAAGGAAGCCGCGAATCGCGATAAGGACCGCCTGGCCCTGCCCACCCTTCGCCTGTTGCTTCAGAAGGTAAACCGGCCGGCGGAGTAGAGTCCGCGAGACAAGTGCGTCCCTCCGGATCGTATTTTGAGCCCTTCAACGAATTTTGCCGCCCTTCGCATGTATACTTCCGCTCGCTGTAAGGGTACTCATCCCTCGAGGGCGGATTCCATGGGTCGAGCCGCATGACGCTGCTGTACCTCGCCTTGTCTCCGCTCCTCGCGGCGCTGATTAGCTTCATGCTGACCCCGCTGGTGCTGCGCCTCGCCGTTCACATCGGGGCG
>JANMPI010000597.1:0-4088 GCA_031369785.1 Acidobacteriota bacterium
GTGGCCAGGAGATCTCCGGCGAGGTGCGCAACCACCAGCGCGCGCGTGTCGGTGAAGCGGCCGTCCGTGCGGAAGGCGACGGTGCAGTTGCCGATGGCGCCCTCGAGGCTTCCGGGCATGCCGGTGATGCTGGGCGGCCCGTCGGGGTCGAGGCTGACGTGGCCCCAGTGCCCGGCGCGGCCGGTCGCGCCGAGGACGAGCCTTCCCTCGGAGAGGATCGCGCCGCCGACACCGGTGCCGAGGGTGAGCAGGACGACCTCGCGGCATCCCGCCGCCGCGCCCGTCCACGCCTCGCCGAGAAGCGCGGCGTGCGCGTCGTTCAGGACGCGGACCGGCGCCGCGGCCTCGAGCGCGCGCGGCCAGTCGAGGGCCGAAAGCCCGGCCAGCCGGCCTTCCATGAACGCGATCGATCGCCCGTCGGCGGCGGCGATGCCCGGCGCCCCCACGCCGATGCCGGACGGCGGCGCCCCGCGCTCGTCCACGAGCCGCGTGATGAGCGCGCGGATCGTCGGTACCCACGACCCCGCCGGCCCGCCATCGCGCGTGGTGTCGGCGAGACGGCCCAGCACGACACCGGCGTCCGACACGCTCGCCGCCTTGACGTGCGTGCCCCCGAGATCGATGCCGATCGCGTAGGGCGTCACGCCGGCGCCTTCGATGCGAGGAGCACCGCCGCCTCCGGCCGCGCCTTGTAGAACGCGTCGAGCGGATAACAGCCCGACACGAGTCCCTGGCGCGGCGCCGTGGTGCAGTCGCTGAAGGTGCGGCAGAGGAGCGCCCGTTCGAGCGGGCGCCCGGCGAGGACGTCGGCGGGGAGACGCGGGTACGAGAGCGCCATCCGCCCGAGGCCGATGAAGTCCGCGCCGCCGGTGGCGAGCACGCCGCGCGCCACGTCGGGCAGCCACTCCTGCAGATAGCTGTACGCGGAGCCGACGATCGCGAGGCGGGGGAATCGGTGCTTCAGCTCCGCCGTGACCGCGATCTGCCGCGCGACGCCGACGAGCGGGTCCTCGGGCGGCTGGTATCCATCCGACGGCGGGAAGAGCGCCGGGCGCTGCACGTGCGGGTTATAGTACGGGCTGCCCGCGGTCAGGTTCACGAGGCGGACGCCGAGCGATTCGAAAAGCGCGAGGAGGCGCGCCGGCTCGCCGAGATCCGTGCGCAGCGGATCGGCGGGATCCGCTCCGAACGCGAAGGGATACGGCCGCGGGGCGTCGTCGGGCGTCCCCGTGCCGTCCGGCGCGGCATGGAAGGGAAGGGTGTCGAAGATCGAGACGCGGACGCCGATGGCGAGATCGGGCACGCGGGCGCGGATGCCCGCCACCACCTCACGCAGGAACCGCGTGCGGTTCAGGAAGCTGCCGCCGTACCGCCCCGGGCGCGTGTGCGCGCTCAGCAGCTCGTGGCCCAGGTAGCCGTGGCAGTGCTTGACGTCGACGAAGGCGAATCCGGCGTCGTGGGCGAGCGCGGCGGCGTCCACGAAGCGGCGCACGAGGCGCTCGAGACCCTCGTCATCGAGGACCGCGTGATCGGCATCGAGCCCGAGACGGCGATCGAGCACGGGATGGCGATAGACGATCACCGGCTCCGCGCGCCCGTCCGCATGAGGACGCGCGAAGCGCCCCGAGTGCGTGAGCTGCAGGCCCACCAGCAGGTCGTCGGTGCGCCCGAAGGCCTGATCGTGGGCCTCCACCAGCCCGCGCCGCAGCGCCGCCAGCGAGGCGCTCCGCTCGTCGTCGATGAGCAGCTGATGGGGGTTCGCCCGTCCTTCGCGGCTGACCGCCACCGCTTCCCCGCCCCAGATCAGCTTGGCGCCGCTTCGGCCGAACCGCTGCCACCGCCGCGTGGTGAGCTCGGTGGGCGCGCCCTCGAGCGTCCCGTCCCACCCCTCCATCGGCTGGATGCAGAAGCGATTGCCGACGGAAACGCCCGCGACGTCGTGGGGCTGCGCCAGCGGATCGGGCTCGCCGGGGCGGAGCGCGCGGAGCGGGAGCGTGACGCCGAGGTGGGCGAGGTGATCCTGGAGCTGGCCCGGCGTGCGCAGGGACGCGATGCGGCGGTAACCCGTCATTCGACCAGGGCCGCGAGCCGGCGCGCGATGTCGGCCAGGACGGCGGCGTCGCTCTCGGGACGCCGCGGCCCATCCGAGGGGCCACCGTCATGCGCGAGGTGGCCGGTGACCTTCAGGAACTGCGCGGCGCTGTGCCGGTACGCGGGCGTGGGCGCGCGGAACGCGAATGCGCCGAGGTACTGGAGGAGGTCGTTGAGCGCGAAGAACCGCGCGTTGCCGTCCCGCCAGAACGCGTCACGCCGCGCGAACGCCTCCGGCGCAAAGGCGGAAAGGCCGAGGAGGTAGTCGCTGCCGTACATCACCATGTCGATGGCGAGGTCGTTGCCGGTGTAGATCCGGAACTCGGGCCGCCGTGAGTCGCGCAGCTCGAGCCGCTCCCATTCGAGGTCGCGGCGCAGCGACGAGTGCTTGAGCCCGACCACGCCCTCGATGTCGAGCAGGCCGCGGATCGTGTCGGCGTCGAAGATGCGGCCGAAGGGGACGAAGTCGAGGCCGAGCTCGAAGGCGAGGAGCGCCGGCGCCGCCTGCGCGATCTCCCGGAACAGCGCGACCACGTCGGACCCCGTCGCCGACTGGAGCTCGGTGCAGGGGAAGAGGATCGGCGTACCGCCGCGGGTGACGATCGCCTCCACCGCGCGTCGATACCGCCCGCCCATCGGCCCCGTGCCCTCCTCGACGTACGCGCCGGCCACGAAGCGCGCGCCGCCGCGCACCCGGCGCGCCGTCTCCAGGGCCTCGATGCGTTGCGCGTCGTCCAGCCGATGCACCCACCCGGTGTCCATGTTCACCGCGGGCGTGAGGCCGGCGGCGGCCACGCGCTCGATCTGGGCGGCCAGGCCCGCGAAGTCCGGCCGACCCGCCGAATCGAAGGGAAGGAGCACGGCGGACATCCCCGCGATCTCCCGTTGGGGACGGATACGAGCCAGCAGACCGGGGATCGAGGGCACCACGCGGGGAGGATAGATCGAAAACGCAAGAAATCGAAAGAAAAAGCAGTACGATTCGCAGGCATGCACTTCAGCCCCGAGGAGCGGGCCGTCCTCCGCGCCGTGGTGGAGCGGATCCTCCCTGCGGATGAGTCGGTCGGGGCCTGGGACGCGGGGGCGGAAGACTTCCTCCGCCGGCAGCTGGACGGGGAGCTCTCCGCTCAGCAGGAGGTCGTCCGGTCCGGGCTGGCCGCCCTCGATGCCGAAGCGCGGGCGCGATCCGCCACGCCCTTCGCGGCGCTGTCGCCACCCGCCCAGGACGCGCTGCTGCGCGAGATCGAAACCACCGCCTTCTTCCTCCTGCTCGTGCGCACCACCGCGGAAGGCTTCTACAGCGAGCCCGCGCAGGGTGGAAACCGCGACGCCGTCTCGTGGGTGATGACGGGCTTCCGCCGGGATCCGGTGTGACCGTTTACGACGCGATCGTGGTGGGCACCGGCGCGGGCGGCGGCATCGTCGCCTGCGTTCTGGCCGAGGCCGGGCGTCACGTGCTGCTGCTCGAGCGCGGTCCCGCGCTCGGGTTCGCCGACGTCGGGCGTGATCACCTGCGGAACCAGCGCCTCTCGGTGTACGGCCACAACGCCGGTCCCGGTATCGAGGGCAACCCGCGCGTGTTCGTGAGCCCGGCGGGCCAGGAGCGGGTCGTGCGACCGCACGAGGCCGGCTATCACAACAACGCGGCCTGCCTCGGCGGCGGGACGCTCGTCTACGGCGCGCAGGCGTGGCGCTTCATGCCCGAGGACTTCCGCATGGCCACGACGTACGGAGTGCCCGAGGGGAGCTCGCTCGCGGACTGGCCGATCACGTACGACGATCTCGAGCCCTTCTACGATCGCGCGGAGTGGGAGCTCGGGGCGGCGGGCGATGGCGCCGCGCTGGCGTCGCGCGTGCCGCGTCGCCGCGGCTATCCCTTGCCCCCCGTTCCCCCGAACCCGCAGACCGCCGCCCTCGGGCGCGGCGCGCGGCGGCTGGGTGGGGAGATGTCGCCCGGCCCCCTCCGCAGCCACACCGACCCCTACGGCGGCCGCGCG
>JANMPI010000600.1:0-1818 GCA_031369785.1 Acidobacteriota bacterium
GCCGTGGGGCGCGCGCTCCAGCCGCCGCAGGGTGAGGCCGCGGGGGCGCCGTGGCCGAGGTCCGTACGGACCCGCGCGGAGGAGCAGGTCCAGCACGCCCCGCGGGCCCAGCCGGCTGAGGACGGCATGGGTGACACGCGAGGCGAGCGTCTGCCCGCCCCGGGCCCGTTCGATGCCGCGCGCGAGCCCGAGAAGGATCTGCCAGTCGGTGCGCGCGTCCGCCGGCGGAGCGTAGAGCGCGGGCGAGTACTTGGCGGTGTTGCGCACGGCGAGGGTGTGGAACGCGAGGTCGTAGTGATCGCGCTCCAGCGGGCCGACCGGCGGCAGGATGAGGTGCGCGTGCCGCGTGGTCTCGTTCAGGTAGAAGTCGACCGACACCATGAAGTCGAGGCCGGCCAGGGCGCGTGACAGCCGCGCGCCGTTGGGCGTCGAGAGGACGGGATTGCCCGCCACCGTCAGTGCGGCGCGCACCTGTCCGGGCCCCGGCGTCTCGATCTCTTCCGCGAGCGTCGCCACCGGCCACTCGCCGCCGAACTCGGGCAGGCCGCGCACCCGGCTGCGGCGGGTGGCGAAGCGCCCGCGCTGTCCCAGGCGCGTCGCGACCCCGACGAGATCGGCCGCGGGGCGCGTGAACATCGATCCCCCGGCGCGGTCGAGGTTGCCGGTGACGACGTTGATCGCGTTCACGAGCCAGCAGGCGAGGCCCCCGAACTCCTGCGTAGAGATCCCGACGCGGCCGTAGCAGACCGCGGCCGGCGCGGCCGCGAACTCACGAGCCAGGGTCACGATGTCGGCGGCCCCAATCCCCGTGGCCTCCGCCACGCGCGCGGGCGGGAAGGCCCGGGCAATACCGCGCACGGTCTCGATCCCCTCCGTGAACGCGGCCAGGCGATCCGGACGGACCAGCGCCTCCTCGAACAGCGTGTGGAGGATCGCCAGCAGCAGCAGCGCATCCGTTCCGGGGCGGATCGGAAGATGCCGGTCGGCGAGGGCAGCCGTCTCGGTCCGTCGCGGATCGACGACGACCAGCCGTCCGCCCCGCGCTTTCATCGCCTTCAGCCGTCGCTCGATGCCGGGCGCGCTCATCAGGCTGCCGTTCGACGCCAGGGGGTTCGCGCCCAGCATCAGGAAGTACGACGTGCGGTCGACGTCGGGCACGGGCATCAGGAGCTGGTGGCCGAACATCGTGAGCGCGGCCAGCATCGCCGGAAGCTGGTCGACCGACGTCGCGGAGTAGCGGCTGCTGCTGCGGAGCGCGCGGTGCAGGACCTGCGTCTGCAGCAGCGCCCCGTAGTTGTGCACGTTCGGATTGCCCAGGTAGACCGCCACCGCGTCACGGCCGTGCGCGCGCTGGACGGCGACCATCCGGCTCGCCGCTTCGTCGAGCGCTTCGTCCCAGCCGACCTCCTTCCATCCGCTGCCTTGGCGACGCAGCGGGCGGCGGAGCCGGTCGGGGTCGGCGTGGAGATCGGCCAGGGCAACGCCCTTGGGGCAGATGTACCCGCGGCTGAAGGGGTCGTCGGGATCGCCCCGAATCGACCGGATGGCGCCGTCCGCCACCTCGATCGCGACCCCGCACATCGCCTCGCAGAGCGAGCAGGTCCGGTAGTGCGTCCGCGTCTCGCTCGGAATGGGGGCCATCGCCGTCATCCTACGCCGGCGCGGCACGCGGATTGCACTATCGAGTCGCATACGGCCAATTGGCCGCCGGGAGCTCATCGTGCCATGTCCTCATATAAGCGGTTTGCCATACGGGCCACGCTGGTGGCGTGTGCCTTTCTCCACGTCGATCGGGTCGCTTTCGCCGCGGCGGACCAG
>JANMPI010000002.1:0-3127 GCA_031369785.1 Acidobacteriota bacterium
CCCGTGGGGCCGATGAGCAGGATGTTGGATTTTGTCAGCTCGACGTCGTTCTTGCCCCGCTGCTTGCTGTTCTCGATGCGCTTGTAGTGGTTGTAGACCGCTACCGCCAGCTTCTTCTTGGCCTGCTCCTGGCCGATCACGTACTCGTCGAGGAACTTCTTGATCTCGTGGGGGACGGGGAGGCTGGACTTGTAGGTCCGGCCTTCCACCCGGCGGTCGTCGGCGATGATGTCGTTGCAGACGTCGACGCACTCGTCGCAGATGAAGACCGTGGGACCGGCGATGAGCTTCCGGACGTCGTTCTGGTCCTTGTTGCAGAACGAGCAGCGAAGGACCTCGGATTCGGCCGTTTTCTTCACTTTTCGCGCCTGGAGATGACCTGGTCGACGATACCATAGTCCTTCCCCTGGGCGGCATCCATGATGAAGTCGCGGTCGGCGTCGTTGCTGATCTTCTCGACCGGCTGCTTGGTGTGGAAGGCCAGGATGTGGTTCAGGCGGTCCTTGATGCGGAGGATCTCCTTGGCCTGGATGGCGATGTCCGAGGCCTGCCCCTGCGTCCCGCCCCACGGCTGATGGATGAGGATGCGCGAGTTGGGGAGCGCGAAGCGCTTGCCGTGGGTTCCCGCGGCCAGGAGGACCGCGCCCATCGACGCCGCCTGCCCGACGCAGATCGTCTGCACGTCGGGTCGCACGAGCTGCATCGTGTCGTAGATCGCGAGCCCGGCGGTCGTGGATCCACCGGGGCTGTTGATGTAGACGTGGATGTCCTTCTCGGGGTCCTCGGCTTCCAGGAAGAGCAGCTGCGCGATGATCAGGTTGGCCACGTTGTCGTCGATGGCCGTCCCGATGAAGACGATGTTGTCCTTGAGGAGGCGGGAGTAGATGTCATAAGCCCGCTCGCCACGGGCCGTCTGTTCCACGACCATCGGAACGAGAGTGCCCGCGTAAGACGAAGGGCTCATTCGCTGTCAATCCTAGCATTGGCCTTGAGCAAGTCAAGGGTGCGGTCCTCGCGCATGCGCGCGCGCAGGCCCGCGATTTCGCCCTCTTTCTCCATCGCCTGGCGCACCGCTTCCTTTGGTCTCTTCATGCGCTCGGCCAGCCTCGTGATCTCGGCCTCGAGGTCGGCCTCCGGAACGGTGATGCCCTCGCGGCGCGCGATCTCGTCGAGGAGGATGTCGGCCCGCGCGGCGCGAACGGCGGCCTCGCGCTGCGCGTCGTGGAACTGCTTCCAGTCGAGCCCCGCCTTGCTGGGGTCGATGCCCTGCATGGCGAGCCCCTCGGCCGCGCTGCGCGTCCGCGCCGCCATGTGACGCTCCACCAGCGCGTCCGGCACGTCGAAGGACGCGCGGGCGATGAGGGCATCGACGAGGGCGTCCCGCGTCTCGTGCTCCGCGCGGCGCTCGTCGGCGGCGAGGATCTGCTGGCGGAGCCGGTCCAAAAGCTCCTGGAGGCTGCCGAACTCGCCGAGGTCCTTGGCGAACTCGTCGTCCGCGGCCGGCACCACCTTCGTCTTCACCGCCTTTAGCGCGAGGGCGTACTCGACGGTCCGGCCGGCCAGGCCGCCGGCGGACGTCTCCGCGTCGTAGGCGATGCGCACGGTCTTGCTCTCGCCCGGCGACATCCCGGCCAGCGCTTCGTTCAGGTCTTTGTGATTGACGTCGGCCCCGACCTCGACGAGCACGTTCTCGTCGTGTTTGCGCGTGCCGTCCTCGCGCGTGTACTGCACGTCGAGGACGGCGAAGTCGCCGTCGGTCAGCGGGCGGGCCTCCACGGCGTCGTAGCGGGCGGCTTCTTCGCGGAGCCGCGCCAGCTCCTTGTCGACCGCCTCGTCGCTGGCCTGCGGCGCGCGGGCCTTGATCTCGAGCCCCTTGTAGTCGGTGAGGTCGATGGGGGGCAGGGTCTCGAACACGGCGCGGAAAGTGAGCGGCTTGTTGTCCTCGATCTTCAGGTCCTGCACCTTCGGCGTGGCCAGCGGGCGCAGGCCCCGGCCCTCGAGCTCGTCGAAGACGGCCTTGTTGACGAGGGACTCGACGACGTCCTCCATCACCTGGCCGCGAAAGCGCTGCTTGATGACGGCGATGGGGATCTTGCCGGGGCGGAAGCCGGGGATCTTGACGCGCTTCGCGTAGTGCTTCGCGCGCGTCTCGATCTCCTGTTCGACGACCTCGGGCTCGATCTCGAAGGCGAGCGACTTCCGTACCGGCGTCTCCTCGCTGTATTCGACTTTCAAGGGGCCTCTTTCGTGTTTTGCCGGACAAAGGGCGCCGACCGGGTTGGCTTCGGCGGGAGGCCAGAATATCACCGGGCGCGGCTCGCACCCCAACGGACGTGGAAGGGGTGGTGCGGGCGGTGGGACTCGAACCCACACGGGCTTTCGCCCACCAGAGCCTAAATCTGGCGCCTAAGCCAATTCGGCTACGCCCGCAGCGTTCCGGCTCAGATTAGGGCGTTCGGCAACGCAGCGCAATGGCACCCGGCCGACGAGCTCGTGACCTGGACGCCGGCGGTCACCGCCAGGCGTGCCAAAGCCCACGCCCCTGGATCTTGCCCGACCAGTCGAGCTTGTCCTGTCCCCACTTGAACACGCCGAGCTCGCGATTCATGGCCGCGTACGGCGTGACCGACTTCAGTTCGACCTTTCGGAACCCCACGGTCGCAAGCATCGCCTCGACCGCCGGCACGTTGGGCCCCCACCAGTTGGACGGGTCTCCGTTCAGCTCGTTGGTCGGATAGAACGCCATCGCCGGTCGATCGAGTCACGCAGGTCGACGTGGGATTCGATGATCGCCTGCCCGCCGGTGACGCTGAACAGCCGCTCCAGCGCGAGCAGCGGGTGGCGCAGGTGATAGAGCACACCCAGGAACAGCACCAGGTCGAAGACGCCGACCGTCTCCGGGGAATGTTCGAGCACCGAGACATACCTTCCCTCGACCCTGGAGCCCAGGGCCTGGCGGGCGAAGTCGAAGGCAGCCCGGCTCGTCCCGGGCGCATCACCCCTCTCGTCGGGAGTCATGCCGCTCAGCGGATGTGGAACTTCTGCTTCACCACCCGCCGGCCGACCTTGCGGCAGCGGTACCAGGCCGAGACGTCGTTCATCGGCACGAACCGGCGCTCTTCCTTCC
>JANMPI010000020.1:0-6053 GCA_031369785.1 Acidobacteriota bacterium
GGGATGCGGCAGGCGTCGAGGAAGGCGTCGGGGCCCGCGACCACGCCGCGCCGGCAGGAGCAGGGCTGCGCGAACTCGCGTCCGTCCTTCTCGACGATCTCGAAGCCCGTCCCGCCGCAGCGCGGGCACGGGCCGCCCGCCGGCACCGGCCCCGTCAATTGAGCGCCCCGCGCAAGCTGCTCGTGCGCTGGTTGCGGCGCAGCTTCTCCTTGGCCTTGCTCTCGATCTGGCGGATGCGCTCCCGGGACAGGCCGAGCGCCTCGCCGATCTCCTGCAGCGTCCGCGGATCCTCGCCGTCGAGGCCGAACCGCATGCTGATCACCTGTCGCTCCTTCTCGTCGAGCTCGGCCACCAGGGAACGGATCTGCTCCTCGAAGGACGAGCGCATGAGCTCGCGCTCGACGGAGGGTACCGTGTCCTGCTCGATGGTGTCGCCGAGCTCGAGCGTACCGTCCCCCACCGCCGCCGACAACGAAAGGTCGTCGCCCGTCGCCTTCAGCGCATTCTCGACCTCGTGCACCGTGAGGTCCGTCTTCTGCGCGAGCTCGGCGGTGGTGGGCGCGCGATCGAGCTCGGTCACCAGCTTCGCCCGCGCGTTGCCCACCTTCGACACCTGGCCCGACAGCTTCTGGGGAAGGCGGAAGATGCGGTGCTGCTCCGACAGGGCCTGGAAGATCGCCTGGCGGACCCACCACACGGCGTACGAGATGAACTTCACGTTGCGGTCGGGATCGAAGCGCTTGGCCGCTTCCATGAGGCCGAGGCTTCCCTCGTGGATGAGGTCGAGGAACGACAGGCCGAGGCCCCGGTAGCGCTTGCAGTACGAAACCACGAAGCGCAGGTTTGCTTCGACCAGCCGTTGCAGCGCCTCCTGGTCGCCGCCGCGGATGCGGCGGGCGAGGTCCTTCTCCTCGTCCCCGGTCAGGGGGCGGAACTTGGAGATCTCGCGGATGTAGGCGTTCAGGCTGTCGCCGGTGAGCGCCCGCGTCGGTCCGCCGGGAGTGCGGCGGGCCACCGGCTTGCGCGAAGGAGCCTTCTTGCTGGCGGGCATTCGAGGTCGGTGCGCACGCGCCTTGGGCCGGAGGCGATGGCGTACCCACCGATTATAGGTGCGCGTGAGCGCGGCGGGTACGCGGCGGCATGGACGGCGGAGGGGTCGGCTGCTAGAGTCGCACCCATGCGACACGCATTCGTGACCGTTTTGTGCGCGGGAGGGCTCCAGGCGTTGGGGGGCGCCCCCGGCCACGCCGCCCAGGACGCCGCCGTGGCCGCTTCGACGGTGGCAGCCGAGCCGCGGGTCCGGCTCCTCCGGGAATACAAGGACTCGGTGAAGGTCGACGGCCGCGACGAGACGCGGTACGTGCGCCTCTACTTCGACTACACCGCGGGCACGACACGGCAGACGGTGCAGGACGCGAAGGGCCTGCTCCTCGAGGACAAGGTCATCGCCGGGCAGCCGCGGCCGACGGAAGAGGAGTTCGCGGAAGCGATCGCCATCGTCCGCGCGGACCGGATCCTCGGCGGGATGCTGGCCCGCGTCAAGGCGGTGCCGGATGGCGGATTCATCCTCGAGGAGGGCGAAGGCAAGGCCTGCGGGCCGCGCACGCGCTGCCTGCACGTGTTCTGGCTGTCACCCGACCGCGTGGGCCTCGTGCGCTGGACCATCGCCGACCTCGTTTCCCAGACGGTCGCCTACCGGGCCTACCATCCGCCGGAAGAGAATCCAACCGGCGGGGAGGTGGGCCGATGAGCCCGCGCATCGTCTTCGCGCTGACCCTGGGCGTCGGCCTGCTGGCCGCGGCTCCCTCCGCGCACGCCACGCCGACCTGCGCCGCCCCCGACCGCCTCATGCAGTGGCCGACGGCGAGCCCGGTGTGGGAGTTCTGTTTCCGCACCCCGCAGACCAGCACCGGCACCAGTGGCTCCGGGATCGAGATCAGCAACGCGTACTACAACGGACATCTCGTTTTCAAGCGCGCGCATGCGCCGATCCTGAACGTCCTGTACCTCCCCGGCGGGTGTGGCTGCTTCCGCGACTGGTCGAACTCGGAGGTCAAGTTCCGGGTGAAGGATCCGAGCGGGATCGCGGTGAACGGCATGGGACCGGGGGCGTACTACGAGACCAACTTCCCCGCCGAGACGGTGTGCGAGACCGGGGGCAGCGGCGGCGACATCCCGTCGGGCACCGGATTCCGCGGGGTCTCCGCGGAGAAGAGCGGTGATCCCCTCGTCCTCACCACCCAGATGACGGCGGGCTGGTACCGGTACGTGATGCGCTGGAAGTTCTACCTCGACGGCCGCGTCCAGCCCTGGTACGGGTACTCGGCGGTCAGCGCCAGCTGCATCAACAACGCCCACACCCATCACAACTACTGGCGGCTCGACTTCGACATCGACGGGCCGGCCAACGACACCCTCCAGCAGGGGCCGGCCTCCCCGCGCCCCGTCGGCCCCCAGGGGCCGTGGAAGCCGAGCGGCACGGAGCAGCACGGCGCGATCAGCAGCAGCTACAACTGGGCCGTGCGCGACACCGTGAGCGGGCGCGGGTACCGCGTGGTCCCGACCACCACGATGGCTCCCCTGGACAACTTCGCGGTCAGCGACAGCTGGGCGCTCCAGTACAAGCCGAACGAGATCGACGACAACAACGCCGGCGGCTGCCCGCTCAACTTCAACGCGCTCGAGAACCAGGAGTCGATCGAGAACCAGGACGTCGTCCTCTGGGTGCGGGGCGGTCAGTTCCACCAGGCGAGTGCCATCGACGATTGCGGGACATCGGTCTATACGCTCGAGCCCTTCGGCAACTGGGCGCCGTAGAGGCCCCCCCTTGCCGCCGCCCGCGTTTCTGGTAGCATTGCCGCCCTCCACCCTTGCCGAAAAATCTACGCCGGTCCCAAGACGCGGGAGAACCATGAGAAACCTCGCCCTCTGTGCGGCCCTTGCCCTGTCAGCGTTTGCGCAAACGGTCGCCGCCGAACCCCAGCCCACGGCCTGGACGCAGCGCGTCCAGCCGATCGAGAGCGTCGAGCGGCTGACGATGCTGCCCGTGGACGCGCTGGCCATGAAGGCGGAGGACGAGCGGCACTTCGCGGAGACGGGCGAAAAGGACCTGCGCTACGCGGCGAGCCTCAAGGCCGACCTCACGCCCGAGACCGCCGGCACCTGGGAGCGGCTCGATAGCGGCGATCTCCTGTGGCGCCTGCGCGTCTATTCGAAGGAGGCGCTCTCCCTGAACTTCGGCTTCGACAAGTTCGAGATGCCTCCCGGCGGGCGACTCTTCATCTACTCGTTGGACGCGAAGCACGTCTACCGCCCCTTCACCGCCGACGACAACAAGGATTACGGCCAGCTCTGGACGCCGCCGGTGTTCGGCGACGAGACGGTGCTGGAAATCACGCTCCCCGCCACCGAGCGCGCCGCGCTGAAGCTGCATCTGGGAGTGGTCAACCACGACTACCGTGGGTTCG
The DNA here is from genome assembly GCA_031369785.1 of Acidobacteriota bacterium. GTDB lineage: Bacteria > Acidobacteriota > Vicinamibacteria > Fen-336 > Fen-336 > JANMPI01. The sequence continues at coordinate 3,468 of JANMPI010000020.1, forward strand.
GTCGACCGAACATGGAGAAGTCGGGGGCCTGCAATATCGACATCGTGTGCCCGATCAGCGACCCCTACAACAGCCAGGAGCGCGCCAACGCCGTCATCTCCACCGGCGGCAGCCGGTTCTGCTCCGGGTCGCTCCTGAACAACACCGCGAACGACGCCAGGCCCTACTTCAGCACCGCCGCCCACTGCGGAATCAACGCCGGCAACGCCGCGTCGCTCGTCGCCTTCTTCAACTACTTCAACTCGACCTGCCGCGCGCAGGGGCCGGGCCAGAGCGGACCGGGCAACGGCTCGCTGGCGCAGTTCAATACCGGATCGTTCTTTCGCGGAAACACCGCGACGTTCGACATGACTCTCGTGGAGCTCGCCGCCCCGGTTCCCCAGGCGTTCAACGCGTACTACGCGGGGTGGGACCGGACGCCGAACCCGACGCAGTTCCAGTCGCCGGTCGGGATCCATCATCCGAGCGTCGAGGAGATGCGGATCAGCTTCTCGACCGCGATGAGCGCTCCCGCTATCTGGAACAACGGGGAGCCCGCGGGCAGCCACATCCACGTCTTCTGGGGCGCCGGCCTCGGAGTCACCGAGCCCGGCTCTTCCGGATCGCCTATCTACACGTCGGTCGGCCGCTACATCGGCCAGCTCCACGGGGGACCGTCCGCCTGCGGCGCGGCCGATCTCTCCGACCTCTACGGCCGGTTCTCCGAATCGTGGACGGCGGCGAACCTCGCACCGTGGCTCGACCCGCTCAACACCGGCGTCATCGTCCTCGACGGCCGCAACGGGTGCACCGCGCCCGCCGCGCCCCTCGGCACCACGGCGACCGCGACTGCCCCCAACCAGATCACCGTCACCTGGACCGCCGTCGCCGGCGCGACCGGGTACAACGTCTACCGCGCGGCCGGCGCGTGCCCGCAGGTGAACTTCTCCCTCGTCGCGCCCAACGTCGCCGGGACGACCTTCGTGAACAACGGCGTGAGCGGCGGCGCGACCTTCGCCTACGTCGTCCGCGCCATCGTCACCGGCTGCGAGTCGGCGAACAGCGCGTGCTCGAGCGCGACCGCCACCGGCGGCTGCACGACGCCGCCCACCTTCGCGGGGCTCACTACCGCGGCCAGCGCCGGCACGGCCGCCTGCGCGATCAACCTCGCGTGGAGCGCCGCGACCACCGGCTGCGTGGGCACCACGGTCAAGTACAACGTCTATCGCTCGACGACGCCGGCCACCCCGCCCAGCGCGGCTACGCTGCGCCAGAGCTGCGTCGCCGCCCTCAACTTCAGCGACACCAACGTCACCAACGGGACGCGGTACTACTACATCGTCCGCGCCGAGGACAGCCTGACCACCGGCACCGGTGCTTGCAACAGCGGCAACCAGGACACGAACGTGGTCGAGCGCAATGCCGCCCCCGGCGGTCCCAGCACCACGACCACCGACGACGTCGAGTCCGGCGGCGCGAACTGGGACACCACCGGCGGCACGGGCACCAACGTCTGGGCCATCGTGAACACGCGCGCCAACTCTCCGACGCGCTCATGGTTCACGGCCGATCCCGCGGTGGTCACCGACCAGCGGCTCCGTAGGATCGCCGCGCTGGCCGTCCCCGCGGGCGGCGGCCAGTTCTCGTTCTTCCACTCCTTCACGACGGAGAGCACGTACGACGGTCACGTCCTCGAGTACTCGCTCGACGGTGGGACGACGTGGTCGGACATCCTCGCCGCGCAGGGCACGGTTCCGGCGAACGCGAACCGCTTCACCCTGAACGGCTACAACGCGACCATCAGCACCGCGTTCCAGAGCCCCATCGGGGGACGGCGGGCGTGGTCGGGCGCACAGAACGCCTTCCAGGAGGTCCGCGTCGACATGGCGGACTTCGCCAGCCGGAACGTGACCATCCGCTTCCGGTTCGCGTCGGACAATTCGGTCGCCGCCACCGGCGTGTTCATCGACGACATCTCGTTCGCGACCGCCTCGGCGTGCAACACGGTCCCGACGCAGTCGGCGACCGCGCTCGCGCTGGTCGTCGACGCCGCGGGCAACGGCGTCTTCCAACCCAACGAGACGGTCGTGATGGCCCCCACGTGGAGCAACACCGGCGCCACCGCGCTCGTCCTCACCGGCGCCCTCACCAACCACACCGGGCCCGCGGGCGCGACGTACACCGTGCCCGACGCGGCCGCCTCCTACGGCACGATCGCCGCCGGCGCCTCCGCGAGCTGCACCGCGAGCGGCAATTGCTACAGCGTCGCCAACGCTGCCGCCACTCGTCCCGTGACCCACTGGGACAGCACGGTCGTCGAGACGGTGACGCCGACTGCGACCGCCAAGACGTGGACGCTGCACATCGGCGACAGCTTCACCGACGTGCCCGCGAGCAACGGCTTCTACCGGTTCGTGGAGACGATCCTGCACAAGAACGTGACCGGCGGCTGCACCCCCACGACGTACTGCCCCACCGCCTCCACGACCCGCGAGCAGATGGCCGTCTTCGTCCTCGTGGCGAAGGAGCCCGCGGGCTTCAATCCCCCGGCGTGCGGCGCCACGCCGAGGTTCACCGACGTCCCGGCGTCCAGCCCCTTCTGCAAGT
>JANMPI010000022.1:0-3956 GCA_031369785.1 Acidobacteriota bacterium
GCGCACGTAGAGGCGATCGGCGAAGGCCATGGTGATCGCGGGCTGTCCCGCGCCGACGAGCTGGCCGGGCTCGGCCAGGCGATGCACGATGATGCCGTCGGCGGGCGCCCGGACCTCGCGTTCGCCGGCCACGACCTCCGACTGCCGGAGGACGGCCGACGCGCGCTCCGCCTCGGCGCGGGCGGCTGCGGTCTGGCGCGGGCGGGAGCCCTCGCGGCTGAGCGCGAGCTTCTGTTCGCTGGCCTGGAGCGCGGCCTGCGCGCGCTCCAGCGTCGCGCGCCCGATGTCGCGAACCTCCGCGGAGACGATGCCCTCGCGGGCGAGTGCGGCGATCCTCTGCGCCTCCTTGCCGGCCAGCGCCACCGCGGCGCGGCGATCGGCGACCTCCGCCTGCGCCACCGCGATCTCGGGCCGGCGGCTCCCCGACTGCAGGTCCTGAGCGCGCTCCTCCGCGGCGCGGACACCCGCGCGCTCGCGGGCCACCGCGATCTCCGCTTCGCCGAGATCGACGCGGACGAGCACGTCGCCGGCCCGGACGCGGTCGCCCTCGCGGAAAAGGACTTCGGTCACGCGCCCGGCGACGCGCGGCCCGAGGTCGACCGTCACCGCCTCGATGCGCCCGTGCAAGCGCGTGGCATCGTCGTCCCCGGCGGGCCGGCGGCAGGCCGGGGACAGGAGAACGGCCGCCAGCACGAGGCGGATCGCGCCCCGGGATGCCCTCATCGTGAGCCTCCAATGCGTTTGGACGAGCGGGGTTTCGCCCTGCGCGCTCGCTTCGCGGGAGGGGCGGGGGGGCGCGCTTCCAGCCCGTGCAGGAAGAGATCGCCGACGAGGCGCGCCAGATCGCGCGGCGAGTGATCGGAGACGGGCAGTCCCGCCATGCGGGCCACGCGCTCGCGGATCGGAGCGCTGGCGCGCAGATACATGAGCGCGCCCACCAGTGTCACGTGGGTGAGGAGCGGATCGGTGGCGCGGAACGCGCCCGCCGCGACGCCTTCGGCCAACGCGTCCGACACGACCCGGAAGACACTGCCGAGCCGAGCGAAGAGCGCGTCGGGCAGGTTCCGCCCGCCGCCCGCCACCTCGCGCATGATGATCGGAATGAACTCCGGGTTGCTGGAGCCGAAGGTGGCCAGGGTGTCGAGCACCGCCTCCAACTTCCCGGCCGGAGAGGACGCCCTGGCCGTCGCGCCGCGCAGGAGCAGGAGCGCGCGGTCGATGCTCTCCACGAGGACCGCCGAGTAGAGGTCCTCCTTGTCGCCGACGTGGTAGTAGAGCATCGCCTTGTTGGCGCCCGCCCGCTCCGCAATCTCGTCGATGCGCGCTCCCTCGAAGCCGCGAGAAGCGAACACCGCGGCGGCGGCGGCGACGATGCGCTCGTGGGGTGCGGCGTCTCGCTCGCGCTTCACTGCGGTGCCTCCCGCGCGGATATCAACTGGTTGGTTAGACCGAATGGTTGAAGCTTATGTGACGGTGCCCACCGCCGTCAAAGAAAAGCGCAGAATGGATGGAACTTTTTCTCGTTTCATTTATTGACATCTTCGGGCGCGCGGGATAGGGTGCTCGCTTCCGATGACCCCCGATCCCCGCCGAGTGCCCCGTCGAGGCCCGTCTCAGAACCCCGAATCTAAGGAGTGAAGCCATGTCCAGCCGCTTGAGCAGGATGACGCTATTGGCCTTGACGGCGAGCTTGCTGCTCTCCGGTCCCCGCGCCATGGCCGACAACGTCAAAGGCAGCGACGCCCGCGCCGAAGCCAGCGACGTCGCGACCGAGGCCTATGCCGGACAGGCGCTCCAGGATCCGGGCCCGGCGCTCACGCCCGACGTTCCCGAGGCGGTCCTCTATGACAACGGCCCGCTGATCACCCATCCGACCGGCGGAGCGGGCGGCGCGGCGGCCAGCGCCCTCCAGACCGCGGCCGGACTGACCGTCTTCGGCTTCGCCAACTCCATCTCCGGCGGCTTCCGGATCGCCGACGACTTCACCGTGCCCGCGGGCGGATGGGCCCTCCAGACCGTCCGGCTCTTCAACTATCAGACGAACTCGGGGAACACGTCGACGATCAACAACATCAACCTCCAGATCTGGAACGGCGTGCCCAACGCGGCCGGTAGCGTCGTGGTCTTCGGCGACGCGACCACGAACCGGCTCGCGAGCAGCACTTGGTCGAACATCTATCGCACGTTGGATACCGACCTGGCCAACACCGCGCGCCCGATCATGGTGAGCACGGTGACGGCCGTCGTGACCCTCCCCGCCGGCACGTACTGGCTGGACTGGCAGGTCGGCGGGACCCTCGCCTCCGGCCCCTGGCAGCCCCCCATCACAATCCTGGGCCAGACCACCACCGGTAACGCCATGCAGAAGAACGGCGCGACCTGGGCGGCCCTGGTCGACGGCACGTTCCCCCAGGGCGCTCCGTTCATCCTCGACGGCACGGGCGGCGGTCCCTGCACGGCGCCGTCCTTCGCCGGCCTGACCAGCGCGACGAACGCGGGCACGTCATCCTGCGCGATCAACCTGGCGTGGTCCGCGGCGACGGCCTGCCCCGGCACGACCGTGAAGTACAACGTCTATCGGTCCACCGTTTCCGGCACCCCGCCGAGCGCGGCGACCCTGCTCCAGAGCTGCGTCACCGGCCTCACCTACACCGACGCTTCCCCCACGACCGGGACGCCGTACTTCTACATCGTCCGCGCGGAAGACAACACGACCACCGGTGGCGGCCCCTGCAACGGCGGTGCGACCGACACCAACACCACCCAGCGGACGGCGACGGCGTCGCAGCAGACCGCGACGATCGACAACGTCGAGTCCGGCGGCACGGACTGGAACACGACCGGCGGCACGGGGGCCAACATCTGGGCCATCGTGAACACGCGCGCCAACTCTCCGACTCGCTCCTGGTTCGTCGACGACCCCGCGTCGATCACCGACCAGTACCTGCGCAAGGTCACACCGATCGCCTTCCCGGCGACCCCGGGCGTGCTGACGTTCTTCCACTCCTTCACGACGGAGAGCACGTACGACGGTCACGTCCTCGAGTACTCGCTCGACGGCGGGACGACGTGGTCGGACATCCTCGCCGCGCAGGGCACGGTTCCGGCGAACCTGAACCGCTTCACCCTCAACGGCTACAATGCGACCATCAGCGGCGGATTCCAGAGCCCGATCGCCGGACGCCGCGCGTGGTCGGGGGCGCAGGCCGCCTTCCAGGAGGTCCGCGTCAACATGGCGGACTTCATCAACCGCTCGGTCACCATCCGCTTCCGCTTCGCCTCCGACAACTCCGTCGCGGCGACCGGTGTGTGGATCGACGACATCGGAACGATCTTCGCCGGCGCCTGCACCACGGTTCCGACGCAGGCGGCGGCCCCCGCGGGCCTGGCCGTCGATACCGCCGGCAACGGCGTGTATCAGCCGAACGAGACCGTCATCGTGGCTCCGTCGTGGCGCAACACCGGCACCGGCGCGATCGCCCTCACCGGCGTGCTCAGCAACCACACCGGGCCGGCGGGCCCCGTCTATACGATCCCGGACAACGCCGCGAGCTACGGGACGATCCCCGTGGCCGGCACCGGCACGTGCTCGACGGGCGGCAACTGCTACAGCGTGGCGAACACCACGGCGACCCGTCCGGCGACGCACTGGGACAGCACGGCGCTCGAGACCGTGACCCCCAGCGGCGCGACCAAGACGTGGACGCTGCACGTCGGCAACAGCTTCACCGACGTCCCGTCGAGCAACCCGTTCTTCCGCTTCGTGGAAACGATCCTGCACAAGAACGTGACCGGCGGCTGCTCCCCCACGACGTACTGCCCGGCCGCGTCCACGAGCCGCGAGCAGATGGCCGTCTTCGTCCTCGTGGCGAAGGAGCCCGCGGGCTTCAATCCCCCGGCGTGCGGCGCCACGCCGAGGTTCACCGACGTCCCGGCGTCCAGCCCCTTCTGCAAGT
>JANMPI010000066.1:0-4558 GCA_031369785.1 Acidobacteriota bacterium
CCTGATCAACCAGCGCCAGGTGGGGGAGCACACCAGCTCCTTCAAGGACGCGCTGCGCGCCGCCCTCCGCGAAGACCCGGACATCGTGCTGGTCGGCGAGATGCGCGACCTCGAGACGGTCGCCATCGCGATCGAGACCGCAGAGACCGGCCACCTCGTCTTCGGCACGCTGCACACGTCGTCCGCGCCGTCGACCGTCGACCGGATCATCGACCAGTTCCCGGCCGACCGGCAGCAGCAGATCCGCGTGATGCTCTCGGAGAGCCTGAAGGGCGTGATCAGCCAGGTGCTGTGCAAGAAGATCGGGGGCGGGCGCGTGCCCGTGCTCGAGGTCCTCATCGGCACGCCGCCGGTGGCGAACCTGATCCGCGAGGCCAAGATCTTCCAGATCCCCTCGATCATGCAGACCGGCAAGCGCTACGGCATGTGCCTGATGAACGAGAGCTTCACCGACCTCGTGAAGCGCAAGATCGTGGAGCCGCAGGAAGCCTACGCCAAGGCGGCGGACAAGCCGAACCTGCTGAGCATGTACAAGAAGAACAACATCGACACCTCGTGGGCGCCGCAGGATCCGTCCGCGCCTCCGATGGTTCCGCCCTCCGCCTGAGCGCGTCGCCCGTCGTTCTCGAGGTCGACGGGGCGCGCCCCGATGCCGCGGTCGTGGCGCGCTGCGCGGCGGCGCTCCAGGGCGGAGCGCTGGTCATCTTCCCGACCGACACCCTCTACGCGCTGGGGGGCCGCGCTCGCGATCCCGCGGTCTCGCGCCGCGTGCGCGAGGTGAAGGGCCGCCCCGGCGGCCAGCCGCTCCCCCTCGTGGCCGCGGATCGCGACCAGGCCCGTGCGCTGTGCGCGGCCTGGCCCCGCGACGCGGAGCGCCTCGCGGCCGCCTTCTGGCCCGGCCCCTTGACCATCGTGCTCCCGGCGGCAGAGGGCGTGCCGGCGGAGGTGACGTCGGGGACGGGCACGGTGGCAATCCGGGTGCCCGCCCTCGCCGTCACGATGGCGCTCTGCGCGGCGGCGGGCCCGCTCATCTCGACCTCGGCCAATCGCACCGGTGCGCGGGCGCCGCGCACCTGCTCGGAGGCGGTGGCGGGCGTGGGCGCGGAAGCCGCCCTCGCCCTCGACGCCGGACCGGGCGGCACGCTCGCCTCCACGATCGTCGACCTGGCCGCCCCCACGCCGGCACTGCTGCGCGCGGGCGCCATCGCCTGGGAAGACGTGATGGCCGTCCTCGGCGCGCGGACTTGATAGACTGATCGGGAGATCATTCATCTGAAGGCGCGATCCACTTCCCCCGACGACGGCAAGCAGGGCACCGGCGAGAAGGCGCTGCTCGTGGCCGTCGTCAGCGGTTCGCGTGACCGGCGGCACGTCGAATCTGCGGTCGAGGAGCTGGCGTTGCTCGCCGACAGTGCCGGGGCGCGCGTGGTGGGCACCGTCCTCCAGGAGCGGAAGCGCCGCGATCCCGCCACGGTGATCGGCCGCGGCAAGGTGGTGGAAGTCGCGGCGCTCGCCGCCGCGCAGGAGGCGGACGTCGTCATCTTCGACGACGAGCTCTCGCCCGCGCAGCAGAGGAACCTCGAGGAAGAGCTGGGGGTGAAGACCCTCGACCGCACGCAGCTCATCCTCGACATCTTCGCCAAGCGCGCGCGGACGCGCGAAGGCCGCCTGCAGGTGGAGCTGGCCCAGCTCGACTACATGCTGCCGCGCCTCACCGGGAAGGGCGTGATGCTCTCGCGCCTGGGCGGCGGCATCGGGACGAGGGGGCCGGGGGAGACCAAGCTCGAGACGGACCGCCGCCGCATCCGCCAGCGCATGCAGGCGATCAAGAAGGACATCGAGGGTGTGCGGCGGAATCGCAACACGCGCCGCGACGCCCGGCAACGCGCGTCGGCCCCCATCGTCGCCCTCGTCGGCTACACCAACGCCGGCAAGTCGACGCTGTTCCGCGCGCTCACCGGCGCCGACACCGCGATCTCGGACCATCTGTTCATGACCCTCGACCCGCTGATCCGGAAGATGCGCGTGGGCTCGCGCAAGGACGTGCTCCTCGTGGACACCGTCGGCTTCATCCAGAAGCTGCCGCACGCGCTGGTGGCGGCGTTCCGCGCCACCCTCGAGGAAGTCGTCGAAGCCGATTTGCTGCTGCACGTGATGGACGCGTCGGCGGACGACGTGGAGCAGCGCGAGGAGGCCGTCGAGGCCGTGCTGCAGGAGATCGGGGCGGCGGAGCGCCCGCGCATTCCCGTGCTCAACAAGGCGGACCGCATCACGAAGGCCCGCGCGCGCGCGCTTTCGGACGGACGGCCGGAGTCGGTCGTGGTCTCGGCGCGGAGCGGCGCGGGGCTCGACGACCTGCGCGCGGCCATCGGCGCCCGGCTGGAGATGGAGCCGCGCAGCGTGCGCCTGCGCTTCGCGGCGGGGGACCGCCGCGGCATCGCCGGCGTGTACAACGCGGGCCGGGTCGTCGCGCACGAGGTCGAGGACGGACAGGTGACGCTCGACGCCGAGCTGCCGCAGCGCATGGTCGAGCGCTACCGCGAGCACATCATATGAAGCGCTCCCGGCGCGCGGCGGCGGCGCTCGGCCTACTCGTCGCCGCGGGGTGCGCGACCGCTACGGTGCGTCCCGTCACCAACACCCCCGAGACCGAGGAGTTCGTCTTCCCGCGCTGGTCCCCGGGCGAGGTGCGCCCGAAGGAGGCGACGGCGATCGAGCGCGCGTGGCACGAGATCCTCGCCGGCCAACCGGCGCCGGCCGAGAAGAGGCTCCGCAGCGTCCTCACGGAAAGCCCGGGCCTCCTCCCCGCCGAGACCGCGCTCGCCTACGCTCGGCTGCGGGCCGGCGACGACGCCGATGCCGCCCGCCGCTTCGCGGCCGTTCTCGAGCACAAGCCGAACGACCCTTCGGCGCTGGTCGGGCACGCGATTGCGCTCGCGCGGAGCGGTGACGCGGAGGCCGCCCTCGCCGCCTACGCGCGTGCCGGCGCCGCCGATCCCGCCAACGAGTTCATCCGCCGCCGCCGCGGCGAGCTGCGCCTGCAGGTCACCGAGAGCCGCGTCACCTCGGCTCGCGCCTCCGCCGCGGCGGGGGACATGGACCGCGCGATCGCGCAATACGAGCTCGTCCTGCAGGCCGCGCCGGAGTTGTCGACGGTCCGCCTCGAGCTCGCCTCCCTGCTCGTCAACCGCGGGCAGACCGACCCCGCGATCGCGCTCCTCGAAGCCGATCCGTCCCACGACCGTCAGGTGCTGATGCGGCTGGCCGAGCTGGGCGAGCAGCGGGGCGAGCACGAGCGCGCCCTCGAGGTCTACCGGCGGGTGCTGCAGGCCGATCCCCGCGACGAGGAAGCGCTGACCGCCGCGCGCCGGGTCCGGGAATCGATCGAAGCGGAGCAGATGCCCGAGGAGTTCCGGCGGATCCTCGACGCGCCGGCCATCACCCGGGCGGACCTCGCCGCGCTGATGATGGTCAAGGTGCGCCGCCTGTCCCAGGCGCCGCTGGGGCCGGGGAAGGTGGCGATCGACATCTCGGGCTCCTGGGCGCGCGACCACATCATCCGCGGCCTGGCCCTGGACCTCGTCGACGTCTACCCGAACCACACCTTCCAGCCCGGCGCGACGGTCCGCCGCGGGGACCTGGCGCGGGCGGTGGCGCGGGCGCTCGATCTCCTTCAGTATCCGGCCGCGCCCGCCCCGCGCCTCACCGACATGTCGTCCAGCAACGTCGTCTACTACCCGGCGGCGCGGGTGGTCGCGGCGGGGCTCATGGACCTCACCGAGGACGGCGCTTTCGTGCCCTGGCGGCCCGTCTCCGGGCGCGAGGCCACGGACGTCATCGAGGGACTCGTCCGCCTGGTGGGAAACTAAGCTACCATCCGCCGATGGACGATCAGGAGCTCCTGCGGACAGTTCCGATCTTCTCGGAGCTCGCCGACAGCGACATCTCCAGCCTGGCCAAGCTCTCCTCGCGGCGGCGCTTCCCGAAGGATACGGTCGTCTTCTTCGAGAACGAGGAAGGCGATACGTTCTTCATGATCCTCGAGGGCCGGATCAAGGTGACGATCCTCGGCGACGACGGCCGCGAGGTGATCCTCTCCATGCTGGGGCCGGGGGATTTCTTCGGCGAGATGGCGCTCCTCGACAACGAGCCGCGCTCCGCCACCGCCATCGCGGCCGAGGAGACCGAGCTCCTGTCGCTGCACCGCACCGACTTCCAGACCGTCCTCACCGACAACCGCAGCATCACGACCGCGCTCATCAAGATCCTGACCGGGCGCCTCCGCCGGGCCAACCATCAGATCTCGACCCTCGCCCTGCTCGACGTCTACGGGCGGGTGGCCCGCGTGATCGTGGACATGGCGCGCGAGGAAGGGCGGCGGCTCCGCGACGGCCGCATCGCCTTCCGCCGCGCGACGCACCAGGAGATCGCCAACCGCATCGGGACGACGCGGGAAACGGTCACGCGGATGCTGAAGGACCTCGAGCGCCAGGGGCTGATCCACATCGAAGGCAAGGAGATCGTGGTCGAGCCCGACTTCGAGAAGGTGTTCGACTAG
>JANMPI010000141.1:0-3945 GCA_031369785.1 Acidobacteriota bacterium
AAGACCGACGACTGGGACCTGTTCGTCGCCGCCATCGAGACCACCGACCGCATCTCGCACATGATGTGGCGGCTCATCGACCCGTTGCATCCGATGTACGACGCGGCACTCGCCGCCCGCCACGGCGACGCCATCGAGAAGGTCTATCGCCGCGCGGATGACCTCGTGGGACGGATCCAGGCCAAACTGCCGAAGGACGCGCTCTTCATCGTGATGTCCGACCACGGCTTCCATTCCTTTCGCCGCAGCGTGAACCTCAACACCTGGCTGGTGCAGAACGGCTACATGGTTTTCCAGGGCCAGGAGAGCGCGAAGAAGGGACTGGCCGACCTGTTCGGCCGCGGGAAGTTCTGGGAAGGCGTCGACTGGAGCCGGACGCGCGCGTACGCGGTCGGGCTGGGACAGATCTACTTCAACCTGCGCGGGCGCGAAGGCCAGGGCATCGTTTCCGCGGGCGCCGAGTACAAGGCGCTGCAGGACGAGATCGTGACGAAGCTGGCGCCGCTCGTCGACCCCGACTCCGGCGAGCGCGTGATGCGCGACGTCTACCGCCGCGACGACATCTACAAGGGCGAGTACCTGCAGTACGCGCCCGACCTGCAGGTCGGATTCAACGACGGCTACCGCGTGGGCTGGCAGGACACGCTCGGCGGCGTGAATCGGGCCGTGGTCGAGAACAACAACCGCAAGTGGAGCGGGGACCACTGCGCCACCGCCACGGAGATCAGCGGCGGGGTCTTCTTCGCCAACCGCAAGTTTGCCAATCCCGCGCCGTCGATCATGGATCTCGCGCCGACGATCCTGCAGACGCTCGGCGTTCCCGTCCCCGCCGATCTGGACGGCAAGCCCCTGATGTGAGGACGGGCTGGGTGGTGGCCGCCGCCGTGCTCATCGTCGCCCAGGCGGGGGCGCAGGTGCCGGACGGCGAGTCGCGGCTTTTGCGCATCCGCGCCCGGAAGGACGCGTTGGCCAGGGACCTCGAGAAGATGAGGGGGCAGGAGAAGAGCCTGCTCGGCGACGTGGAGCGCCTCGAGCTCGAGGTGCGCCTGCGCGGCGAGCAGCTGCGCGAGACGCAGGCCGTTTTGCAGCGGGCCAACGAGCAGATCGAGCAGAGCAGCCGCCGCCTGCGCGAGCTGGAGTCGACCCTCGCCGCCGCCCGCCCGGCGCTGGCCGCGCGCGCCCGCGCCCTCTACAAGCTCGGCGAGCTTTCCTACCTCCGGCTGCTTCTCTCCGTGGAGCGCCCGTCGGATGCGATCCAGGGCTACCGGTTCGTGAGCGCGCTCGCCCGCCGCGACCGGGAGCGCATCGCGGGCTTCCGCTCCGACCTGACCGCGCTCGCCGCCACGCGCGCGGAGCTGGCGGCGAAGGCCGGCCAGGCGGCGACGCTGCGCGGCGAGCTCGCCCGCACCCGCGCCGCCCTGGACGCGGACCGCAAGCGGAAGTCCGAGCTCCTCACCTCGCTGGTCGAGAAGAAGGAAGTCCACACCGCTTACCTGCAGGAGCTGGGTGACGCCGAGGGCAAGCTCGCGCAGCTCCTGGGCGGGCTGGGCGGAGGCGAGGTGTCGCTGCCGATCGCCGCCTTCCGCGGAACGCTGCGCTGGCCGGTGGCGGGCCCGGTGCGCAGCACGTTCGGCCGCCACAAGCATCCGAAGTTCGACACCTACACGGTCCAGAACGGGATCGAGATCGCGGCCCCCCCGGACACGCCCGTCGGCGCCGTGCACGAGGGCACGGTCGTGTTCGCCGCCCACTTCCGCGGCTACGGCCTGATGGTCGTGGTGGACCACGGGGACAAGCACCACACGCTGTACGCGCACCTCGGCGAGGCCCGCGTCGCAACCGGCCAGCACGTCGCCGCGGGCGAGCTGGTGGGCACCGTCGGCTCGACCAGCCTCGGCGGCCCCGGCCTGTACTTCGAGGTTCGCCGCGACGGCCACCCGCAGGATCCCCTGGAGTGGCTCGAGTCGCGCTGAAGGGGCCCGATCGGCGCCCTGCTACAATTCTTCCATGACCCCCCGCGGCCGCCTCGCCATCGCCCTCGCCTCCCTCGTCGTCGTCGCGTATTCGCTCGGGGGATTCGTCCTCGGGCGCGTCGCCGGCGACACGACGTACGGCCAGCTCGCCCTCTTCAACGAGGTCCTGCGCATCGTCCTCGACGCCTACGTCGAGCCCGTGAACGTGGACCGGGCGATGAACGGCGCGCGCGTCGGGCTGACCGACGCCCTCGACGGCGACAGCTCGTACCTCGACGCGGACGAGTTCCGGGCCTACCAGGCCACGACGGGCCGCGAGAACGACGCCGAGATCGGGGTCATCCTGTCCCGCCGCGTTTCGTTCCTGATGGTCGTGAGCACACGCGCGGGCTCGCCGGCGGACAAGGCGGGCATCCGCCCCGGCGACCTCGTGAAGACGATCGACGGCCGGCACACCCGCCCCATCTCGGCGGTGTCGGGGCAGCGCCTGCTGCGCGGCGCGCCCGGGTCGGTGGTGAAGCTGACCCTGCTGCGCATCGGTTCCGATCCCATCTCGGTCGACGTCGCGCGCGAGCGGCTCACCCCGCTCTCCGCCTCGGGCCGGATGCTCGACAACGGGGCGGCGTACGTGAAGATCGGCGAGTTCACGCCGCGCATGACCGAGGAGCTGCGCACCGACGTCGAGGGCTTCAAGCGCGCCGGCGCGCAGAGGCTGGTGCTCGATCTGCGGGGCGCGGGCTTCGGCGAGCTGTCGGAAGGCATCAAGGTGGCCGAGCTCTTCATGAAGGGCGGCGTGGTGGCCAAAGTCGCCGGCGCCCGGGCGGAGGAGAAGGTGCTGAACGCCGACCCGGCACGCGCGGTGTGGGACCGGCCGATGGCCGTGCTCACCGACAACGGCACGTCCGGCGCGGGCGAGATCGTGGCCGCGGCGCTCCTCGATGCCGGCCGCGCGTCGGTGGTGGGCGAGGCCACCTTCGGGCGTGCGCCGATCCAGCGCGCGGTCGCCCTCCCCGAGGGCGGGCTGGTGCTGACCGTCGCCCGCTACGTGTCACCCAAGGGCACGGCCATCCACGGCAAGGGCGTCACGCCGTCGGTGATCGTGCAGGAGAAGCCCGACGAGGACGCCCCCGAGGGCGCCCCCGCCGGTGATCCCATCCTCGAGAAGGCGCTCGAGGTCCTGCGCGGCGACGTGGTCAAGAAGGCGGCCTGATCCCTACCGCACCTCGAACGTCACGCGGTCGGTCGCTTCCTTCTTGCCGACGATGTCCTTGACCTTGACGTCCACGGTGTACGTCCCCGGCTTGTAGCTCGCGAGCGGGATCGGGCCGATGGTCGGGCTCGCGGGCGTCTCGAACTTCTGGTCGTCGAGCTTGGCGACGGTTTTCCCGTCGTGGCTCACCGCCATCGACATCGAGATCGAGGTCTTCCCCGCCTCGTCCTTCGCCCCGCCGTAGAGGAACGAGAGCAGCAGCAGGGACTCCGACGTGCTGTACACGCGGCCGGGCTGGAAGACGGTGGTCCCGAAGGTGAACGCGTTCAGCGGGTCGGTGGGCTTGGCGGTCACGCCCTCCTGGATGCCCTTGAGCGCGATGGTGGAGATCGCGAGATCCGGCAGGGTTGGATCGGGGACGGTCAGCGGCACCGTGGCCACGCTCCCCTTGTTGCTGGCGGGATCGAAGAGCGCGATCTTGACGTCGTACGTGCCCGGGGCGAGGGTGAGGCCGAGCGAGCCCACGAACGACCCGTCGGACGCGGCCGATCCGCTCATCTCGCGATCCGGCGTCGGGGTCAGTCCGCCGGCCTTCTCCGTCGCCACCGCGCTCACGATCACCTTCGACGGCGTCACCGTGTTCGGCGGGGCCTCGATGGTGAACGCGACGTAGGTGTTCCCGCCCGGCGGCCGCATCACCATCCTCCGCTCGACGACGAGCGGGAAGTCCTGGCGCGGCGTGGTGAGGAGGGTCTGGGTCGG
>JANMPI010000144.1:0-2134 GCA_031369785.1 Acidobacteriota bacterium
CGGCGGCGAGGTCTCCGGGCACTTCTACTTCCGCGACAACTGGTTCGCCGACAACGGCATGATCCCCGCCCTGCTCGTCCTGGAGATGCTCGGCCGCACCGGGAAGAAGTTCAGCGAGCTGCTGGCGCCGCTCCGCGCGAAGTACCACCTGTCCGGCGAGATCAATTCCAAGGTCGGCGACGTGCCCGCGGTCCTGGCGCGCATCAAGGAGCGCTACCGGGATGCGCGGATCCTCGAGATGGACGGCATCAACGTCGACTACGACGACTGGCATTTCAACGTGCGTGGATCGAACACCGAGCCGCTGATCCGCTTGAACCTCGAGGCGTACGCGAAGGAGGCCATGGAGCGCCGGCGCGACGAGGTGCTCCGCATCATCCGCGGGTGATCGCGGCCCGGACGCTTGCGTCGCACGGATGGGGTGGCTAGACTGGGGCTCGTTTTTTCGAGCGGGCGTAGCTCAGCTGGTAGAGTACGAGCTTCCCAAGCTCGGTGTCGCGGGTTCGAACCCCGTCGCCCGCTCCAAAGTCCGGCCTAGCGCGCCGGCCGCCCCTCCTGGAGGAACCATGGGTATCTTCGGTAAGGAACCGGATGGCAAGCCCGCCCCGGCCACAACCCCCGCACCGCCGCCTGCCCCACGCAGCGCGGCGCCGCAGGGCCAGGCGTCGCGCGGCGCCGGCTCCGCGTGCGTGATCGGCGCCAAGACCACGGTCAAGGGCGAGGTCACCGGTGACGAGGACGTGCTGGTCGAAGGCGCCATCGAGGGGCAGGTGCGGATCTCGCGCGACCTGCGCGTGGCCGCCTCGGGATCGGTGCGCGCCAACATCGAGGCCAACAGCGTGATCGTGAGCGGCGAGGTCCTCGGCGATTGCACCGCCGCCGTGCGCGTCGACATCCAGGCCACCGGCCGCCTCACCGGGAACATCCGCGCCCCCAAGATCGTCATCGCGGAGGGCGCCGTGTTCCGCGGCAACAGCGACATGTCGCCGCGCCAGGAGCCGCGCGCGGGCGTGATGGGCGGCCCCGGGCCCGGGGACAAGGACCGCAAGGTGGCGCCGTAGATGGCGAACCACGGGAACATCATCAACGGCGAGTGGGTGAAGGCCGCGTCGGGTCGGACCTTCGAGAACCGGAACCCCGCGGACCGGAACGACCTCGTGGGCGTGTTCGCCGACTCCGGTCCCGAGGACGTCGAGAAGGCGGTGGCGGCGGCCAGCGAGGCCTTCAAGCGCTGGAAGGCCGTGCCCGCGCCCAAGCGCGGCGAGATCCTCTACCGCGCCGCGGAGATCATGGTCCGCCGCAAGGAGGACTACGCGCGGGACATGACGCGCGAGATGGGCAAGGTGCTGGCCGAGACGCGCGGCGACATCCAGGAATGCATCGACATGACGTACTACATGGCCGGCGAAGGCCGCCGCCAGTTCGGCCAGACGACCCCCTCCGAGCTCGCCAACAAGTTCCAGATGTCGGTGCGCATGCCCGTCGGCGTGGCGGGGCTCATCACGCCGTGGAACTTCCCGATGGCGATTCCCTCCTGGAAGATGATGCCGGCCCTCATCCTGGGCAACACCGTCGTCGTGAAGCCCGCCACGGACACGCCGCTCTCCGTCGTGAACCTCGTGAACGCGCTCGCCGAGGCGGGACTGCCGCGCGGCGTCGTCAACATGGTGACGGGCGGCGGCACCGCCGTCGGCGCGCCGCTCATGAACCACGACGACGTGGGCATCGTGTCCTTCACGGGGTCGACCACGGTCGGCCGCATCGTCTCCGAGGCCTGCGCCCCGAAGTTCAAGCACTGCCATCTCGAGATGGGCGGCAAGAACATCATCATGGTCATGGACGACGCCCTCCTCGATCTCGCGGTGGACGGCGCGGTGTGGGGCGGGTTCGGAACGACGGGCCAGCGCTGCACCGCGGCGTCGCGGGTCGCCGTGCACAAGAAGGTCTACAAGGAATTCATGGACACTTCGTGGCGCGGACCAAGGCCCTGAAAGTCGGCAACGGCCTCGAGGGCGAAGTGCAGATGGGCCCGTGCGTGAACGAGAGCCAGCGCGGCACGGTCGAGAAGTACGTGGGCATCGCCAAGGCCGAAGGCGCCAGGCTGATGACCGGCGGCAATCGCCTGAAGGCGGGC
>JANMPI010000161.1:0-5418 GCA_031369785.1 Acidobacteriota bacterium
CGACGGGCGTGTACTACAACACCGCCGCCGTCATCGACGCCGACGGCCGCTATCTCGGCAAGTACAGGAAGAACCACATCCCGCACTGCCTGCCCGCGTTCTGGGAGAAGTTCTACTTCAAGCCCGGGAACCTCGGCTACCCCGTCTTCAAGACGCGGTACGCGACCATCGGCGTCTACATCTGCTACGACCGCCACTTCCCGGAGGGCGGCCGCCTGCTCGGCCTCCACGGGGCGGAGATCGTGTTCGTTCCGTCCGCGACCACGACCGGCCACTCCGACAACCTGTGGAAGATCGAGCAGACCAGCATGGCCATCGCGAACGGCTATTTCGTCGGCACCAACAACCGCGTCGGGCGCGAGGAGCCGTGGAACTTCGGCGAGTTCTACGGCAGCTCGTACTTCTGCAACCCGTACGGCGAGATCCTCGCCCAGGGCAGCCGCGACCAGGACGAGCTGGTCGTCGCCGACCTCGACCTCGACCTCATCAACAAGGTCCGCGCGCACTGGCAGTTCTATCGCGACCGGCGCCCCGAGTCGTACGGGGACATCGCCAAAGACGTCCTCTAGATGCCGACCCTCGACCGTGTGCTGAAAGGCGGCACGGTCGTCGACGGGTCGGGGGCCCCCGGCGTCACCGCCGACGTGGGCATCAGGGACGGGCTCATCGCCGCCGTGGGCCCGGGCCTCCGCGCGCCGGAAGAGATCGACTGCAGCGGCCACGTCGTTTGCCCCGGCTTCATCGACACCCACAGCCACTCGGACGTGAAGGTCCTCGCCGATCCGCTGCTCCCCATGAAGATCCGCCAGGGCATCACGCTGGAGGTCTTCGGCCAGGACGGCATCTCGGTGGCGCCGGTGCGGCCGGAGGCCCGCGCGGCCTGGAAGCAGAAGCTCGCGGGGCTCCTCGGCGACTTCGGCGTCGAGTGGGACTGGTCCTCGACCGCGCAGTACCTGCAGCGCGTCGCGGAGGCGAAGCCGGCGCCCGACGTCGCCTATCTCGTGCCCCACGGCGCGCTCCGCCAATGGGCGGCGGGCCCGGACGACCGCAAGGCCACGGACGCCGAGATCACCGAGATGCAGGCCCTCCTGCGCCGCGGCCTCGACGAGGGCGCCTGCGGCCTTTCCACCGGCCTCATCTATCCGCCGTGCTGCTACGCCGACACCGCGGAGCTGATCGCGCTCGGCCGCGTGCTCGCGGAGGCCGGCCGCCCGCTCGTCGTCCACATGCGCAGCGAGAGCGACCGCATCCTGCAAGCGCTCGAGGAGATGATCACCGTAGCGCGCGAATCGGGCTGCGCCGTGCATATCTCGCACCTGAAGGTCGCCGGGCGCGACAACTGGGCGCGCGCGCAGGACGTCGTGGAAGCACTCGACGCCGGCCGCGCGGAGGGGCTGCGCCTGACCGCGGACCAGTACCCATACATCGCGGGCAGCACGGTGCTCGGGGCCATCCTTCCGCCGTGGGCGCACTCCGGCGGCGCGGAGCAGACCCTGCGCCATCTGGCCGATCCCGCCGCGCGTGCCCGCCTGCGCGCGCAGATGTCGGACCGCGCGCCCGCGGACTGGGACAACTTCTGGAAGTGGAGCGGCCCGGAGGGGATCGTCATCGCCGACATCCCGTCCGGCCGCCATCCCGAGGTCCTCGGCAAGAGCCTCGCCGACGCGGCGCGGGCGTGGGGCAAGGATCCCTTCGAAGCCGCCTTCGACCTCCTCCTCGCCGAGCGCATGGGCGTGGCGATGATCTCGTTCTCGCAGGACGAGGCGGTGGTCGAGCGCTTCCTCGCGCTGCCCTACGTGAACGCGTGCACCGACGGCCTGCTCGGCGGACGGCCGCACCCGCGCGCCTACGGCGCCTACCCGCGCATCCTCGGCCGCTACGTGCGCGACCGGAAGGTCGTCTCGCTGGAGGAAGCGGTGCGCAAGCTGACCTCGCAGGCGGCGGCGGCCTTCGGCCTGCGTGGGATCGGCGAGATCCGCGACGGGCAGCGCGCGAACGTCGTCGTCTTCGATGCCTCCGCGGTGGCCGACGTCGCGACCTTCGAGGATCCGATGCAGTTCCCGCTCGGGATCCGCGACGTGTTGGTGGGCGGCGAGCCCATCGTGCGCCGCGCCACCCTCACCGGCGCGCGCCCCGGCCAGGTCGTACAGTAGGCTTGCCATGCCGGTGCTCACCGATCCGCAGGGCTGGTTCACCCTCCAGGTGCCGGACGGGTGGGACATGGCCACGCAGGACAGCGTGACCACGCTGCGCGGGCCCGACGGCGGCGGAATCGTCTACCTGTCCGGCGCGCGTCATTCCCGCGGGCGGCAGTCGAGCTTCGGCGGCGCGGACTTCCTCGCGCGGTTCCTGACGAGCCTCGGCGTCGAGGCGGACGAGGGCCTGATCACGAGCGCCACTGGTCCCGGA
The DNA here is from genome assembly GCA_031369785.1 of Acidobacteriota bacterium. Classification (GTDB taxonomy): domain Bacteria; phylum Acidobacteriota; class Vicinamibacteria; order Fen-336; family Fen-336; genus JANMPI01. The sequence continues at coordinate 2,410 of JANMPI010000161.1, forward strand.
TGCCGGATCTACTCGCACCGCAGCCGGACCTCCTCCGCCGACTGGTGGTTCTGGTCGGTGACGGACGACGAGACCGCCCTCCTCATCTCCTACGCGCGTCCCCTGGGCGAGCCCGGCCACTTCGACGAGGTCGACGAGATGGTGCGGTCGGCGCGCCTCTATCACTCCGCTCCCGTCCACTGAGATGGAGCTGATCCCCGCGCCCTTCCCGGTCCTGCTCCGGCGCATGGTGCGCGAGCATGAGCGCGAGCAGAAGATCTTCGACCTGCCGGCGCGGAAGTTCTGGCGCGGATCTCCGGATCTCGATCTCGGCGTCTCCTTTCACGGCCATCCGGCCGCGAACCCGCTCGGACCCGCCGCCGGACCGCAGGACCAGATGGCGCAGAACATCGTCCTCGCCTGGCTCGCGGGGAGCCGCATCCTCGAGCTGAAGACGGTGCAAATCAACGACCGCCTCGTCCTCCCTCGCCCGTGCATCGACGCCACCACCGTCGGCTACAACGTCGAGTGGAGCCAGGAGCTGCGCCTCGCCGAGAGCTACCGCGAGTACGTCGCGGGGTCGATGCTGATCGACATCCTCCGCGCGGAAGGGATCGGCGGTCCGGCCACCGAGACCATCTTCGACCTGAGCGTGGGCTACGACCTCGCCGGCGTCCGCAGCGCGCCCCTGCGGGCGTGGATGGACGCGATGAAGGACGCCGCCGCCGACGTGGCCGCGTTGCGCGCGATGATCCCCGACGATCTCGCGCGGTACCGCGACGTGCCCTTCCGCACGCGGCTGTCCGACCAGGTGACGCTCTCCACCTTCCACGGCTGTCCGGCGGCGGAGATCGAGGGCATCGCCCGTTTCCTTCTCGTCGACATGGGCCTTCACGTGACGGTGAAGATGAACCCGACGCTCCTCGGGCGCTCCGCGGTCGACGGGCTGCTGCACGACGTCCTCGGCTATCGCGACATCGAGACCCGTGCAGGGGACTTCGCCAACGACCTGCAGTGGAGCGAGGCGCTCGAGATCACCGACCGGCTGACCGAGCTCGCCCGATCGCGGGGGAAGACCTTCCAGGTGAAGCTCTCGAACACGCTGGTGGTGCGGAACCACCGGTCGTTCTTCCCGTCGTCGGAAGCGGTCATGTACCTCTCCGGCGCCCCGCTGCACGTGCTCACCCTGAACCTCGTGGAGAAGTACCGCCGCGCGCGCCCCGAGGTGCCGATCTCCTTCTCCGCCGGCGTCGACGCGCAGAACTTCGCGGATTGCGTCGCCCTCGGGTTCACGCCCATCACCACCTGCACCGACCTGCTGCGGCCGGGCGGATACGGGCGGCTGCCCGCGTACCTCGCGCGGCTCGAGGAGCGCATGCGCGCGCTCGGCGCGCGCACCATTCCCGACTACGTGCGGTTGGCCGGAGGCGATACCGCGGCCATCGTCGCCCGCGCTACTGCCGACCCGCGGTACCGTGCGGAGCGCAACGCCGTCCCCCCGCGCAAGATCGGATCGCGCCTCGTCCTCTTCGACTGCATCAACTGCGACAAGTGCATTCCCGTCTGCCCCAACGACGCGAACTTCTCCTACGAGGTGGCGCCCCTGCGCGTGCCGTACGATCACTTCGTGGCGCGGGGCGGGACGGTCGAGCGCGTGCCCGCGGGGGTCTTCGAGGTGAAAAAGGCGCATCAGATCGCGAACTTCCAGGACTTCTGCAACGAGTGCGGCAACTGCGACGTCTTCTGCCCGGAGGACGGCGGCCCGTACATCGAAAAGCCGCGCTTCTTCGGGAGCCACCACGCCTTCCGCGCCCTCCCGTCCCGCGAGGGCTTCTACGCCGCGCGTGGCCCGGCCGGATCGTGGATCGTGGGGCGGATGCGCGGCCGCGAGTATCGCCTCGACGTGGACGCGGCGGGCGAGACGGGGACGTTCACCGACGGGACGCTGGCCATAGACGTCCGCCACCGAGAGCGATCGCCGCTCGCCGCCCGCGCCCGGGTGGCGGCGCCCGACGGCCACGTCCTCGACTTCGCCGCCTACCTGAACCTCGCCGTCATCCTCGACGGCGTGCTCGACACACGCAGGGCAAACCCGGTGAACGCGCCATGGCTGTGAAAGCGGAGACGCTCGCGGTGACCTTCGAGGACGTCGAAGACGCGGCGCGGCGGATCGACGGGGTCGCCCATCGCACGCCCGTCCTCACCTCGCGCACGTTGGACGAGCGTGTCGGCGCGCGGGTCTTCCTGAAGTGCGAGGGCTTGCAGCGCGCGGGCGCCTTCAAGTTCCGCGGCGCCTACAACGCGCTCTCGCGCCTCACGGACGAGGAGAAGCGCGCGGGGGTTCTCACCTATTCGTCGGGGAACCACGCGCAGGCGATCGCGCTGGCGTCGCGCCTCGTCGGCACCAAGGCCACGATCGTCATGCCGGACGACGCGCCGGCGGCGAAGCGGCGGGCCACCGAAGGATACGGCGCACGGGTAGTAACTTACGACCGCGCGACGGGGGACCGGGAGGCGGTCGCCCGCGGCCTGCAGAAGGACGTGCCGATGACACTCATCCCCCCGTACTACCATCCCCACGTGATCGCGGGGCAGGGAACGGCCGCGCACGAGCTGCTCGCCGAAGTGGGTGACATCGATGCGCTGGTGGTGCCGTGCGGCGGCGGGGGACTGCTGGCGGGTTCCGCTCTCGTCGCCGCGCGGAAGGTCCCAGCGTGCCGCGTGATCGGCGTCGAGCCGGAGGCGGGCGACGACGCGAACCGCTCGTTCCGCAGCGGCACTCTGCAGACGGTCCACAACCCGCAAACCATCGCCGACGGCGCGCGCACGCCGTCGCTGGGCCTCCTGACCTTTCCCATCATCCGCGCCCTGGTCGCGGACATGACGACGGCGACCGACGACGAGCTCGTCGACGCGATGCGCTTCGTGTGGGAGCGGATGAAGATCATCGTCGAGCCGACCGGCGTGCTCGGGCTCGCCGCCGTCCTCGGCGGACGGGTGAAGGGCGTTCGGATCGGCGTGGTGCTGAGC
>JANMPI010000209.1:0-3012 GCA_031369785.1 Acidobacteriota bacterium
CAGGGTGACTCCCTGCTGCACGATCGCGCACAGGTTCGAGGCCAGCCAGTACAGGTTTAGCCCGCCGGGGGCGGCGAAGAACATCACCCCCAGGACGAGCGGCATGATCATCATCATCCGCTGCTGCGCCGGATCCATCGCGGTGGGGGTCATTCGCTGCATCACGAACATCGAGATCGCCATCAGGACGGGGGTGATGAAGTACGGGTCCTTCTGGGAGAGGTCCGGGATCCAGAGCCATGACGCGCCGCGCAGCTCGATTGCCACCGTCAGCACCCGGTAGAACGCGATCAGGAAGGGCATGGTGAGCAGGATGGGCAGGCACCCCACCGCCATTTGCGTCGTCATGTTCATGCCGTGGCGCGCGTAGAGCTCCCCGATCTCCTTCTGCATCTCCTGCCGCCGGGGGTCGAGCGCGGGCACCTTGCGGTAACGCTCCTGGATGACCCGCATCTCGGGGGAGAGCTTGGCCATCTTGACGCCGTTCGCGATGCTGTAGTGGCGGAAGGGAGCCATCACCAGGTTGATGAGGATGGTGAGGACGACGATCGCCCAACCGTAGTTCCCGACCAGCCGGTAGGCCCACTTCAGGAGGCCGATCAGGGGAACGACGATGGGGCCGATCCACGTCCCGACGTTCACCACCTGCTCCAGGCGATGGCCCACGTGGGAGAGCCGCGTGTGGTCCTTGGGGCCGACGTAGAGGAGGGCGGAGGAATCGGCGTCGGGGAGGACGACCGACGCCACCGGCTCGCCGGGTTCCTCCTCGCCCGGAACGTGGACGAGGCGGAAGTCCGCCGTACCGGGAGCGCCGGGGGGGACGAAGAGAGCGGCGAAGTGACGGCTCTCGACTCCCGCCCACCAGGCTGAGCCCACGGCGCGCCCCGCGCCCACTCCCTTGGCGGCCACACGCTCGACGCCTTCCGGGCCGTCGTACACCCCCTGCGGCGGCTGATACCCCTGGACCTCCTTCTCGGCGGCGGTCGGCGTCCCGATCCCGGGACCCCATACGATCCGCGCCGGCACCGTCACCCCGGCCCGTCGGACCGATGCCGAAAGACCGACGAGGGACGATCCGGGGGTCACGGTCAAGGTCTTGCTCGCTTCGACGTCGCCGCTCGCGTAGTCGAAGCGTAGGGTGGCGCCCGCCGCCGCCGTGGCCACCACGCGCTCCGCGGAGGGGCGGAAGAGCGCCCCCAGAAGCCGCGCGTCGAGGGTGGCATCGCCGGTCTCGATGTCCAGCGGCCGCGGCCCGCTCGGGACCATGCGGACCATCTCCTCGGGACGGCCGCGCGGGTCCTTGAACTCGAGAAGCTGCCACGAGAGGAGGCGCGCGCCCTTGTTCGTGAACACGAGGGCGAAGCCGGGCGCTTCGAGCTCGATCCGCCGCTCCTTGTCGTCGGCAACCGGCGCTGCCGTGACGGCCGCCGGCGCGGGAGCGATGACGGCGGGGGCCGGCAAGGGGGCGGCCGCCGGCGGTACGGCGCCGGTGCCCCGGGCGGAGGAGGGGGACGCGGACGCGGGCCGGTTCACGCCCGGCGGAACCGGCTTGGCTGGAAAGAGGAGCTGGTATGCGGTCAGGACGAGGAGCGACAGCGCAACGGCTATGAGGAGGCGGCGTTCTTCCATTTTCGCTTTTGTCGATTCCTAAGGGACGGGGTCGAAGCCCCCGGGGTGGAACGGCTGGCACCGCATCAAGCGTCCGGCCGTGAGTCGCAATCCGCGGAGGGCGCCGTGCCGACGCAGCGCCTGCTCCGCGTAGCGGCTGCAGGTCGGCTCGAAGCGGCAGAAGCCGCCGATGAGGGGCGAGAGAAGGAGGCGATAGGCACTAACGGCCAGGAGGAGGAGCCGCGCCGCGGCGCCGGGTCGCCCGGCGGGAGGCAAGTCGGCGGAGCCGGTCTCGGTACTCACGTTCCACCTCGGCCTGGCTGTGCTTGAGGATCTCTGCCTTCGGGATGAGCACGAGGTCCGCGCCGGCCAGCCGGTGGCGCCTGAAGCTCTCCCGCAAAAGTCGCTTGGCCCGATTGCGCGCGACCGCGCCGCCGATCCGTCGCGACGCCGCGAGACCGAGCCGGCCGTATTCGAGCGCGTTGTCGACGGCGATCAGGGCGAACAGGGGCCCGTCCAGCCGCAGCCCCTTCCGCAAGACGCGCCGGAAATCCGCACCCGAGCGCAGCCGTTCCGACGGCCGGAAGCGCTTTCGCTCCGGCTCGGCGACAGGGCTTATGCCCCGATCCGCTTGCGGCCCTTCTGACGGCGCCGCTTCAGCACGAGGCGGCCGCCCTTGGTCCGCATGCGGACCAGGAAGCCGTGGGTCCGCTTCCGCTTGCGGTTGTTCGGCTGAAAAGTGCGCTTCATGTTGTCTCCGGGCCGGCTGGTGAGCGACCCCCCGCGGGATGCCTCTACCGGACAAAGGAGTGAGTGTACCGGCGAGGCCCGGACGCTGTCAATTCGCGGCCTTTTCGAGGGGGGTCTTCAACCGTTGTCTGGACCCGCTGCGGTGTGATACTTTAGGCCGGTTTCCGGCGACGCTGCCGCCGGCCTTCCACGGGCGAAAAGCCCCGCTTTTCCACAGGTGTTGAAATCTCTGTGCATAACGGCGTTTCTCGGCGGGGATTTGCGGTCGCTAGTGCTGCTGTAGACGTAAGCCCCTTAGAATGAATTGGTTATAGTTTTGGGCTTTTGTCCTGCTTCGCTCTCCGGCCCAAAAACGGCCGTATTTCCATGTCCGCGATGAACCTATGGGACGAAATCCTCGCCCGCGTCGAGGCCAAGGTGAACCGTCACAGCTTTGCCACCTGGTTCCGGCCCACGAGCGCGGTGGCGCTGGCCGGTGGCGCGCTCACGGTGCGGGTCCCCAATCCGCAGTTCAAGGAGTGGCTGGCCAAGAACTACCAGCCGGTGATCGATGAGGCCCTGCTCGAGCTCGGACGCGGCGACGTGAAGGTCGTATTCGAGTCCGAGGCCGACATCGCGCCCACGCTCGAAGGTGCGGCCGCGGACCGCGACGTG
>JANMPI010000226.1:0-9148 GCA_031369785.1 Acidobacteriota bacterium
CTCCGCCGCAATTACAGAGCCGCGGTGGCCATGATCCTCGCTTATGCAATTGCCGGCGACGTCCAGCGTGAGTACGCGCGGTTCTGGGAGCGCACAACGTCGGAGCAGCATCTCCTTTCCAGTCTCGCGGCCTGCATGAAGGGAAAGGGGCCTGCCGCTTCGCGCGACGTATTCGCCTTCTTCCACCCCGGAGAGGAGATCAAGCACGACGTCCGCTACTACTTCAGGCCACTCCACCGGTCGTCGGACATGGAAATACGACGAGTCGATCGCCGGCTGCGCGAGCGACGCTCCTACGGGCCAGTTCTCCTTACTGGGAGTGAGTGGCCAACGCTCGTCGGGCACATCCGCGGCTGGCCGATCGAGGACCAGGCGGCCATCCGCGTCGTGCCACTACTCCGATACGACGCTTACCTCGTCCTGCCCGGGCCTTACGCGCAGTGTGCCGCGCTCGGGTGGCCGCCGAAGGATTGATCCGGGGAAGCCAGAGGCGTCCGCGCTCCGGACGGGTTCTCTTCCGTTCGAGGACGACGGCTACGGCCGCCCACAGGCGATCACGGGGTCCGGAGCGCCAGGTCCAGCTTCTCGAAGTCGGTCCCCGAGATGTCGACGCGCTTCCCGCCCGGGGTGAGGACCACGACGTGGGGCAGGGTCTCGAAGTCGGGCCCGAGCTCGCGGGCGAGCGGCGTGTCGAAGTCGCGCACGTTCAGCTTGCGGAAGGCCACGTCCTTGCGCTCCAGGGCCAGCTTGCGGAGCCGTTCGTCGACCTCGCGGCACGGCCCGCACCACTCGGCGTAGACGTCGAAGACGGTGTATTTTCCCGCCACCGCGAGCCTGGGCAGGGGGCCGATGGCGGACCCGTCCTCGGTCAGCGTCAGCACGTCCGCGCCGGGAGGGAAGTCGGGGATGGGCAGATACGCACCCTGGCCGGCGCCGACGAGGCCCTTCCATCCCTTGCCCGCGCGCGCGATCGCCGCCAGCACGGCCTCGTCGCCGACGCTGTCCGCCATCGACACGGAGAGCTCGACCGCGTGCTTGTCGAACTCCGTCTTCCGGACGCCCGGGATCTTCCTGAGCTCGGCGCGGATCGCGTCCGCGCAGCTGGCGCAGTCGGTTCCCGTCACCGAGTACACCTGGGTCCGGTCCGCATGGGCGAGGGCGGGCGCGGCGAGAGCGACGGCCGCGAACAGGAAGGCGCGCGTCACGATTTCAGCATAGGACGTCAGCCGTCGGCGCGCAGGCTCTCCATCACCGGGCGCGCGAAGACTTCGCGGCTCGTCCAGAGGCCGATGCCGGAGGTGACCAGGACGAGCGCGGCCGAGAAGCCGACGAGCGGCAGGACGGGGACGCGGAAGCGCGCCTCGAAGAGGAATCGCGCGAGCGCCCATCCGGCGCCCGTGGCCAGGACGAGGGCGACGACTGCCGCCAGGAGGCCAAGCGTCGCGTACTCGGCGAGGAGGATGCGCAGCACCTGTGCGCGCGTAGCTCCCAGCGCTTTCAGCAGCGCCCCCTCGCGCAACCGCTGATCACGCCCCGCCGCGACCGCGCCCACGAGCACCACCGCGCCCGCGGCCAGCGTGAAGAGGGCCATGAAGCGGATGGCCAGGGCCACGCGGCCGACGACTTCCTCGAGCGCCTTCTGGATCTCGGTCAGGTCCACGACGCTCACGTTGGGGAAGGCCTCCACGACCTGCCGCTGGAAGCGCGCCCGCGCCAGAGGATCGGCGATGCGGCTCAACGTGACGTAGCTCTTCGGCGCCGCGTCGAGCGGGCCCTCGGGAAAGACGACGAAGAAGTTCGGCTCGAAGCGCGCCCAGTCGACGTCGCGCAGATGCGCCACCCGGCTGCGGACGGCGAGGCCCTGCACGTCCCACACGATCTCGTCGCCGACGGTGACGTCCAGCTCCTTGGCCACGCCGGTCTCCACCGAGACGGGGACGGGCGCCGCGGGATCGGCGGGGGAGCGCCACGCGCCGGCCTTCCACCGCTCGCCCCCGACCGTGGTCTCCGTCGCCGCCGCGACGTCGCGGATCGAGCTCCGGTACTCGCGGCGGACGGCCCACTTGCCGCGGCCAGGGCCCGTGGAAACGGGGGCGAGGATGCGCGAGACGTCGACGCCCTTGATCGACTGGATGCGCATGGGGACGATGGGCACGGGCTCGCGTGGGGGAAGGCCCTGCTGCCGCAACCGTTCGTCGATGCCGGCGCGCTGGTCCTCCTGGATGTCGAAGAGCACGACGTTCGGCCGCTCGGTGGAGGTGTCCACGCGCAGCTGCCCGAGGAGGTTGTCCTGCACGACGTACAGCGTGTCGAGGAGGAACGCGCCGAAGCCGAGGGCGAGGATGACGACGACGGTCTGATTCGCCGGCCGGTGCAGGTTGGCGAGCCCCTGCCGCCAGACGTATGGCCATCGTGCGGGCACGGCGCGGCGGACGGTGGACGCCAGGAGCTTTGCCGCGCCCCAGAGGACGGCGAGGGCGACGCCGACGCCGGCCGCGAAGCCCACTCCCGCCCGCCAGGTCGGCGCCTGCAGGCAGGCGACGCCGATCGTGGCCGCCACCAGCAACGCCGCGGCGGCCATCCGCGCGGGATCCTTGCGCAGGGGGGATCGCTCTTCGACCGAGCGGCGGATGACCACGAGCGGCGACACGCGGCGGATGGCCAGCAGCGGGAGCGCCGCGAAGAGGAGTGCTATGCCGACGCCGAGCACGATGCCCCAGGCGACCCCGCTCCACGACGGATGGAAGTCGATGACCGCCACCGGCAGGAGACCGCCGAGGACGCGGGGGAGGAGCGCCTGCGCGGCGAGGCCGATGGCGGCGCCGAGGATGCTGCCCAGGAGCGCCATCGCGCCGGCCTGGATCATGTACGCCGCGAACACCTGCCCGCCCGAAGCACCCAGGCAGCGCAGCACGCCGATGGTCTCGATCCGCCGCCGCAGGAGCGCCTCCGACGCGCTGGCCACCGCGATCCCGCCCAGAAGGAGCGCGATCAATCCGACGAGGCCGAGATAGCGCCCCATCCGCGAGAGCGACGCGTTCAGCGATTCCTGGTCCTCGGACACCGTGCGCAGCGTGACGCGCTCGGCGGCGAGCGCGGGCTTGTAGCGATCGGCAAGGCGCTGCGGCCGCGCGGACGCCGGAAGGCGGAGGAAGGCTTCGTAGCGCGCCCGGGCGCCGACGCCGAGAAGCCCGGTCGCCCGTACGTCGCGGCCGGCCATGAACACCCGCGATCCGAACGCGGTGCGCACGCCGACGTCGCCGGGGACGTTCAGCACGGCGGCGCGGATGGGGAACCGCGCTTCGCCGAGGGACAGCGTGTCGCCCACCTTCGCGTCGAGGGCCAGGAGCAGCGACGGATCGACGATCACGGCGCCGCCCTCGACGAGCCGCGGCCATTCGCCGGGCGGATCGGTCTTCATCTCGCCGTAGAAGGGATATCCGCCTTCGACCGCGACCACCTGGACGAGGCGCGTGCCCGTGGTGCGCGAGATGAAGGCCATGGCGGAAAAGCTGATGGTGTGGGCGCGCTCGGTGGCGGAGCCCGCTTGCGCGGCAATGGCGGCGATGGTCTTTTCCGCGGCGGGGGAGAAAGCGTTGGCGCTCCCAAGTGCCAGGTCCGCGCCGAGGAGCGCCTGCGACTGGTCGCGCACCGACGCCACGAGGTTGGTGGTGAAGCCGTCGATGGCGACGAGGGCGGCGACCCCGGCGGTCACCGCGGCCACGAGGAGCGCGATCCGCCGCGGCGACCGGCTCTCGCGCCAGGCGAGGCGGGCCGCGAACCGCAGCGGGGTCATGCCGCCGCGGTGTCCGCGACGACGGCGCCGTCGTGAAGGCGCAGGACGCGCCCCGCGCGGGCGGCCAGGGCCTGGTCGTGGGTGACCAGCACCAGGGTCGTGCCCGACTCGCGGTTGAGCTCGGACATGAGCTCGACGACCGTCGCGCCGGTGGCGGCGTCGAGGTTTCCCGTCGGCTCGTCGGCGAAGAGCACGCGCGGCTTGTGGCTGAACGCGCGGGCGAGGGCGACCCGCTGCTGCTCGCCGCCCGACAGCTGCGCCGGGTAGTGATGGCCACGATCGCGCAGCCCCACACGCTCCAGCAGCTCGTCGGCGCGCGCGCGGGCCTCGAGGCCGCGCAGCTCGAGCGGCACCTGGATGTTCTCGCGGGCGGTGAGGGTGGGGATCAGGTGGAAGGACTGGAACACGAAGCCGACCTTCTCCGCGCGCAGGCGGGCCCGCGCGTCCTCACCGAGGGGGCCGAGCTCCACGCCGTCGAGGAACACGCGGCCGGTGCTCGGCCGGTCGAGGCCGGCGAGCAGGCCGAGCAGCGTGCTCTTGCCGCTGCCGGAGGGGCCGAGGATGGCCAGGTACGCGCCGGCGGGCACGTGCAGCGTGATACTTTTCAGGACGGGCAGCGCGTGGCCCCCCGAGAGATATGTCCGGCTCAGCGATTCGCAGCGCAGCATGGTGGAAACACCTTCACATCATAAGCACGGCGGCCGCGATCGCCTTCACCGCGATCGCCGCCGGGTGCCGCGGGCCCGCGCCCGCGGCGTCTCCTGCCGTCGATGAACCCGCCGGAAGGGTGACGGCGTCGCCGGCGGAGCGGCCGGTGGTCCTCGCGGTGGGGACGAGCCTCACCGCCGGGTACGGCCTCGATCCCGACGACGCCTGGCCAGAGCTCCTCCAGAAGCGCGTCGACGCCGCCGGCCTGCCTCATCGCGTCGTCAACGCGGGGGTGAGCGGCGAGACCTCGGCCGGCGCGCTGCGGCGCATGGATTGGCTGCTGCGCCAGCCGGTGGCCGTCTTCATTCTCGAGACGGGCGCCAACGACATGCTGCGCGGCCAGGACGTGGAGGCGACGCGCGCGAACGTGAACGCGATCCTCGACCGCGCGGGCCGCGCCTCGCCGCGCCCGCGCCTCGTCCTCCTCGGCATGCGCGCCGCGCCGAACCTCGGCGGTGACTACGTCCGGCGCTTCGCCGCCATCTATTCGGATGCCGCGCAGGAGAACGACGCCGTCTTCATCCCCTTCGTCCTCGAAGGTGTCGCGGGGATCCAGGGCCTGAACCAGGCCGACGGCGTGCATCCGACGGCGGAAGGACAGAAGATCATGGCGGAAACGGTGTGGCGCGCCGTGGAGCCGCTGCTGCGCGAGCCGGCCACTTCGACGAGGTGACGATGGAACGCCGGACGTTCCTGGCCGTGGCGACCCTTCCCTTCTGGCCCGCAGCCGTCCGTGGCGACGCCGCGGGCAAGCCGAGGATCACGTCGCGCGTCGTCGAGAAGCTGCGACCGGTGAGCCTGGAACGCCGCGCCGCGCTCGACGTCAACACCGGGAAGAAGACCGCGGTCGAGCTCAACCGGCAGATCCCCGAGATCGACGACATCGAGGTGTCGAACGGCGCGTCCAACGCCGGCGCGCGCAAGACGCTGCGCCTGATCGCGTGGAATACCGAGCGTGGCCGCCACTGGCGTAACGGCGCGCGTCTCATCCAGGAGACCGACGCGCTCCGCGACCCGGACATCATCCTGCTCGGGGAGATGGATCTCGGGATGGCGCGCTCGGCGAACGAGCACACCACGCGCGAGATGGCGGCGGCGCTGGGCATGAACTACGCGTACGGCGTCGAGTTCGTCGAGCTCACCGGCGGAGAGCTGGAAGAGCGGCAGCTCTACCCGGGCGCCAACGAATGGGGATACCACGGCAACGCGATCCTCTCCCGCTACCCGCTCCGGAACGTGCGCATGATGCGCTTCCCCGGCATCGAGAAGTGGTACGCCGGCTCTTACGGAGCGGACGAGGGCGAAAAGCTGCAGAAGCGCCTCGGGGGACGCATGGCGCTCCTCGCCACGATCAACCTGGGCGGGCGCGACGTGACCATCGTATCGGTGCACCTCGAGAGCTCGAAGAAGGACAGCGCCGCGCGCAAGCGGCAGACGGCGTGGCTCCTCGACGAAGTGCGCGCCTATGCGAAGGGGACGCCGGTCATCCTGGGCGGAGACTTGAACGCAGTTCCGACCGAGCCGATGTTCGAGAACGTGCGCGCCGCGGGGTTCCGCGTCGAGGACACCAACGCCACCACCGGCGGCAGCACGCAGAAGGTCGTGGACGGGAAGGTGGTGATCGGCGATCACTACATCGACTACGTGCTCGTGCGCGGCCTCCGCGCGGTCAAGGACGAGACGTCGCCGAAGGTGATCGCCGCGACGTATCCGGCGGGCGCCGACGGCAAGATCCTGGCCGACCACGCGATCGTCACCGCCAAGGTGGAGGTGCCCTGGCTATGAGCTGAGGAACGCCATCGCGCGCTCCGCGGCCCAGAAGCGGCCGGGGGCGGACGTGGGCGCGGCGAACCCGACGTGCCCGCCCGTCGGCAGCATCTCGCGCACGACCACGCCTGACGGCGGCAGCGGCCAGGACGCCACCGACTCCCCGGGAATGATCGGGTCGTCCTCCGCGGCCACGATCAGCGTGGGACGGCGGATCGACGCCACGTGCGGCCCGGAGCTCGACCGCTCGTAGTACTCCGCGCCAGACAAGTAGCCGCCGTGCGGCGCCGTGATCATCTCGTCCCAATCGCGCAGCGTCCGCGGCCGCAGCTCGTGGCCGAGCGGATAGAGATCGGGCCGCAGCTGCTGCCGATAGCGATAGGCGTTCCGCAGGTTGCGCATGAAGTAGGACTGGTAGGGCCGGTTCATCGGCGCGTCCAGCCGCACGACGCAGGCCGCGAGGTTGAGGGGCGGCGAAACCGCGACCACGCGCTCCACCTCCGGCGGGAGCAGCGCGCCGCTGCGCCCGGCGGCGAGGAGCGCGAGGTTGGCCCCCAGCGAAAAGCCGACGACGCCGATCCGGGGTGTGTGCAGGGCGACGGCGCGCAGTGCGGCGACGAGATCGAGGTCGAGCCCGGCGTTGTAAAGCCCCGCGTACACCCGCGCCGAATCACCCGCGCCGCGCATGTTCATGCGCACGACGTGCCAGCCCATCGCGTACGCATGGGCGCCGGTGGCGAGGCCATACGCGGCGAGGTCCCAGCCCCCGAGGCCGTGAACGAGAACGACGGCCGGCGCCTGCGCGCGATGGCCCGGCTGCCACGACGCGCGGAGCAGAAGCTTTACGCCGTCTCCGACCTCGGCGATCAGGTCCTCGGTGGGCAGCGTCCAGCGCAGGTGGCGGCGGTACCAGAAGCCGAGGAGGGTCTGCCGATGTCCGCCGCGCGCCCACCAGGGAGGGGCGAAAGGCCGCGCGCCATCGCGCGCCGCGGTGCTCACTCCACGCGCAGCACGATCTTCCCGAAGTGACGCGACGCCTCCATCATCTCGTGAGCGCGCGCCGCTTCCGCGAGGGGCAGCACCGCGTGCACGACGGGTCGCAGGCGGCCATCGAAGAAGAGGGGAGCGGCTTCGAGGAGATCGGCCTTGCTGCCCATGTACGAGCCCATCAGGGTGAGCTGCTTCGCGAACAGGTGGCGGAGATCGGTGGCGCCCTCGGGGCCGGTGGTGGCGCCGCAGGTCACGAGGCGGCCGCGGTGCGCCAGGGAGAGGATCGAGCGTGGCCACGTCGCCTGGCCGGTGTGCTCGACCACGACCTCGACGCCCTTCTTGCCGGTGAGGCGCCGGACCTCGGCCGCGACGTCCTGCGCGTGATGGTCGATGGTGTCGTCGGCGCCCAGCGCGCGCGCCCTTTCGAGCTTCTCCGCGCTGCCCGCGGTGGCGATCACCCGCGCGCCGATCACCTTCGCAATCTGGATCGCGGCCATCCCGACGCCGCTCCCCGCCGCCCAGATGAGGACGTCTTCGCCGCGGGCGAGGCGCGCGCGCGTCACCAGCATCCGCCACGCGGTGAGGAAGACGAGGGGGAACGCGGCCGCGTCCTCGAAGGCAATCGAGTCGGGAATCGGCACCACGTTCGCGGCGGGGCACCGGACGAGCTCCGCGTACCCACCGTGGATCTGGGCGCCGAGGATGCGATAGTCGCGGCAGGAGCTGTCCTCGCCGGACAGGCACATCCGGCACCGGCCGCACGATGTCCCCGGTGAGAGCATCACGCGCTGGCCGACGGCGAGGCCCGCGACCGGCTCCGGCAGAGCCGCGATCTCGCCCGCGATGTCGCAGCCGAGGATGTGCGGGAAGGAGGGACTGCGGCCGGCGCCCCCCTTGCGCGTCCAGATGTCGAGATGGTTGAGTGCTACGGCGCGGACGCGGACCAGCGCCTCGCCGGGACGCGCGGCTGCGTCGGGGAAATCCTCCCCGCGCAGCACGTCCGGGCCGCCGTGCGCGCGCATCACGATGGCTCGCATGCTCGCTGGCATCATACCGTCCGCGGTACGATGGCGGCGGTTCGCGGTGATCCAAGCCTTCCACGTCTACAAGCAATACGACCGGGAATCGTCGGCGCTCTCCGACGTCACCCTGCACATCGCGAAGGGCGAGTTCTGCTTCCTGACCGGCCCTTCGGGGGCCGGCAAGACCACGTTCCTGAAGCTCGTCTTCCGCGAGGAGCTGCCGTCGCAGGGCCAGATCCTCGTCGGGGGCCGGAATGTCACCGCGATTCCCGAGCGCCAGATCCCCGAGCTGCGGCGTTCCATCGGCGTCGTGTTCCAGGACTTCAAGCTCCTGAAGCGGAAGACCATCCTGGAGAACGTTTCCTTCGTCCTCCGCATCCTGTCCGTCCCCGCCAAGGAGCAGAAGCGGCGCGCGTTCGCGGCGCTGAAGGCGGTCGGCCTCCACCACAAGATGCACGCGTACCCGCTGCAGCTGTCGGGCGGCGAGCAGCAGCGGGTGGCCATTGCGCGCGCCCTCATCAACGAGCCGATGCTGCTGCTGGCGGACGAGCCGACGGGAAACCTCGACCCCGAGATGGCGCACGAGATCATGACCCTGTTCCAGGACGTGAACGCCCGCGGCACCACCGTCCTCATCGCCACCCACGATCGCGAGATGATCCAGAGGATGGGCAAGCGCGTCATCACCCTCGAGCGCGGCAGGGTGGGGGCATGAGCACTAGCGCGCGTAGCCGAATTCACTTCGGCGGAGCGCGCCGGGTGGGGTCTAGGGGAGGGGCGCGACGGAGCGCCCCTCCCCACACACTATGAAGGTCCACTTCGAGGCGTACCTGTGCCTCGCGGGCGTCACCCACAAATCCGCGCT
>JANMPI010000242.1:0-4434 GCA_031369785.1 Acidobacteriota bacterium
GCAGGAGCCAGTAGAGGCCCAGTTGCTGGACGGCGACTGCGAACTCGTCGAAGCTCACCGGCTTCACGACGTAGCTGTTGACCCCGAGCCGGTAGCTCTCGATGACGTCCCGCTGCTCCTTGGACGAGGTCAGCACGACCACCGGGATCATCTTCGTTCGCGCATCGCCGCGGATGCGCTGCAGGACCTCGAGCCCATCCACCTTGGGCAGCTTCAGGTCGAGCAGGATTACCTTGGGAACGTCTTCGATCCGGCGGCCCGCGTGGGGCCCTTCGCAGAAGATGAAGTCGAGCGCCTCCGCGCCATCGCGAGCGACCTCGACGTGGTTGCGGAGGTTGGCCTTCTTGAGCGCGCGCAGCGCGAGCTCGAGGTCCCGGGGGTCGTCCTCCACGAGGAGGATCTCGACCACGTTTCCGTCGCTCATGAGGCGGCTCCTCTGGGAAGGGTGAAATGGAAGGTGGCGCCGCGGTCCACCACCGCCTCGGCCCACACGCGCCCTCCGTGCCGCCGGACGATGCGCTGCACGATGGCGAGGCCGACGCCGGTGCCCTCGAAGTCCTCGGTGCGGTGCAGCCGCTGGAAGACGCCGAACAGCTTGTGCGCGTAGCGCATGTCGAATCCGGTGCCGTTGTCGCGGACGAAGTAGCCGGTCTCGCCGTCCGCCACCACGGAGCCGATCTCCAGCACCGCGGGGTCCCGCTTGCGCGTGTATTTGAGCGCGTTCGAGAGCAGGTTGGTCCAGACCTGCTTGAGCAGGGCCTTGTCGCCGTAGCCCTGGGGCAAGGGCGCGGTCCGTATCTCCACCTGTCGCCCCTCCCTCTCGGGACGCAGCCCCTCCAGCGTCTCGAGGACGAGCGCGTCCATGTCGACGGCGGTGGGCTTGCTCATCGCCTGGCGCCCCAGCCGGGAGAACGCCAGCAGGTCGTCGATCAGCGTCCCCATGCGCTGCGCGCATTCGCGGATCGTGCGCACCTGTCGCTGCCCTTCGTCGGGGAGCTGCGACCCGAAGTCCTCCATGAGCGCCTGCGAAAAGCCGTCCACCGCGCGCAGCGGCGCACGCAGATCGTGGGACACCGAGTAGGAGAATGCCTCCAGTTCCTTGTTCGCCTCCTCGAGATGGGCGTTGGCCTCGCGCAAGGCCGCGTCGGCCCGCTCCCGGCCCGAGAAATCCTGCCCGATGAAGAACAGCGCCAACCCGACGAAGCCGAACGCGACCACGCTCCCGGCGACGATGACCGTCTTGGTCAGGGCGCTGCTCCGCTCGGCGTTCACTTCCCGCTGGTGCAGCAGCCCTTCCTCGGCCATTTCCATGTCCGCCACGAGCTGGCGGATGCGATCGTGGATTCCCTTCCCCCGGCCCGCCGCAATCGCCGCTCGCGCCGCTTCGAAGCCCAGGTCGCGCCGCAGCGCGACGACCTCGCGCACCGCGTTCATCCGCTCGGTGACGAGGCCCGCCAACACGTCGAGTTGGCGTTGCCGGTCGGCGTCGCCCGCGGTCAGTCTCCGCAGCCTTTTCAGCTCGCCTTCGAGGCTGCGCAGGGCATCGTCGTAAGGAACGAGATAGCTCTCCTGGCCGGTGACGGTGTAGCCGCGCATCCCCGATTCGGCGTCGGTGGCGATGGAGAGCAGGAGTCGAAGGGAGCCGATCACCTCGTGGGTGCGGACCACGCGCGCCCTGTCCTCCCGCAGGCGGACGACGCTCCGGTACGAGAGGATGCCGATCACGCTCAGCAGGGCGAGCGCGAAGGCGAAGCCGACCTGCACTTTCCGTTCGGTTCGAACGACGGCCATTCGACACCCGCAGCCCCGAGCGGCTGGGCTCTGTGTTGGAGGGCTTCTTTGCGTACATGGACGATCGGCTAACCTACGGACCGAGTCTATGCGTAGATTCCCTGAGTTTTGGGGCAAAGGGGCCCGTATTCCGGATAGGGCTCAGCCCTTCTGGTCGCCGCCCTTCGGGCTGGGCGGACTTCCGGGAAGGAGATTGCGGTTGAGCGCGTAGGTGATGAGATCCGTCTTGCCCTTCAGGCCGAGCTTTCGCATGACGTGGGCGCTATGCGTCTCCGCGGTGCGGGGGCTGATCCCGAGCCGATCGCCAATGGCGGGGTTGCTCAGTCCCTCGGCGGCCAGGTGAAGCACCTCCCGCTCCCGCGTGGTGAGCGTCTCGTAGATGTCCACCTCGCCTGCCTCCGCCCTCTTGACGTAGGCCGCGATGGCCTTGTCCGAAAGCGGGGGGCTCAGGTAGCGCCGTCCCGCGAGGACCTCGTGGATGGCCTGCACGAGATCGTCCGCGCTCGAGCTCTTGAGCACGTACGCGGACGCCCCGCTGCGAAGGGCCTGGAGGACGAACGCATCGCTCGAATGCATCGAGAGGATGACGATGCGGGTCTTGGGCGAGCGCCTCTTCACCTCGCGCGTGACGTCGAGACCGCCGAGCCCCGGCATGATCAGATCGGCCACCAGCACGTCCGGCTTCAGACGCTCCACCAGGTCGGCGACTTGAAGTCCGTCCGAGGTCTCGCCGACGACAGTCAGCCCGGGCTGGCCTTCGAGCAGCAACCGGAGGCCCGCTCGCACCACCTGGTGGTCGTCGGCCAGCACGACCGTGGCCGGCCTCATGTCTCGTTTCCACTCGCGGGGCGGACCGGCAGGGGCAGCTCGATCGAGAGGCGAGTCCCGGTCCCCGGTGTCGACTCGATCGTCAGTTGCCCTCCCAGCAATCGGCACCGTTCCCGCATTCCGGCGAGTCCGCTCGAGTGCCCGCGCAGGGCCGTCTCGACGCTGAAACCACGCCCTCGGTCCTCGATCCGCGCGCCAAGGCTCCTCGGGCCCGCCCAGACCTCCACCGTGGCCTTCGTCACGCCCGCGTGCCGGGCCACGTTGTTCAACGCCTCCTGCACGGTGTGGAAGGTCGCGATCTCGATCTCCGAAGGAAAGCGCCGGTTGAGGTCCGCGTGGCGGAAATCCACCCGCATCGACGACTGAACCTCGAATCGCTCGATCTGCCAGAGCAGCGTCGGCAACAAGCCCAGCTCGTCGAGCATCGGCGGCCGCAGCTTCATCGAAATGTCGCGCACCCGCCCGATCAGCTCGTCGACGACTCGCTTCATCTCCTGGCGTCGGCTCGCGGAGCCGGGCCCATCACCGGCCTCGATCATGAGGCCGAGGCCCGCGAGGAGCTGGCCGACATCGTCGTGCAGCTCCCGCGCGATCGCGCGGCGCTCCTCCTCCTGAAGGTGGACGAGGCGTCGCGCGAGCGCCTCGCGCTCCTGCTCTGTCCGCTTGCGGTCGGTGAGGTCCTGTCCGATGCCGATGTTCCTGCCATCGGAGAGCAGGACGTTCACCCATGCCGTATCCAGGATGCGGCCGTCCTTGGTCCTGGTCCGGAACTCGCGCCAGCCGGGAAGCGCGCTGCGGATGTAATCCTCCGCCTCCGCCCGGTCGGCGGGGTCGGGATACACCTCGGCGAGGATGTCGAGCTGCTGAAGCTCCGCCTGAGACCAACCGAGCACGCGCTGCCACTCCCGGTTCGCCCACACGACATGCCCACCGCGATCGAAGATTGCGATCATCGCCGGGACGTTGTCGAAGAGCGTCTGCAAGAGCTCCGTCCTCCCGACCAGGGCCTCCTCGTTCTCGCGCAGAGCCTGCTCGGCCCGCTTGCGGAGAGTGATGTCCTGCACCAGGGTCACGAACGTCCTGGGCTCTCCCGCAGCATCGCGTGCGAAAGCAATGCTGTTTTGCACCCAGACGACGCCACCGTCCTTCCTGACGTATCGCTTCTCGATGACGAGCCCGGGGATCTCCCCGGCCACCAACTGCCGGCGCCAGCCGATGCTGTGCGCCAGGTCCTCCGGATGCGTGATGGACTGGAAATCGGTGGCCAGCAGCTCCGCCTCCGTGTAGCCCGTGATTTCGCAGAAAGCCCGATTGACCTTGAGGTAGCGTCCCTCGGGAGTGGTCATGGCCATGCCCACCGAGGCATGCGCGAAGGTCGTGCGGAAGCGCTCCTCGCTCTCGCGTCGTGGATCGGTGACGACAGTCTTTCGCGGGTCGCGCACATCACATCCAGAGTCGACGGATACGGCTGTTGTCAGTGTGCGCCCCGGGCAAAGCGCCGGTCAAGGAGAGCTGGGGTGACTGCAGCACCCCCAAGCTCCCTAAGGATAGATGCGGTACAGCATCCGCGGGAACGCGATCGTCTCCCGCAGGTGCTCGAGCCCGCAGATCCACGTGACCACGCGCTCGATGCCCATCCCGAACCCGGCGTGGGGCACGCTGCCGAACTTCCGGAGGTCGATGTACCACCGGAACGCGTCCTCGGGCAGCTTGTGCTCGCGGATGCGCTGGACGAGCAGCTCGCCGTTCGACATGCGCTCGCCGCCGCCCACGATCTCGCCGTAGCCCTCGGGGGCCAGGATGTCCGCGGACAGG
>JANMPI010000251.1:0-38429 GCA_031369785.1 Acidobacteriota bacterium
CCGCGCGGGCGAGGCGCGCGGCATCGCCGGCGACGCCGGCCGGCGCGAGCGCGCGCGCGAGATCCTCCGCCCGCATCGCGGCGAGGGGGAGCGTAGAAAGGCTGGGCCAGAGGCGCTGCGCCGCGGTCGGCATCGAGGTGGCGAGCACAGTGCCGCGCGGGCGCGCCAGGAGCGCGGCGAGAAAGGGCGCGTCGACGTCGCGCAGCCCGGCGAAGTAGGCGAGGGAGCGGATCTCCGTCGCCTCGTCGAAGAGGAGCGCGACCGGGCGCCCGCCGCACTCGTCGAGGCGCTGCCACAGGTCGAAGAGCGTGCGCACGGCATCCGCGGCATGTGACTTTCCCCCCGCGGCGTGGGCGAGGATGCGTTCGATATCTCCCGCGCGCTCCTCCTGCGCGGCCGCGGGAAGCGCGCGCAGCGCCGCGCGCACGAACCGCTCCGGAGACGAGGCGGCGCCCATCAGGTCTAGGTAGACGGGGGACCAGCCGTCGGCGTGGAGGGTGTCCGCAATCTCGAGCAGCAGGGTCGTCTTGCCCGCGCCGGGCGGGCCGCCGAGGAGGATCGGCGGCGCCGTGCGCAGGTCGTCGGCGAGGGTGGCGGCGGCGCCTCGCGGGTAACGGATCGCGCTCATCGCGCGAGCATCGGGAGGTGCACGCCGCGCTCCCGCGCCACCTCGATGGCGCGCGCGTAGCCGGCGTCGGCGTGGCGCATCACGCCCGTGCCGGGGTCCGCGGTGAGCACGCGTTGCAGGCGGGCGGCCGCTTCCGGCGTTCCATCCGCCACCACGACCATGCCGGCGTGGATCGAGTACCCCATGCCGACGCCGCCGCCGTGGTGGACCGAGACCCACGTCGCGCCGCAGACCGCGTTCAGGAGCGCGTTCAGGATCGGCCAGTCGGCCACGGCGTCGGAGCCGTCGCGCATCCCCTCCGTCTCGCGGTTCGGCGACGCGACCGATCCGGCGTCGAGATGATCGCGGCCGATGACGATCGGCGCCTTCACCGCCCCCGTGCGCACGAGGTCGTTGAAGTCGCGGCCCATCTTCGCGCGCTCGCCGTAGCCGAGCCAGCAGATGCGCGCGGGCAGCCCCTGCGGCTTGACGCGTTCGCGGGCCAGCGTGATCCAGCGGGTGAGGGCTTCGTCCTCCGGGAAAGCGCGCAGGACCGCGTCGTCCGTCGCGGCGAGATCCTCGGGGTCGCCGGACAGGAGGGCCCAGCGGAACGGGCCCTTGCCCTCGCAGAAGAGGGGGCGGATGTAGGCGGGCACGAAGCCGGGGAAGCCGAAGGCGTCCTGGACGCCGGCCTTCTGCGCCTCGGCGCGGATGTTGTTGCCGTAGTCGAAGGTCACCGCGCCCTTCCGCTGCAGATCGAGCATCGCCCGCACGTGCTCGCCCATGGTGCGGCGCGCCTCCGCCATGTAGCGGGCGGGATCGCTCGCGCGGAGCGCCACCGCCTCCGCGAGCGTCATCCGATTGGGGACGTAGCCGTTCAGTGGATCGTGCGCACTCGTCTGATCGGTGAGGAGGTCGGGCACGACGCCGCGGACGACGCATTCGGCGAGGACGTCGGCGGCATTTCCGAGCAGGCCGATGGAGAGCGCTCGTCCGGCGGCTTGCGCGTCGCGCGCGCGGCGCAACGCGTCGTCGAGCGTTTCCGCGCGTTCGTCCAGGTAAAGGCCCTGCAGGCGGCGCTCGATCCGCGCGGGGTCGACTTCGATCGTGATGTTGACCGCGCCGTTCATCGTCGCGGCCAGCGGCTGCGCGCCGCCCATGCCCCCGAGGCCGGCCGTCATCACCAGCCGCCCGCGCAGCGATCCGCCGAAGTGCTGGCGCGCCGCCTCGGCGAAGGTCTCGTACGTGCCCTGGAGGATCCCCTGGGTCCCGATGTAGATCCAGGACCCGGCGGTCATCTGGCCATACATCATCAGGCCCTTGCGATCGAGCTCGTAGAAGTGGTCCCAGGTGGCCCACGCGGGCACGAGCATCGAGTTGGAGATGAGGACGCGCGGCGCGTCGGCGTGGGTGCGGAAGACGCCCACCGGCTTGCCCGACTGCACGAGGAGGGTCTGGTCGTTCTCCAGCGCGCGGAGGCTCGCGACGATGGCGTCGTAGCACTCCCAGTTGCGCGCGGCCTTGCCGATGCCGCCGTAGACCACGAGATCCCCGGGGCGCTCCGCGACCTCGGGGTCGAGGTTGTTCATCAGCATGCGCAGCGCGGCTTCCTGCAGCCACGACCGGCAGGAGAGCGCAGTCCCGCGCGGGGCGCGGATCGCGCGGGCGGTATCAGCCACGCGTCACATCAGATAGCGCTGGTTGTTCGTCGAATCGTCCCCGGCGAGGTCGTACTCGGACTTGCCGCCGCGGATGACCTTCAGCTTGCTGCGATTTTTCGGCGGGGCGGGCGTGGCCCGCGCCATCCAGGCCCGCTCGAGCCAGCCCATGGCCAAAACCATGAGGGCGGTCAGGCCGAGATACGGCGCCCACGACCGTAGGCCGAGCGCGAGGCCGGCGAGACCGGCCGCGACCGCCGCCGCCAGGAGCAGGGCGGCGCCGGGCACCCACGACTTACCGGCGGGAACGGGGCTCATCGGGGTTCCACCTCCTCGCGACTACTCAAGGGTACCGCAGACCGCGGCCGCTTCCTCGGCCAGTGTGGCGCTCGTCACCAGGCGCGCGGCGGCTTCGATCTCGGGAGACATCACGCGATCGCGATCGTACCGCGGGATGTCCTGCCGGAGCCGGCGATACGCGGCCTGCAGTGGCCTGGACGTTTCCAGCGGCCGGCGGAAGTCGAGCGCCTGGCACGCGGCCAGGGCCTCGATGGCCAGGATGCGGCGCGTATTGGCGACCGTTCGTGCGGCCTTGCGCGCCGCGGTCACGCCCATCGAGACGTGGTCTTCCTTGTTGGCGGAAGTGGGGATCGAATCGACCGAGGCGGGATGGGCGAGGCCCTTGTTCTCGGACGCGAGGGCGGCCGCGGTCACGTGCGCGATCATGAATCCCGACCGGAGGCCGCCGTCCTCGGTCAGGAAGGCGGGGAGGCCGGAGAGCGCGGGGTTCACGAGCCGCTCCGTCCGACGCTCGCTGATCGCGCCCAGCTCGGCGAGGGCGATGGCGAGAACGTCCGACGCGATCGCCACCGGCTCGCCGTGGAAGTTACCGCCGGAGAGCAGCTCATCGCTGTCCGCGAAGACCATCGGGTTGTCGGTGGCGGCGTTGATCTCGATCGCGAGCGTGCGCGTCACGTAGTCGAGCGCGTCGCGGACGGCGCCATGGACCTGGGGGATGCAGCGGAGGCTGTACGCGTCCTGCACGCGGCCGCAGTCGCGATGGGACTCGCGGATCGCGCTGCCCTCCAGAAGGCGGCGGAGGTTCCGCGCCGACGCCTGCTGGCCGGCGTGCGGGCGCGCGGCGTGGATGCGCGGGTCGAAGGCGACGTCGGTGCCCTGGAGCGCGTCGAGGGTCATCGCGCCGATGACGTCGGCGGTGCGCGCCAGGCGCCACGCCTCGGCGACCACGAGGCCGGTGATGGCGGTCATGAGCTGCGTCCCGTTGATCAGGGCGAGCCCTTCCTTTGCGTGAAGGGTGACGGGGGACAGGCCCGTCTCGCGCAGCGCCTCTCGCGCGGGCAGGAGGCGCCCGTCGCGGACGCAGTCGCCTTCGCCGATGAGGCCGAGCGCGAGATGGGCGAGGGGAGCGAGATCGCCGCTCGCGCCGACGCTCCCCTGCGAGGGGATGACGGGATGCACGCGGGCGTTGAGCATCGCGGCCAGCAGGTCGAGCGTCTCGGGGCGCACGCCGCTGAATCCCTTCGCCAGCACGTTCGCGCGGAGGAGCATCAAGGCGCGCGTCTCGGCTTCGTCCAGCGGATCGCCGACGCCCGCGGCGTGGCTGCGTACGAGGTTCAGCTGCAGCGGCCCGAGCTGGTCGTCGGGGACCACGACTTCCGCGAAGTTGCCGAAGCCGGTGTTCACGCCGTAGACGACTTCCTTCCGCGCGACGGCATCGTCGACGACGCGGCGGGCGCGCACGACGCCGTGGCGCGCGGCGGGCGAGATGGCCACCGCGCGGCCGCGGCGCGCGACCGCTTCGAGGTCGTCGAGGGTAAGGCTGGCGCCGTCGAGCAGCAGCGGGGTCACGGGCCTGAGAATAGCACGCGGTCCCGGCGGGCCTTCATTGGCCCGGGGCGCGCTTAATTGGGTCCCGGGACCAGTCGTTGCGCGGCGCGCGCGGGGCCGTCCCGCTGGCACCAGGCGGAATTTCGCCGCGTCGCTAGGGGGCGTAGAACACGACCGCCGGTGAAGTTGGATCAACCAAACGTTGATCAGCCAACCCTGATGAACCGACGCCGGTGAAGCGGAGCCAAAAATAAATCCCGCAACTCGCCACCGCCACTCGGCGCATGGTCACGGATCCGTTGCGCGATGCCCTCCGCGCGCGCACGCTGTCCGTCCAGCTGTCTCGCCGGGTTCACGCCTCCCAAATTCGCGCTCACGCCTGCGCACGTGCGTCGTGGGCCAATCCTGTGCGGCCGAAAAGTCGCGCCCAGCGCGATGTTAGAAACCGCCATGAATGAAAACATGCTCGTTGTCGCATCGCGATTGTCGGATGACGCACTCGTCTCAAAGTTGAGGTCTCTTGCGCAGGGATCGCGTCAAACGACGGTCGAGCTCCTCGCGCATCTCGGGGAGCTCGCCGCCCGGAAGTTGTATCGCCGTGAAGGGCCGGGCCGCCTCTTCAGCTACTGCACACAGGTGCTGCGGTTCTCGGAGGCCGCGGCCTGGAATCGGATCAAGGCCGCGAAAGCCGCGCGGAACTTCCCGCTCGTCCTGGATCTCCTCGCGGACGGATCCGTGAACCTGACAACCATCCGATTGCTGTCGCCGCACTTGACGCCCCAGAACCATCGGGCACTCCTCGCCGAGGCAACCGGCATGACCCGCCGCGAGGTCGACAAGGTCGTCGCGCGTCTCAATCCAAAGCCCCGACGGCGATGCGGCCGTGATCGTCGAGCGAGCGTTGGGCCTGTTGCGCAAGGAGACGGAGCGCAAGGCATTTGCCGCAACGTCCCACCCGCGAGACGGCCAACCCTCGAAGCCGGGATCCCGTCACATCCCCGCGGCCGTCGCGCGCGCGGTGTGGGCACGTGACGGCGGACAGTGCGCGTTTGTCGCAAAGAACGGCCGGCGTTGCACCGAGCGCACGTACCTCGAATTCCATCACGCCGAGCCCTACGCGATGGGCGGGGAAGCGTCGGTCGAGAACATCGCCCTTCGCTGCCGCGAGCACAACGCCTACGAGGCCGAGTTGATCTTCGGCCGCTACGACGCCGCCCGCGTGCCGGAGACGAGCCGGAGGTATGGCCCCCATCCCTGAAGTGGTTCCGGGACCAAGAGTGACGTCGTCCAGCGGGAGAGCGTCGGTAGATGCGGCACGCCGACGCTCGCAATGGCGCTTTGTCCGCGTGCGTGGCGCGGCGCTGGCGTCTTATCGCCGACCTTCAGTCCGTTTGTCTTCTTCGCCGCCCGCACACGCCACCCATCCCTGAACTGGTCCCGGGACCAATGAGCGCGTCCCGCGGCCGGCATCACGGCGTACAATCGCCGGGCTCGACATGCCCAACATCGCGATCGTCGGCGCCCAGTGGGGCGACGAGGGAAAAGGAAAGATCGTCGACCTGCTCACCGCCAAGGTGCAGGTGGTGGCGCGGTACAACGGCGGCCACAACGCCGGCCACACCATCCGCATCGGCGACCAGACCTTCGTCCTCCACCTGATCCCGTCGGGAATCCTGCACCCCGGGATCCTGTGCGTGATGGGGCCGGGGATGGTCATCGACCCCTGGGCCCTCGACAAGGAGATGGGCGAGCTCGCCGGGCGCGGCATCGCCCTCGACGACAACCTCCTCATCTCCGATCGCGCGCACCTCATCCTCCCGCATCACCGCGCGCTCGAGACCCTGACCGAAGAGATGCGGGGCAGCCGCAAGATCGGCACGACGCAGCGCGGCATCGGGCCCGCCTACGAAGACAAGGCGGGGCGGCGGGGCGTGCGCATGGGCGACCTGCTGCGGCCGGCGGCGCTCCCCGAGCGGCTGCAGGAAGCGCGACGCCACTACGAGCAGATCTGCCGCGGCGCCGGGCGGCCGGCGGACGTCGACTGGGAGGCGCTGGCCTCGGACCTCGCCCACTTCGGGGAAATGCTGCGGCCGCGCATCGCCGACGTCTCGCTTGTGCTCCATCGTCACATCGCCGCGGGGTACTCGGTGCTGTTCGAAGGCGCGCAGGCGACTCTCCTCGACATCGACCATGGGACGTATCCCTTCGTCACCTCGTCGAGCACGACCGCGGGGGGCGCCATGACCGGGCTCGGAATAGCGCCCACGCGCCTCGACGGCGTGATCGGCATCGTGAAGGCCTACACGACGCGCGTCGGGGGGGGACCGCTGCCCTCCGAGATCGGCGGCGCCCTCGAGGATCAGATCCGCGCGAAGGGCAACGAGTTCGGCGCGTCCACCGGGCGGCCGCGGCGCTGCGGGTGGTTCGACGCCCTCGTCGTGCGCTACTCGGCGCGGATCAACGGCCTCGACTCCCTGGCCCTCACCAAGCTCGACGTGCTCGACGATCTGGCCGAGATCCTTCTCTGCACCGGCTACCGCTACGCCGGAGAAGTGATCACCGAGTTCCCGTCGGACCTTTCCATCCTCGAAGGGTGCGAGCCCGTCTACGAGAGCTTCGCCGGCTGGCAGGTCTCGACGGCGGGGACGCGCGACTTCAACGCGCTGCCCGATGCCGCGCGCCGCTACGTCGATCGGATCGCCGAGCTCGTCGGCACCGAGATCGGCATCGTGTCGACGGGCCCGGGGCGCGAGGAGACGATCCTGCGCTCGGGGAGCGCCATCGCGTCCTGGTTCGCCTAGCCCGCGAAGGCGGACTCGAAGTCGTCCACGATGTCTTCGATCGCCTCGAGACCGACCGAGACGCGGATGAGCCCGTCGCGAATCGACGCGCGCTCCCGCTCCGCCGGCGAAAGACCCGAGTGCGACGTCGCCGCCGGGCGTGTCACCAGCGTCTCCGGGCCGCCCAGGCTCGGCCCATGGATGGCGAGCCGGGTGCGCTCGATCCACTCCACCGCCCGCGACGCGCTCGCGAGCTCGAAGGACAGCATTCCCGAGCAACCCTCGAAGAGCTCCTTCGCCCGCGCATGCTGCGGGTGCTGCACGAGCCCGGGATAGTTGACGCGCACGACCTCCGGATGGCGGGCGAGCGCCTCCGCGAGCCGCAGCGCGCTCGCGTTCTGCGCGCGCACGCGCAGGGCCAGCGTCTTCAAGCCCCGCTCGAGCAGGAAGCACGCGTGGGGGTCGAGCGCGCCGCCGAGATGGTTCAGCAGGTGGTGCACGCCGCGGATGCGGTCGCGCGAAGCGATGACGGCGCCGGCGGCGAGGTCGGAGTGCCCGTTCAGGTACTTGGTGGCGCTGTGCACCACGACGTCGAAGCCATGCTCGAGGGGACGGAAGTTCACCGGGGTCGCGAACGTATTGTCGATCAGGGAGACGATGCCATGGGCGCGCGCGAAGGCGACGACGGCGCGATGATCCGCGACCTCGACCAGCGGGTTGGTCATCGACTCGACGTAGATGGCGCGGGTTTCCGGGCGCAGCTTCCCGGTCCACGACGCGGGATCCTGCGCGTCGATGAAGTCGAAGGTCATCCCGAACCGCGCGAGGTCCTCGACCACGAACGAGTGCGTGCCGCCGTAGAGCTTGTCCTGGACGAGCACGTGGCCGCCGGCGGCGAGCGTGGCGAGGAGCGCGGCGGAGATGGCCGCCATGCCGCTGGCGGTCACCAGCGCGTCCTCCCCGCCCTCCAGGCTGGCCAGGCGCGCGGCCAGCACCTTGTGGTTCGGGAGCGTGGACAGGCGCGGGTATAGGATCTCGTCGTATCCGGCGCCCTGCGGCTGCTCGAACACCGTCGACTGGTAGATGGGCGTGACGGCGGCCCCGCCGACGCGGGGATCGAGGCGGCCGGCGTGGATCGACCGCGTCTCCAGGCGGTGCCGCTTCGTCTCTTTCATCTCTGCGCTCCTCCGAGCGACGGAACCTGCAGGATGTGCGCGGGCCTTCCCGGCGGTGGGGATCGAACCCACGACATTCGGCTTAAAAGGCCGCTGCTCTGCCACTGAGCTACGCCGGGACGTCTAGGATACTGCGGCCGGGGGCGCTACAATGCACCCCGCCCGGCCCCCAGGGCCGGCTTGTGGACCGAGGAGCCCCGATGACCGATGACCTCTCGACCGAGGCGCGCGACCTGGTGGAGCGCTATCGGCGCTCCGTTCACACGATGAGCGGCGAGCATTCGGCGGAAGTCGCGGCGGCGCTCGCGCGCGCCCTTCGCGCCATCGAGCGTGCCCGCGCGCGGGAGACGCTGTCCGACGACGAGACCGCGGCGACGGCCGTCCTGGCCGTCCATCGCGCTCTCGACACGGCGGGCCACGCGTTCTGACCGCCGGCCGCGAAGCCTAGGCGGACTTTCGTCCTCCGACCTTCCGCCGTCCGCCCGCGGTCTCCTTCCGCCCGCGCCGGACCGCGCGCCCGGTCGTCGCCGGCTTCTTCGTGTTCTTGCTGCCGGGCGGCCGTCCGGGGCCCCGGCGCGCGGGCGATGCACTCGCGAGCCGCGCGAGGTTGACGCCGCGCGGACGGGCGCGCCCCGTTTCCCAGAGGAAGATCGAGTTCGCGCTCACGCCGAGGATCAAGGCGAAGGCGCGCCGGGACCGCGTTCCGCGCGCCCGGCGGATCTGACCGGGGCTCATGCGCGGCCCCGCCGGAGAGGCCGCGCGGGCGGCGACCGGCCGTCGCGTACGCAGCTTCTCGAGACGCCGCTGGGCCCGGGCGAGCTCGACTGCCTGCCGCCGCACGGTGACGCGTAGCGCGCGCAATCGGGCGCGCGTGCGATTGAGCCGCTTCGCGATGAGCGCGCCCTGGCGCGCGACCGCGCGCCGGACTTCCTGCCGCAGCGCGCCACGCAAAGAATGTTTTGTCATATCGTTCCGTTCCACCACTCCATAGACGAAAACGTCGTTTCCCAGAGAGCTTTGTGTACACCCGCGCTCGTCGCGGCGCAAGCGATCGAAGGTGAGCCGGAAAGTGGATGCGGCGCCCCGGCGGCGGTCACCGCGTCGCGGCGCCGCCGGATGCGCCGCCCGGCCGCCGCGAGCGGCGGCGCAGGATGTCGACCAGCGCGACCTTGTCGGTGAGGTCGATCCGGGTGATCGAGACCCCGAATCCTGCCGGCATCGCGGGCTGGCGCGGCGCATTCCTGTCGTTCACCCATGCGATCTTTCCGATGACGGGGATCTCGCGGTCCGCCACCAGGACGCGCAGGGCGACGATCTGTCCGAGGATGAGTGGCCTCTCGGTGGCCACGAAGAATCCGCCCAGGCTCAGGTTCGTGAGGGGCAGGCTCTCCCCGTCGAGCATGCAGCGGGCGTCGTCCATCGTGACGCGATCCCTGCTCTTCATCGCGCGGCTAGAGACGCGAGGGAGGCGTCGCGCCGGCGGCCGTCACCAGCACGTCGAACGCATTCACGGGAAGGTAGTACTCGCGGCCGCGGCGGCAGGAAGCGGCGGGGCAGCGCACGATCGTGGCCGCCAGGCCCTCGACGAAGCGGTACTTGTACGAGAGGACGAAGGGGGCGCCGCAGCCCGCGCACTCCAGCGCTTCCTCGCGCGACGTGGTCCATTCCGCCGCCACCTGTGGCGTTCTCCCGCCGGACCCGGCGAGGAGGCGACGGCGAACCGGAGCGGTGCCGGCGGGGGCCGCCGCGACGTCGGCGGCCGGATCGGGAGCGGGCGGCGGAGGGTCCGCCGGAGGCATCGACATAAGAGGGATTGAAACCGGCGGTAGGATATCACGCGGCGGAGCGGCGATTGGAATCGCCGCCGGACGTGGTAGCTTTTCGGCGTGAAGACAAAGAAGACGGCGACCCGGTCGCGGCGGCGCGGGCCGTCCCTCGCGACGATCCTCAAGGCCGATCTCCTTTCCGTCGCCTCGCGCGCGACCCGCGCGATGCACCGCCGCGTGGTGCGCCTGCAGGCCCAGACGCTCGCCCTGCGGCGGGCCAGCGTCGCGCAGCGCCGCGTCCTCGCGCGCCTCGAGCGCGGCGTCGACCGGCTGCGGGACGCCGGCAACCGGGCGTCGGTGCGCCCTGCTTCCGGCCCCACGATGCGTCCGGTGGCGGTCCGTGCGCTGCGGGCGCGCCTGGGAATGACGCGGGAGCGATTCGCGCGCGTCATCGGCGTGAGCCCGGGCTCGATCTTCCTCTGGGAGACGGGCCGGGCGCGGCCTCGCGCGGGCAGCCTGGTGCGGCTGCGCAAGGCGGAGGGCGGCGCCCCGACCGCGAAGCGCGGACGGCCTAGGGCGTCGAGTACGCGCGCCGCGCGGGGACGCTGACCAGCCGGTCCTCCTCCGCGATCCACGCGGTGAGCCGTCCGCCCCACACGCACCCGGTGTCCAGCCCGCGCACGCGCGGGCGGCGCACGAGCCCGCGCCGCGCCCAATGCCCGAAGACGAGCATGCGCGTCTCGCGCTTTTCCCAGTGCTCGTACCACGGGCGGAACGGCCGCGCCGGCTCCGGATCGTCGCGCGGGGGGCGCTGGCCGTCGGCGGTGCAGTAGCGGACGCGGGTGGCAAACGCGACCGCGTCGTCCGGCGCCACCGGGTCACGCCCGGCGAGCTGGGCCACCGGATCCTGCCACTGGGGATTGAGACCGGCGTGCACGAGCAGCACGTCCGGCCAGGCCTTGACGATCGGCAGCTGCGCGAGCCAGGCCAGGAGCGCATCGCGATCCGGCGCGCCGAGGACGTCCTCGACGGTATCGCGCGGGCGCGCGGGATCGAGCCCCGCGGCGCGGCGCAGCAGGTGGATGTCGTGGTTGCCGAGGACGCCGCCGGCGCCCAGCGACGCCAGCAGCCGCAGCGTCCCCGCCGAATCGGGGCCGCGGTTCACGAGGTCGCCCGTCGGCTCGAGGCGATCGCGCGCGCTGTCGAACCGGACGGCGGCGAGCAGATCCTCGAGCTCCGCCCGGCAGCCCTGGACGTCGCCGATGTAGATGCGCCGTGGGGCGGCGGGCGCGGGTGCGCTCAGCGTCGCGGTTGGTTCGCCAGCCGTTCCTTCGAGAACTGCTCGAGGACCTGGCGGACGTGCGGATGGGTGGCGACGATGGAATCGAGCGCGGGGCGGTCGAGCTCGAGCAGCTCGCAGTGCGACGTGGCGACGATGGTGGCGCTGCGCGGCTGGCCGGTGAGCATCGAGATCTCGCCGAAAAAAGCGCCTTCGGAGAGCTCGTTGACCGCGACCTGGCGTCCGGCGGCGTTGCGCTTCACCGCCTTCACCGTCCCCGCGGTCAGCATGTACAGGCTGTCGCCGGGGTCGCCCTCGGTGAGGATGATGTCGCCGGGCTCGAACGTGATCAGGTTCAGGCCGTGGATCACCGCCACCAGCTCGTCGACCGAGAAGTCCTTGAACAGCGGGCTGACCACGATCTGGTTTCCGCCCGCCGCCGCCTCGCGCGCCGGCGCGGCCGCCGACGGATCGTTGAAGGCGCTGTCCACGAGCGACAGCAGCTCCTCGGCGAAGAGACCCTCCGTCATCGGCTCCGCCGCGGGCTCCGGCTCGATCTGCATCTCGGGCTCGACCTCCGGCTCGATCTCGGGCTCCGGCTGCAGCTCGATCTCCGGCTCCGTCATGGCCAATTCCGCGTCGGTGTCGAGCGCGATGTCCGGCAGCCCTTCGAGCGCCGGCTCGTCCTCGGCGGTCTCGTCGATCAGGTCACGATCCTCGACGGGCAGGGGAAGAGGGAGCGTCGCGGCGGCGACCGGTGGCTTCGCGGACGGGGCGGGCGCGGGCGCTTCGGGCAAGGGCGGCGCCAGCTCGACTTCGAGCTCCGCCGGCGGCGCCGTCGGGGACACGGAGATCGGCTCCGCGTCCGGACCGATCTCCTCCATGTCGAACTCGGGGAGGGCGGCGGCCGGAGGCGGGGCGACGGTCGCCACGCGCTGCTTGTCCTGGATCAGGTTGGCGAGCTTCGCCTCGACATCGCGCTGGCTGGGGTCGATCTTCTGGATCTTCTTGAAGACGGCGATCGACTTGGCGGCGAAACCCTCGCGCGCGAATTCGTCCGCGAGGGGAGTGAGGATCGCCACCGCTTCCTTCGTCTTGCCCGCGAGCGCCAGCAGGTCGCCGAGCTGCAGGCGCAGCCGCGAGTCGTGCTTGTGCGTTTCCATCTGGCGCTTCAGGACCTGGATCGCCCGCGCGTAGTCCTTCTTGGCGATGAGCGCGTTGACGTCCTCCGGCTTCGCGGGGCTCGCGCCCTTCGTCTGACCGAACCCCAGGACCATGAGCGGAGATTATGGCCCGACGCGAGGGCTGTCAAAGCCGCGGCGCGTCACGTCGCGATGGCGCGAACGACGAGCGGCATGCCGAGCACGCGCTCGAAGCGGGGCCCGATCTTGCGCGCGCGCCAGCCGGCGAGGGCGGGAACGGTGACCACGAAGGCGCCGCTCGAAGCGGTGGCTTCGATGGCCTCCGGCGCGCCCGGCGGGCAGCGCTCGACTATGTCGTCGGCGAGGGCGAGCAGCACGCCCGCGCCCTCGATCGCGGTGCGGTCCTCCTTCCGTACGAGCGGCGCCAGGCCCTTGCCGGCGTCACCCTCTCCGGCGGCCGCGGACAGGACGGCGGCGGTGAGCGCGATCTCGCGGTGGGAGAAGCCGAGAAGCTCGGTTGCGAGCACGATGTGCGCGGCGTGGCCATGGCGGTCGAAGAAGTCGACGCTGCGGCCGACGTCGAGGACGCGAGCCGCCCGCCCGAGCGCTTCGCCTACCTCGCGATCGGCGCGAATCCCGAGCGCGCCGCCCATCGCCGCCGCCATCGACGCCCTCGCTCTGGCGGCACGCGGGTCCCATCCGCTGAACCGTGACGTCAGCGAGGCCAGCGACGCCTCCCGCACCGCCGCCACCGTCTCCGCCTCCGGCTCGAACAGCGACCGCACGATCCCCTCGCGGACGCCCTGGCCGGAGACGAGCACCTCCGGGGCGCCGACTTCCGTGGCGAGGACGTCGATGGCCAGGCCCCCGCCGACGATGGAATCCCCGCGCTCGCCGGAAAGGCCGGGCACCTCGTCGCGGCGCCGCAGCTTGCGCGCGGCCAGCTCGTTCACCACCTCCAGGAGCCGCGGGTGCTCGAGCGAATAGCCGTGAACGCGCGCGATCGGGTACTCGTCGCGCCGGCGACGGTCGATCTTGGCCAGGTTGCGCACGGTGCCGCCGGTACCGACGAGCATCTCGCCCGATCCCAGGAGCTGGGGGCCGATGGCGGACAGCACTTCGCGCGCGTGATCGCGCAGGGCGCGGATCTCGGCGCGCGTCGGGGGATCGGTGGCGAGGAACGCGCCGCTCAGGCGGAGCGAGCCCAGGGGGAAGCTCCAGGCCTTCTCGAGGCGGCGCGCGCGGAAGCGGGAAACCTGCATGCTGCCGCCGCCGACGTCGAAGAAGAGGCCGCTCTCCACCGGCAGTCCGGAGATGCCGCCGCGCAGGCCGTAGACGGCCTCGCGCTCGCCGTCGATGAGCTCGATGCCGATCCCGACCTCGCGCCGCACCCGGGCGATGAACTCGGCGCCATTTGTCGCGTCGCGCATGGCCGCCGTCGCCACCGCGAACACCCGCCGCGCGCCGGCCCCGCGGGCGATGGCGTCGAAGTCGCGGAGGGCGTCCAGCGCGCGCTCCATCGCCGCGGCGCCGAGAGCGTTGCCGTTGTCGACGTCGCTCACCAGCCGCAGCGCCGCGCGCGAGGTGGCGAGGATGCGCAGCATTCCCGCGCCGTCGCGGAGGTACACGACGACCCGCCCGGAATTCGATCCGATGTCGATGACGCCGACCGCGTCCCCGTCCGGGACCGGAGCCATGGCGCACACTCTACCGTTCGCCCGCGGGTTTGCGTTTTTTTGCACCTCGGCCCCGAACGGCATTTCAGGCGAACGCGTATTGCCTTGCGACCAACCGACGAGGTATCAATCTCCATGCTGACTCGCCGCTCCCTCCGTCATGCCGTGATCGCGTGGGCGGCGTGTGCCGCAGCCAACGCGCACGCCCAGCCCGCGCCCCCGCCTCCATCGCCTGCTCCTCCCGCCCCGCCGCGGATCGAGGAGGTGGTCGAAGTCGAAGGGGAGATGCCGGCGTTGCCGCCGGCCGCGGTGACCACATTCAAGATTCCGACCGCGGTCCAGCTCACCCCGGCGAGTGTCTCGGTCGTCCCCCGCGCGCTCTTCGAGTCGCAGGATGCGTTCGTGCTCGGGGATGCGCTGCGCAACGCGTCGGGGGTTAGCGTCGCCACCGGCTTCGGCGTCTTCGACTTCTTCACCATCCGCGGCTTCGATTCGCTCTCCAGCGCGCTCGTGCTGACCGACGGGGCCTTCGAGCCGGAGAGCACGTTCTACCCGCTCTACAACGTCCGGCAGGTCGAGGTGGTGAAGGGACCGGCGGCGTTTCTCTATGGGGCGAACCCGTTGTCGGGCGCCGTGAACCTCGTGCGCAAGCAGCCGGGGTCCGGACGGTCCGGCGCGGCGAGCCTTTCCTACGGCAGCTTCTCTACCGTGGAAGCGATGGCGGACGGCAACATCGCCTCCGCGGGCGGGCGCCTGGCCCTGCGGGTCAACGCCATGGCTCGCGACTCCGGCGGGTATCGCGACGGCCGCGACTCGCGGATGCTGGCCGTGAACCCGGCGGTTTCGTGGCGCCCGGGCGCGGACACGCGCGTCGTCCTGAACCTGGAGGCGGTCCGCAATCGGCTGCGCCCCGACGTGGGCCTGCCGATCGTCGGCGACGACGTGGCCAACGTGCCGCGGACGCGCTCGTACCAGACGCCGCTCGATCGGTCCGACCAGGACATCGCGCGCGTGCGGCTCGACGCCGAGCACGTGGTGAGCGATGCGTTCCGCCTGCGCGGCAAGATCTACTACACCGGCTTCGACTGGCTCTCCGACGGCACGCTCCTGGTCGGCGTCTTCCCGAACCCGCGCACCCAGGACCTCATCGTCGCGCGGACGCTGCTGATGCTCGACGACCGGCAGACGGCGCTCGGCACGCAGCTCGAAGCCGCATGGTCCGGCCGCGCCGGGGGCGTCGCGCACGAGGCGCTCTTCGGAGTCGAGCTCGCGCGTCTCGGCGACCGCTTCACCCTCGACGTGGGCCTGCCGCCATCCATCGCCCTCGAGGATCCGGTGGAGTCGACGGTGGCGCCGGTGGCGATCCTCCCCGGCGCGTCCGCGGATGGCGACGCGCGCAGCCTGGTGGCCGCGCCGTACGTCGTCGATCGCCTCCGGCTGGGTGACCGCGTCCAGGCGGTCGTGGGCGCGCGGTTCGACGCCCTCGATTACGACGAGCCGCGGATGGGCTCCTCGCGTCACGACAATCAGCTGAGTCCCATGGCCGGCCTGACCTTCACGCCCCGCCCGTCGTGGAGCGCGTACGTCCAGGCCGGGTCGTCGTTCGCGCCGCCCTCGAGCCTCGTGGTCGGGGAGCGCAAGCCGGAGCGGAGCCGGCAGGTCGAAGCGGGTCTGAAGACGCAGTGGCTCGGCGGGCGCGCGTTCGCCACGCTGGCCGCGTATCACCTCGAGCGGAACGACATCGCCATTCCCGATGCCACCGGCGTGACGCGCCAAAATGGCGACCAGCGCTCGCGGGGGATCGAGGTCGAGCTCTCCGGCGAAGCGGCGCCCTCCTGGTTCCTCTCCGCGAGCTATGCCTTGACCGCGGCGCGGCTCACGCGCTTCGCGGAGGTCGTGTCCAATCCCGCCGACCCGACGCAGTTCGCCGTCCTCGACTGGTCGGGTAACGTCCCCGCGTTCGCGCCCCGGCACATCTTCAATTTCTGGACGGTGAAGCGCGTCCGGGCCCTGCGCCTCGGCGGCGGCGCCCGCTTCGTCTCCCGCCAGTTCATCGCCGAGGACAACGCCTTCGCCATCGACTCCCACCTCGTCCTCGATGCCATGGCGTCCTACAAGATGAAGAATGCGACGCTCAGCGTGAACTTCAAGAACCTCGCCGGGACCGAGTACCTGACCCGCGGGTTCGGCCGCTCCGCGGTCATCCCCGCCGACCCGTTCGCGGTCTACGCCACCATCGCGGTCTTAGGGCGGTGAGCACCGACGCGCTCGACGCGTGGGTCCGCGAGGTGGTCGGCTGGCATTTCGATCCGGCCACGGGAACGCCGTTCTGGCTCGAGTACGCGGCGCGGGCGGGATTCGATCCGCGTCATGAGATCCGCGGGTATCCCGATCTCCACCGCTTCGGCTTCTTCGACGACGAGCAGCTCCGCGGGGGTCCGGTGCGGCGCTGGGTGCCGAAGGGATACGCGGACCGCGCGATCTCCGTTTTCGAGACCGGAGGCAGCACCGGGGTCCCCAAATCGCGCATCAACGTCGACGACTTCCGGATCGACTACGAGGCGTTCAGCGCGACGCTGCCCGACGCGGCCTTCCCGCGCGGCGCGGATTGGCTGTCCATCGGCCCCACCGGCCCACGCCGGCTGCGCCTCGCCGTCGAGCACCTCGCCCAGCACCGCGGCGGCATCTGCTTCATGGTCGACCTCGACCCGCGCTGGGTCATCAAGCTGCTGAAGGCCGGGCAGCCGAAGGACGCCGAAGCGTACAAGCAGCACGTGATCGAGCAGGCGCAGACGCTGCTCCGCGCCCACGACACGATTCGATGCCTGTTCACGACCCCGAAGCTGCTCGAGGCGCTGTGCGAGAAGATATCGCTCAAGAAGGCCGGGATCACCGGCGTCTTCTGCGGGGGGACGGAGATGACGCCCCAGTTCCATCGCTTCGCGGTCGAGGAGCTGCTGGAGGGCGCGCACTTCGCGCCGACCTACGGGAACACGCTCATGGGCCTGGCCGTGAATCGGCCGGGGCCGCCGCGCGACGACTACGCCATCGTTTACTACCCGCCGGCCCCGCGGGCGATGATCGAGATCGTGGATCCCGATCGCCCCGAGCGCGTCGTCGAGTACGGCGCAACGGGCCGCGTGCGCCTGACCACGCTCACCCGCGAGTTCTTCATGCCGCGCTTCCTCGAGCGGGACGAGGCGGAGCGCGAGCCGCCGTGCCCCGAATACCCGTGGGACGGCGTGCGCAACGTGCGGCCGTTCGGGCGGCTCTCGGCCCGCGTCGTGGAAGGGGTCTACTGATGCTGCACATCCCCGTGCTGCGCCGCGGGAAGCCGTACCGCAGCCTCGAGGTGGCGAAGGTCGCGCATCATCGGTCGCGCGAGCCCTTCGTCGAGGTGAGCCAGGCCAACGTCGGGCTGATCCGCCGCGACCTCGTGGACCAGGCGGGGATGGGCAGAGCACTCCGCGCGATGCCGATCGCCGACATACTCGAACGTTGCCGAAGCGCCGCCGATCTCTTCGAGACCGCGGCCCTCGCGGTGGGAGAGGAGCCGCAGCGGCCGGAGGACTACGTCGGGCAGGTCTCGGCCACGACCGGCCTCCCGCACAGCCTGGTCCGGCGCAGCATGGCGCGGGTCGCCGGTGTCCTGCGCGGCCTCCCGGCGGTGCTGGACGGCCTGACCCGCGGCCTCGACCTCCGCGTCCTCGACGAGGGCCGCGGTGTGAGCGGCGGGCACGCGGTGAGCTTCACGGCGCGCGCGGGAGCACTCGGCGTCGTGCTCCCCAGCAACTCGCCCGGCGTCCATTCGCTGTGGGTGCCCGCGATCGCGCTCAAGACCGCGCTCGTGCTGAAGCCCGGCAGCGCGGAGCCGTGGACCCCGTATCGCCTCGTCCAGGCCTTCATCGCCGCGGGCATTCCACCGGAAGCGTTCGGGTACTACCCGGCGGACCATGGCGGCGCGGCGGAGATCCTGCGCGCCTGCGGGCGCGGCATGGTGTTCGGCGATTCCTCGACGACGTCGGCGTGGCTCGCCGATCCGCGGGTCGAAGTGCATGGGCCCGGCTACAGCAAGGTGGTCCTCGGCCCCGACGCCAGCCGCGACTTCCAGCCTTACCTCGAGGTCATCGCCGCCTCCATCGCGGAGAACTCGGGCCGGTCCTGCGTCAACGCGTCCGGCGTGTGGGTGACCGGGAACGCGCGCGCGATCGCCCACGAGCTGGCGGCGCGGCTGGCCCTCATCCGCCCGCGTCCCGCCGACGACCCCGACGCCGCGCTCGCGCCGTTCGTCGATCCCGCGGTCGCGGAGCGGATCTCGGGGCTCATCGACGCCGGGCTCGCCGAGCCGGGGGCGGAGGACATCACCGCGCGCTATCGGTCCGGCCCGCGGCTCGTCCGCTTCGAGGGCTCGACATATCTGCTGCCGACGCTCGTCCTGTGCGCGTCGCCCGATCATCCGCTGGCCAACCGGGAGTTCCTGTTCCCGTTCGCGAGCGTGGTGCCCGTCGCGCCGGACGATCTGCCCGATGCCCTCGGTCCCAGCCTGGCCGTCACCGCCATTACCGAGGATGACGGCCTCGTCCGCCGCCTGCTCGCGTCGCCGCTCGTGCAGCGGCTGAACCTGGGGCCGATCCCCACGCCGCAGGTAACCTTCGACCAGCCCCACGAGGGCAATCTCTTCGAGCACCTGTACGCGCGCCGCGCGCTCCAGCACCAGCCGCCGCCGACCGCCGTGGCCGCGGGGTAGACGACGGGTGCGCGTGCTCGCGATCACCGCCGGGGCGGGGGCGATGTATTGCGGCAGCTGTCTCCGCGACAACGCGCTTGCCGCCGAGCTCATGGCCCGCGGCCATGACGTCTCCCTGCTCCCCATGTACACGCCGACCCTCACCGACGAATCGAACGTGAGCGACCCGCGGGTGTTCTTCGGCGGCATCAGCGTGTACCTCCAGCAGCACGTTCCCCTCTTCCGGCACACCCCGGCGATCCTCGACCGGGTGTGGGACGCGCCCGCGGTGCTGCGGACGGTGGCCGGCCGCTCGATGTCGGCGGTGGATCCACGCTTCCTGGGCGCGATGACGGTGTCCATGCTGCGCGGCGAAGACGGATTCCAGCGCAAGGAGATCGTGAAGCTCGTGGACTGGCTGCGCGGCCTGCCGCCCTTCGACCTGGTCGTGCTGCCGAACTCGCTCCTCCTGGGCCTCGCGCCGCCGCTGGCGCGCGCCCTGGGCCGGCCCGTCTGCTGCACCCTGCAGGGCGAGGACCTTTTTCTCGACGGCCTTCCCGCCGAGGATCGAGGGGAGTCGCTGCGCCTCATCCGGTCGCATCGCGACTCGGTGGCGCGCTTCATCGCGGTCTCCGACTTCTACGCCGAGCACATGACCGGTCTCCTCGACCTGCCCCGCGACCGCGTGCGGACCGTGCCCCTCGGCATCCACGCCGGAGCCGAGGACGCCCCCCGCGTGGCGGAGCCGGGCCGCCCCTTCACGGTGGGATTCTTCGCGCGCATTGCGCCCGAGAAGGGGCTGCATGTCCTCGCCGAGGCCTATGCGCGAATGCGCCTGGGTGGCCGGGTGCCCGTGGCCCGCCTCGAAGCGGCCGGATACCTCGCCCCCGAGCATCGGGGATACCTCGAGTCGATCCAGGCTCGCCTGACCGCGGCCGGCCTCGCCGCCGAGTTCCGCTATCACGGCGCGCTCGACCGCGGGGACAAGATGCGCTTCCTGCGCTCGCTCGACGTGGCGTCGGTGCCGACCCCGTACGCGGAGCCGAAGGGTCTTTCCGTGCTGGAGGCGATGGCCTGCGGCACGCCGGTCGTGCAGCCGCGCCACGGCGCCTTCCCGGAAATGCTCGGGCGCACCGGGGGCGGCGTGCTCTTCGCTCCGGGCGACGTGGCGGGACTCGCGGAGGCGATCGTGGCCCTCCACGACGACCCGTACCGTCGCCGCGCCCTCGGCGCGCAGGCGGCGCGCGGCGTGCGGCGGGAATACTCGGTGGCGCGCATGGCCGAGCGCGCCCTCGAGGTCTACGGCGAAGCGGTGCGCGAGGCGGCCGCGGCTCCGGCCTCCTGATGCTGAGCGTGCGCGATCTCTCCAAGCGCTACCCGAGCGGAGCGCAGACGCTCACGATCTTGGGCGGCGTGTCCCTGGAGCTCGCCCGCGGAGACGCGGTCTGCATCCTCGGCCCCTCCGGCAGCGGCAAGAGCACGCTGCTCTTCATCCTCGGCGCGCTGGAGCCTCCGACATCCGGGCGGGTGACGCTGGCCGGCGCGGATCCCTTTGCGCTCTCCGAGGGCGACCGCGCCGCGTTCCGCAATCGCAATGTCGGGTTCGTCTTCCAGGATCATTGCCTGCTGCCGCAGTGCTCGGTGCTCGAGAACGTCCTCCTCCCGGCGATCGTCGCGCCCGCGGGGGACCACGTGACGCGCGCGCGCACCCTTCTCGATCAGGTCGGCCTCGGCGCGCGCCTCGACCATCGCCCGGCCGCGCTGTCCGGCGGCGAGCGGCAGCGCACGGCCCTCGCGCGCGCCCTCGTCCTGCAGCCGGCGCTGCTCCTTTGCGACGAGCCCACCGGCAACCTCGACCACCAGGCCGCGGACCGGGTGGCGTCGATGCTCCTCGAGCTCCACCGCGCGCAGCAGACGATCCTCGTCCTCGTCACCCACAGCCTCGAGCTCGCGCGGCGGTTCCCGCGGCGCCTCGAGCTCGCGGAAGGCGCGCTGCGGCCCGTTTCCTGATGCGCGTGCCCCTCGTTCGGCGCGGCCTTGGCCATCACTGGCGCGTCCACGTTGCCGTCGTGCTGGGGGTGGCCACGGCGTCCGCGGTCCTCGGCGGCGCGCTCCTGGTGGGAGAGTCGGTGCGTGCCAGCCTCCGCGACATCGCGCTGCGGCGGCTCGGGGGGGTGACGCACACCGTGCGCTCCGGCGGCTTCTTCCGCGAGGACCTGGCCGGCGATCTCGGCCGCTCTCTTCACGTCACTGCCGCCCCGGTGATCGTCGTCTCCGGCGTCGTGGTCGAAGAGCAGAGCGGCCGCCGGGCCTCGGGCATCCAGGTCGTGGGCGTCGACGCACGGTTCTGGTCGGTTCACGGGCGACCCGTCGCGAGCCCCGAAGGTCGGGAAGCACGGGTGAGCCCGTCCCTCGCCGCGGAGATCGGCGCCACGCCCGGGTCCACGGTCCTCATCACCATCCAGCGGCCGTCGGTGATCGCGTCATCTTCGTTGTTCGGCCGCCGCGACGACCTCGCCCGCTCGGCCCGCGTCTCGGTGACCGGCGTACTCGGCCCCGACGATGCCGGCGAGTTCGCCCTCGACGCGCGCCAGCAGGGGGCGCGCACGGTGTTTGTCCCGCTCGCGCTGCTGCAACGCACGATCGAGCAGCCCGGCCGCGTCGATACGATCCTGCTGGGTCCGGGCGCGGCTTCGGCGGCCGTCGCCGAGGGCATCCGTGCCGTGGCCACGCTGGACGACCTTGGCGTCCGCGTGCGTCCGGCGTCCGGGGGAACGGCGGTGTCGGTCGAGAGCGAGACGGGGCTGGTGAATGACGCGCTCGCGGCCGCCGCGACCGCGGTGGGCGCGGGATCGGGCGTCCTGATCCATCTCGCGAACGCGCTGCGCGTCGGCACGCGCGAAGTGCCGTACTCCGTCGTGGCCGCGGTGGACGACGCCGTGCTCGCAGCGTGGGGCGGGCCGGCGCCGGCGGAGGGCCAGACCCCGATCGTCCTCAACGAATGGACGGCCCGGCAGCTGCGCGCCGCGGTGGGCGATCGCGTGGACCTCGACTATTACCTCTGGCGCGAGGAGGGACGGCTGGAGACGGCGTCCGCCGCGTTCGCCGTCGCCGCGATCGTTCCCATGACGGGGATGGCGGGCGACGCGGACCTCGTCCCGGCGTACCCGGGCATCACGACGGCACTTCATCTCTCGGACTGGGACCCGCCGTTTCCGCTCGACCTGGCGCGGGTCCGGCCGGCCGACGAGGAGTACTGGGCCCGCTATCGCGCGACGCCCAAGGCCTTCCTCCCGCTCGCGGCGGGCCAGCGCCTGTGGGGCCATCGCCTCGGCCGCCTGACCTCGATCCGCGTCGCGGGTAACGACGCCGCGGCGATCGGCGATGCGGTGCGGCGCCGGCTCGATCCGCTCGCCCTCGGGTTCGTCGTCGATCCCGTGCGCGACCGTGCGCTCGCGTCCGCCACCGGAGCGACGGACTTCGGCCTGTACTTCGCCTACTTCAGCGCGTTCCTCGTGGTGTCGGCGCTCCTCCTGGCCGCGCTCTTCTTCCGCCTCGGCCTCGAGCAGCGCGGCGCGGAGATCGGCCTCCTGCGCGCCGTCGGCTTCGGTCCCGGCCGCCTCCGCCG
Organism: Acidobacteriota bacterium; assembly: GCA_031369785.1. Lineage (GTDB taxonomy): Bacteria > Acidobacteriota > Vicinamibacteria > Fen-336 > Fen-336 > JANMPI01. Next base: position 22,286 of record JANMPI010000251.1, read on the forward strand.
TTTGTTCCTCGCCGAGGCGCTCATCCTGTCCGTGGCCGGCGCGGCGCTCGGCGCGGCCGGCGCCGCGGGGTGGGCGGCGGCGCTCCTGGCCGCCCTCCGCACGTGGTGGGTGGACGCGGTGGGGACACGCGCCCTCACCCTCCATCTCACGGCGCGCCCGCTGGTCACCGGGGCCGCGATCACCGTGGCCTGCGCCCTCGCCTGCGCGGCCTGGACGCTGCGCGATCTGATCCAGTCGTCACCACGCGCGCTGATGGCGGGAGACGTCGGGCCCCCGTCGAGCGGCCGCGGCGGCGGGTGGCCATTCGCCGCGGTGCTGGGCCTCACGGCGCTCGCGGTCACGATCGCGTCGGGGGCGAGAGCGATCCCGCTGGTGCCCGGTTTCTTCGGCGGCGCGATGCTCCTTCTCGGCGCCGCACTCGCCGCCGCTCGGGCGTGGCTGCGGCGGTCGCCGCGCGCGGCACGGGAGCGAAGCGGAATCGCCGGCATCGCGTGGCTTGGCTTGCGCGGAGCCGGACATCGTCCGGGGCGCAGTGTGCTTTGCATCGCCCTCATCGCCTTCGCGACGTTCCTGGTGGTGGCGGTGGGCGCCTTCCGGCGCGATGTGTCGGAGGACGAGGGACGGGCCGGCGGGTCCGGGGGGTACGGCCTGATCGCCCAGTCGATGATCCCCATCCACCACGACCTTGCCGGGGGTGAAGGCCGTGCCGCGGTGGGGCTCGCCGGAAGCTGGCCGGTGCGTCGCGTGGCGCGCTTCCACGTCAGGGACGGGGACGACGCGAGCTGCCTCAATCTCTACGCGCCGCGCAATCCGCGGATCGTCGCCCCCGAGGCACGGTTCGTGGCGGAGGGCGGATTCCGCTTCCGCGGAACCCTGGCCTCGACGGACGCGGAGCGGAGCAACCCCTGGCTGCTCCTCGGCCGGGATGATCCGAGGGGCGCGGTGCCCGTGATCGCGGACGCGGCCTCCCTGGAGTACGTGCTCCATCGCGCGGTGGGCGACGAGCTCGTGATCGAGCGGCCGGGCGCCTTGCCGCTGCGGATGAGGGTCGTGGCCGCGCTCGAGGACAGCGTCTTCCAGTCGGAGATCATCATGGGCGAGGACGCCTTCCGGCGGCTGTTCCCGCGCGCCGCGGGGTATCGCCTGTTCCTCTTCGACGTGCCGGCGGTAAGCGAGACGGAGGTCGTGACGCGGCTCGAGTCCGCGCTGGCCGATGACGGCCTCGACGTGACGACGACCCGCGAGCGGCGGGCCGCCTACCATCGCGTCGAGAACACCTACCTCTCCACCTTCCAGGCCCTGGGCGCGCTCGGCCTCCTACTGGGAACGGTCGGCCTGGGCACGGTCCTCCTGCGCAACGCGCTCGAGCGCCGGCGCGAGATCGCGCTCCTGCGCGCGCTCGGCTATCGCCCGCGCCACGTCACGGGGATGCTGCTCGCGGAGAACGCCGGCCTCCTCGCCGCCGGGGTCATCGCGGGACTTGCCAGCGCGTTGATCGCCGTCGTCCCCGCGGTCCTGCAGCGGGGCGGGGGATTGCCGATGGCGGCCATCGCCGCGGTCGCGGGAGCGGTCGTGGTCACCGGGTTCCTCACCTCGGTGCTCGCCGCCGCCCTCGTCCGCCGGTCGCCGCTTCTTGGGGCTTTGAGGAGCGAATGAGCGCTGGGAGGGCGCGCGCCGTGGCGACCATGCTGGCCGCGGTGGCCACGTTCTCCCTGATGGACGCCGGCCTCAAGCTCCTGTCCGCCGACTACCCGTCGATGCAGGTCGCCGCGCTGCGCGGCGGGGCATCGCTTCCCCTGATCCTCGCGTGGGCGCTCCTCACGACCGGCTGGCGCTCGCTCCTGCGCGTCCGCTGGCCGCTGCACATGCTGCGGGCCGTGCTCGGCGTGATCATGATCGCCGCCTTCGTCCACGGCGTGCGGACGCTGCCGCTCTCCACGACCTACTCGATCTTTTTCGCGGCCCCGGTCCTCATCACCGCGCTGTCGGGACCGCTTCTCGGCGAGCGGATCGGGCGCCCGCGATGGACCGCGATCGTGACGGGGCTCGGCGGCGTGCTCATCGTGCTCCGCCCCACGGGCGAGGGGATGATGACGACGGCCGGCCTCGCCGTGCTGCTGTCCGCGCTCGCCTACGCGGTGGCCGCGATCACGGTGCGCGTGCTCGCCCGCACCGACAGCGTGCAGTCCATGGTCCTGTGGCTGATGGTGGGGATGGCGGTCGGCGCGGGTGCATTGGCCGCGCGGGGATGGATTCCCGTGCGCAGCGAGCACGTCTGGCTGATCGCCGGCGTCGGCGTCGCGGGCGCGCTCGGCCAGTACGCCATCACCGAGGCCTTCCGGACGGGAGAGGCGTCTCTCCTCGCGCCGCTCGAGTACTCGGCTCTCCTCTGGGGCACGGCGCTCGATCTCGCGCTGTGGCACGTGCTGCCCGACCGCGCCACCTGGATCGGGGCCGCGGTGATCGTGGCCAGCGGGATCTACCTGCTGCGACGCGAGGCCGTCCACGTCGAAGACGCGCACCCGTGATGGGAGCCGCGAGCGGCTGCGGCTGGCGGCGGCGGCGCCCTAGGCGGCGGCGGGGAGCAGGATCTCCACCATCGTGCCCACGCCGACCGTGCTCGTGACCCGGATCTTGCCGCGATGGTCCTCGACGATCTGCGCCGAGATGATGAGCCCGAGCCCCGTCCCCTTGGCCTTGGTCGTGAAGTAGGGCTCGAAGATGCGCTCCACGTCCTCGATCCCCGCGCCCTCGTCCGATACCGAGATCGAGACGTAGCCGGCGGGACCGGCGGCCGTGCGCACGGCGAGGCGCCCGCGGCGAGCCTCCATGGCGTCGATGCCGTTGCCGATGACGTTCAGGAGCACGCGGCGGATCTGCTCGGAGTCGACCTCCACGGCGGGCAGCTCGGGCGCGAGCTCGCGCTCGATCGTGATCCCGTCCAGCTCCGATTGCTGATAGAGCGAGAGCGCGTCCGCGACGAGCGCGTTCACGTCGTGGCGCTGCATCACCGCCGCGGGCAGGCGATAGAAGCGCGTGAAGTCGGTGATCAGCGTCTTCAGGTCCCGGACCGCCTTCAGGATCATCTCGATCGCGGACGGGAAGATAGTGTCGAAGCGCGCGCGGTCCTGGGTGTACGCGGTGCGCAGGGTCTGGGCGGCGAGGCCGACGGGAGTGAGTGGGTTCTTGATCTCGTGGATGACGCGGTCGACCGCCTCCTTCCACGCCTGCAGCCGCTGGTTGGCCAGGAGCTGCGTGATGTCGTCGAAGACGACGACGGTGCCCGCGTGCCGCCCCGCGGCTCCGGGTAGCGCCGAGGCCACCACCGAGAGCGAGCGGCGGCCCTGGGGAAGGTTCACCACGAGCTGGGCCTTGCGGAGCTCTCCGCCCCCCGTGCGCGCGGCGTCGACCAGGGAGACGAGACCGGCGCCGCCCTCCCCGACGATGTCGGGAAGGCGCCGGCCCAGCGCGTCGGCGGAGGGAATGGACAGGATCTCCGCCGCGCGATCGTTGAAAGTCACGATCGTGCCCGCATCGTCCACCGACACCACGCCGGTGGCGACGTGGGCGAGAACCGTTTCGAGGTGGTTCTTGAGCGCGCGGAGCTGCTCTTCGCTCTCGCGCAGCAGGTGCGTCCGCTCCGTGACCTTGATCTCGAGGTTGCGGCTGTAGTCCTCGACCTCGCGCTTGGACGCCTCGAGGTCTCCCGCCATGGCGTTGAACGCAAGGGCCATGGTGCCGATCTCGTCCCGCGAGTTCACGGGCAGGCGGCGGTCCAGCCGGCCCTTGCTCGCGTCGCTCATCGCCTCCGACAGCGCCTGCACCGGCCGGATGACGATGCGCGAGAGGAGATGTTCAGGAGGAGGAGGAGGAGGAGGAAGGTCGAGACGACGAGCACGTAGAAGAGCCGCCGGGTGACGATCTCGGATCGGCGCAGCTCGGCCAGCGAGTACAGCAGGTCGAGGCGGCCGAACGACTGGTCTCCCGCGCGGAGCTCCGCGTGGTGGTGGAGGACGCCTTCGCCCTGCCACACCGCTTCGCCGAAGCCGCTCGCGGGCGGCGGCGGGAGCTGCTCGAACTGCGCGCGGCGGGCGGCGTCGATGGGCTGTCCCGCGACCACCGGCTGGCCGCCGGGGCCGAGGACGGTGAGGCCGTCCGGGCGCAGGAGCAGCACGGTCCGCTCGCCCAGCGCGCCCATCGTGGCCGGATCGACGAGTCGCGCGATCATCGCCGGATCCGCGGTGGCGGCCAGGGTGACGTCCCGGTCGAGGAGCCGCACCCAGACGATTCCCGGCTGCGCGGCGAGGTCGGCGAGATCCACGGCCAGCGACTCCGTGTTCTCGCTCAGGACGTCGTAGATGAGGTCGCGCTGGTACTTCTCCCGGAGGATGGACAGGAGCCGCTGGTCGCGGTCCAGGATGCGCTGCCGTTGCTCGCGCTGGAACGGGATGAGCACGAGCAGGAACAGGACCGCGATGGCGGCGAAGGCGGCGGTGAGGGTGAGCCCCACCTTCCAGTTGAGGGTGAGGTCGCGCAGCGAGGGGCCGGGCACCTAGTGGGCGCCCAGCCAGCCGTAGAGGTGGCGGCGGGGACCGTCGGGCCCGGCGTCGACCTCCATCATCGCGACGCCACGCCGGACGTCGCCGTGCTCGTCGAAGCGGATGGCGCCGGCGAGCCCGGCGAAGGAGACCAGGGAGAGCGCGTCGCGCACGCGATCGCGGCTATCGGCGAGACCGATGGTGAGGTCCGCATCCGACATCGCGGGGAGGGCGCGCAGCGCGGCGGCCACGGCCTGGACGGCGTCGTAGGCGAGGATGGCGCGGCACCCGTCGGACTCGACGCCGAACTCGCGGCGATAGCGGTCGAGGAACGCGGCCGGCGGCGCGCAGTGGTCGGAGTGGTACGCGGTGCGCGTGGGGCCGCCGCGCTTGAACAGGAGGCGGTTCGACCACGCGTCGCCGCCGAGGAGCGTGGGGCGGATGCCGAGGCCCTCGGCCTGGCTCGCGATGAGCGTGGCGTCGCTGAACGAGCCGGGGAGGAAGAGGACGTCGGCGTGGAACGCGGCCACCTCGCCGAGCTGGTTCTTGAAGTCGGTCTCGAGCGGCAGGTAGAAGAACTCCGCGGCCACGCGCCCCTTGCGCGGATCGACGAAGGCGTCGGCGAAGCTGCGGGCGAGCTTCGCGCTGTACGAGCGTCCCACCTCGTAGAGGATGGCGACCCGCCGCGCGTGGAGGGCGGTCTTCGCGAAGTCGGCGAGCTTCACTCCCATCACGAGGTCCGACGGGCACACGCGGAAGACGTACGGGCGATCGCGGCCGGAGGCGGGATCCCAGGTGAGGTCGTCCGCGGTGGACACGTTCGACACCTGGACGACGCCGCGGGTGTCGGCGATGCCCGCGATGGCCTCGGAGAGCGAGCTCGCGTTGGAGCCGATGATCGCGAGCGCCTGTCCTTCGTCCACCGCCCGGAGCGCGGCGTGACGTCCGTCGACGAAGTACGAGCCGGTACGGTACTCGAGAAGGGAAAGGAGGCGTCCGTGCACGCCTCCGGCGGCGTTGATGTCGGCCACGGCCATGCGCGCGCCGTGGTGCGACTGCTGCCCGGATAGCGCGTAGCGGCCGACGGTGGGGAAGATGGATGCGATCCGGATCGCGCCGGTGAAGCGCACGTCGGGCGGGGAGACGAGGACGGGCTCGACCTGGCGGCTATCGGGCGGAAGCGCGGCGGCGCGCGGCGCGACCGGTGACCGGCAGCCGGCGGCCGCCACCGCCGCGGCCAGGGCGGACAGGACCACGGCGCCGAGCCGGGGACGGATCACGCCGCTAGCGTAACAGCCCTCGCGCGACGCGCCCGATTTGGAGTCCAGGGCGGATCGCGAAAAGATGGCCGCGCATGAAAAATCCCCTCGTCGGGGGCGAGCCGGCCGTGCTTCTCGCGGCGGCGCTCGTCCTTCTCGCCGCCTCCGCCGTCCGGCCCCGCGACGGGTTCACCTGGGTCCTGGAGGTCGCGCCCATCCTCATCGCAGTGCCGGTCCTGATCGCGACGCGGCGGCGCTTCCCGCTCACGGCGCTTTGCTACCGACTGCTGTTCGTCCACGCGCTCATCCTGATGCTCGGCGGGCACTACACGTACGCCGAGGTCCCGCTCGGCTTCTGGGTCGGCAAGGCGCTCGGCTTCACGCGCAACCACTACGACCGGCTCGGGCACTTCGCGCAGGGGTTCGTCCCCGCCATCGTGGCGCGCGAGATCCTGCTCCGCCGCTCGCCGCTGCGCCCCGGGCGGTGGCTGTCCTTTCTCGTGGCCTGCGTGTGCCTGGCCATCAGCGCGACCTACGAGCTCGTCGAATGGTGGACGGCGCTCGCCACCGGCGAAGGCGCCACGGCCTTCCTCGGGACGCAAGGCGACCCGTGGGACACGCAGTGGGACATGTTCCTGGCCCTGATCGGAGCGCTCTCGGCGCTCGGCCTGCTGGCCCGCGCTCACGATCGGCAGCTTGCCGCACTGCCGGTGGCGGCGGCCGCCTACCCGATCAGGCCGTAGCGCGCCCGGAGCACGCCGAGATGGTGCCGGACGTGGCCGGCCATGACGTAGGCCAGCGCGCGGACGGTGACGCGGGCATTGCTGGCCGTCCCCGCCTGGGCCCAGCGCTCGGGCGGCAGGCGGCGCAGGACGGTGAGGTTCGACGCGCGCAGCGCCGCGAAGTCGGCGGCGAGGTCCGCGAGCGGCACGCGGTCGTAGTCCGCGGCCGCCATGTAGTCGTCCTGGTCGAACCCGGGGAAGGCGGCCTGGTCGCCGCGGCCGATGCAGAACGCGCGGTACCCGAACACCCGCTCGCCGTCGCCGATATGGCCGAGGATCTCGCGGATGCTCCACTTGCCGTCGGCGTAGCGGAAGGTCTCGCGATCCCCAGGAATCGACGCCGCGATCTGCGACACAAGGTCGCGCTGCGCGGCGAGGACGGGCAGGACCTCGTCCTCGGGAACGAGGCCGACGTAATCCTTGTAGAAGGGGGCGTATTCGTCGTCGGCCGGCCGCGCCATCAGAAGACCACCCGGGCGCCGACCTGCACCTGGCGCGACGACGTCACCGTGGAGCGAATCCGCCCGAAGGTGGAAAGCGGCGCTTCGTTGTCCGCCGTCCCGGCAAAGGCGAGCAGGCTGGGCACGCCGAAATTCGCGCGGTTCAGGACGTTGAACCCTTCGATGCGGAGCTCCACGCGCCCCGCCGGCCCGAGGGTCGACCACGCCATGCGCTTCACGAGCGCGAGGTCGACGGTCTTCAGGTCCGGGCCGATGAGCGCGCCGCGCCCGAGGTTCCCGAGCGTGCCCGCCGGCTGCAGCACGAAGGCGGTGGGATCGAACCACTGATCGGGACGGCCGGTGACCGCATCCTCCGGCGTGTGCCCGGGGGCGAGGCTCGGCCGGTCGAACCCGAGGCCGGGCCCGAGCGACGGCGCCCACAGCGACCGCGAGCGGTTGGTGCGCACGAACGCGGTGAGGGGGCTGCCGCTCCTCATCTGGCCGATGAGCGCGACCTGCCATCCCCCGAGGACGCGCCGTGCGACGCCTCCCGCGGCGCCGGCGCCGGGCACGTCCCAGGTGACGTTCCACACCCAGTTGTGCTTGGCGTGATAGTCGGCGAGCCCCTTGTTGTAGTTCGAGCCGAAGAACTCGGGGAACGCCGACGTGGTGCCGTTGGTGGCGTCGGAGAAGAACGTCGAGGCCTGCGTGGTGTCGATGTTGCGGGAGAAGGTGTACGCCGACTGGAAGCCGAGGCCGTGGGTGGGACGGCGACGCACCTCGAAGAGCAGCGCGTTGTACCAGGAGTCGCCGTCGCTCGCCTTCAGCTCGATGGTGGCAAAGGCCGGGTTCGGACGCCGCGCGCCGGCGGGGAAGAACTGCGTCCCGTCCTCGCGGAGCTGCGGGGTCGGCACGTTCACGTCGCCGCTGCGGAGCAGGTGCCGGCCGCGCGACCCCGCGTAGCCGAGCATCACTGCGGTGTGGCCGAAAAGCTCGCGCTGCAGGTTCAGGTTCCACACGTGCGTGCGCGGGTTGTCGAGATCGAATTGCACGGGGCGGATCGTGTTCCCCAGCCCGCGCTCGAAGGGCGGGACGGGGAAGGTCGGATTGAGGATGCTCACCCGCGGCGTGGCGGGGGGATTGGTGACGGTGACGATCAGGTTCTGGTGGTTGTTGGTGTTGAAGTAGAGGCCGTACCCGCCGCGGATGGACGAGCGCCCATCGCCCCACGGGTCCCACGCGAAGCTCACGCGCGGCGACAGGTTCCCGGTCGGGTTCTCGTACAGCCGGCCGACGGTCGGGGCGGGATCGGTGAGGTTGACGAGGGCCGAGTCGCGCCCCTGCAGGTCCCGCGGCATCGTCGCGTACTCGTAGCGCAGTCCCGCGTTCACCGAGAGCCCGCGGCCGAGGTGGACCTCGTCCTGGACGTACCCGCCGAGGAGCGTGAACCGCCACTGGCGGTCGAAGGTCGCCTCCGGCGTGAGCCCCACGAAGCGCTGCGGCCGGTTGCGCAGGAACCCCTCGAGATTGCCGAAAGTGAAGATGCCGAGGCTGAAGGTCGGGTTCACCATGTCGTCGACGTAGCGCTCGGCCATCCCGCCCGCCTTGATCAGGTGCCGCCCCGTCGTGTGGGTGAGCCCGTACTCGGCGCCGAAGATGTCCTGCTTCAGGCGGAGGTTGGCCGTGGTCTGGGTGCCGAAGCGACCGGGAATGCCCCCGATGTCGATGCCGCCGATGAGCCCGCGGCCGGGCACGAAGGGGGTGAGCGGCGACGCGAGGTTCGCTTCGACGTCCTGGCCCACGCGCGTGCGGCTCCACCCCAGGCGCGCGGTGTGCAGCGTTGTCGGCGAGGAGACGTGGCGGTACTCGCCGGTCACGAACTGGTTGGTGGAGACGAAGGCGCGAGGAAACTGCGGGAAGTCGGTGGGCAGGTGCTGCTCCGCGTCGTCGAGCGTGTAGCGCACGAAGACCTGGTCCTGCGCGCCGACGTTCTGGTCGAGCCGCGCCTGCACGAAGTGCTCGTCCAGCGTCTGGTCGAAGACGAAGTTGTGCACCGCGAGACCCCCGCCGAGGTTCGGCCCGTTGGCGATGGGGAAGGCGGCCAGGTACGGCGCCACTGCGGGATCGACGGGCACCGCGCCCACGCCGGGCAGGGTGCCACGGCGCGCGTCGTCGTCGGGCACGATGGTCGAGACGGTGCGGCCGAGCCGGTCCCGCAGCCCCTCGAAGCCTACGAAGATGAACGTCCGGTCGTGGCGGATCGGCGCGCCGAGCGTGGCGCCGAACTGGTAGCGCGTGAAGTCGGGCTTCGTCGCGGGATCAAAGTAGTTGCGTGCGTCGAGGGCGTCGTTGCGATGGTAGAGGTAGCCGCTGCCGTGGCGCTCGTTGGTGCCCGATTTCGTGACCGCGTGGATTTGCCCTCCGGAGCTGCGGCCGAACTCGGCTCCGTAGGCATTGGCCTCGACCCGGAACTCCCGGATCGTCTCGGTGCCGAGCGCGGTGCCCGCAGCACTTCCGGCCGGCCCGTTGGTGAAGTCGTTGAGCGGCGTCCCGTCCAGCAGGTACACGTTGGCCCGCGGGTCCTGGCCGTTGATGCTCATGGCCAGCCCGTGGGCGACCACCGAGCCTCCGTCGCGATGCGGGTAGGCGACGACACCGGGCTGCAGGAGGGCCAAATCGGTGTAGTTGCGGCCGTTCAGCGGCAGGTCGCGGATCGCCTCCTCGCCCACGAGATAGCTGAGCTCGCCGGAGCGCGTCTGCACGAGCGGCGCCTCCGCGGTGACGGTGACGACCTCATCGGGAGCCCCCGGGTCGAGGGTTGCATCGACGACGCCGGACTGGCCGACGACGAGATCGACGCCGCGCCGCACCATGGGCCGGAACCCGGCGAGCTCGACGTGGATCTCCCACGCCCCCAGGGGAAGGCCCGCCATCAGGTAGCGGCCGTCGCCGGACGCCGTTGCGGTGCGGATGAGGCCGGTGTCGATGTGGCGCGCGCGGATGAGGGCGCCCGGGAGAACGGCGCCGGAGGAATCGCGCACGACACCGGTGAGCTCCGTCGTCGTGGCCTGCGCCCTCGCGAGCGCGGGCGCGGTGAGGATCAACGCGAGCACGCAGGCAAGTCGGACAAGGCGCATGGTGACGCTCATTCTAACGATCCGGCGCGCGGAACCTCCCTGTCATAAGAGGTAAAAGCGCTCGGCGTCGGGCTCTCCGCCCGGACGTCGGGTGCACTGCCCGGGCGCGGTCCGCCGCGCCTCGGCCCTCCGCTCCTTCGAGTCAACGACTTACGTGTGGCGCGACCGCGGTACCCGACTTGCCTTAGTAGGCGGTGACGGTGACGGCGCGATGAACGCGAGCGGCATACGCCGCATGGAGATGTGATGAAGAGCTTCGAGATCAAGACGCTGGTGTTCCTGGCCGCTGTGTCCTGCCTGCCCATCGCCTGCGGCACCACTTCCGTGAGCGGCCCCGACGCGCTGGCGCTCTCCGGTCCCGAACGCAGCGTCACCGCGATGCGCTCGGTCGATCCGCTGCCGCCGACCGCTCCGCTGCCGCCGAGCGCGGATACCGCGCCCCTGCCGAGCGACGTGAACGTTCCGACTCCGAACGACGTAAACGTTCCGACGTCGAACGACGTGAACGTTCCGCCGACGTCGAACGACGGGACCGTTCCGACGTCGAACGACGTGAACGCTCCGGAAGCCCCGAACAGCGGTTCCGCGCCGCGCACTGGTCAGAATCAGCCCCCGCCCGCCCCGACTTCGGCGCCGACGCCGGAGCCGGACAGCGACACGAATCCCGTGCCCCCGACGAGCGTGCCCGAGAGCGACCCGAAGCCCCCGACTTCCAGCCCGGTGCCGGTGCCGTTGCCGGTTTCGGTCGCGTGCCTCGCCGAGTCCATCGAGATCGTCGAGACGGCGGTCTTCGCCAGCACCCCGGGCGTGTCGCTCGTGGCCATGCTGGCCGACGCCAAGGGCAACGCGATCACCGATGGCTCCTGCGAGAAGCTGGTTTGGACGATCGAGAGGTCCGGCGGCGCCGACAGGGGCTTCGCCTTGCCGCAGATCACTTACGGCGACACGACGCGAACCGTCACGTACAGCGCCGGCACGGGCACCTACAAGGTCGGCGTGGTGGCGCCCAACGGGGTGAACAGCTCGCGCCTCGTGACCTTCTAACCCGTCGATGCGGACGGGTCACGGCCGCTTCCAACGGATCGGAAGCGGCCGTTTCCTCTTTCAGCCGCGGCGCACGTCGTAGGCGAGGAGCGTGTCCTGCTCGCGTAGATAGAGCCGGCCCCCGGTGATCACGGGGTGCGGCCAGCTCGGGCCGCTGACCCCGGGGATCATGAACGAGCCCTTCTCCTTGTAGCCCGCGGGCGTGGCCTCGATGAGGATCACCTCGCCGTTCTGATAGCGGAAGTAGAGGTTGCCGTCGGCGTACGCGACCGCCGCCGATCCCGTCCCGGCATTGCGGAGATCGCCGCCCCACGCGACCTTGCCCGTCGCCAGCTCGACCGCGATGGGGATGCCGCGGTTGTGACCGTGACCGGCGTAGACGTGATCGCCGACGAGGACCATCCCGCCGTGATGGTTCTGGAACGTCTTCGAATCCAGGAAGTAGACCTCGCGCGCGGCCACGCCGCCCGCGGCCGCGGAGAGGCGCAGCAGGACCGCGCCCGTCTGGTAGCCCGTCGCCGCGAAGACCAGGTCGTCCTTCACGATAGGGGTCGGGATGTTGGCGACGTCGTTCGCGACGCGGTTGTAGCTCCAGAGCAGCTTGCCGTCCGAGGCGCGCACGCCCACGAGGCCGCGGCCGAGCAGCTGGACGTACTGCTTCACGCCGCCGCCGTTTCCGACCACCGCCGACGAGTACCCGGCGCCATCTTTTCCGCGTGGCCCGAGGTCGGTCACGGCGGTGCGCCAGATTTCCTTGCCCGTGCGCTTGTCGAGGGCCACGAGAGCGGCCGCGCGCGCGCCCGGAGTGACCACCACGCGGTCGCCATCCACGAGCGGCGACTCGCTCCACTTCCACATCGACATCATCTGGCCGCCGAAGTCCGCGGGCAGGCTGCGCCGCCAGCGCTCTCTGCCCGTAGCGGTCTCCACGCAGACGAGATCGCCCTCCGTACCGAGGGCGTAGACGAGATCGCCGTCGACGGTGGGCGTGCCGCGCGGGCCCCCCATCTCGTCGCTCCAGGGTGCGCCGATCCTGGTCGTCCAGAGGCGGCGGCCGTCCAGGGCACTGAGCGCGACCAGTAGCTGCGCGCCGCCGGAGTCACCCATGGTGAAGATGCGCTCGCCGGAGACGGCGACGCTCGAGTACCCGGTGCCGAGGCCGGTCGCGCGCCACGCGACGGCAGGGCCGCCCGGTTTCCAGGATTGCTGGAGACCAGTGTCGCCGGACACTCCGTCCCGGTTGGGGCCGCGCCATTGCGGCCAGCCGGCGGGGACGGGCGCGGCGCCGATCGACAGGCTGGCGGCGACGGCACAGGCAACGGCGACGTGGCGACCGCGCATGGACACCTCCGCTCGGGATTGTGCATCGTGCGCGCCCCACGTGCAGGTAAAAGTTCGTCCCGCGCGGGGGTTCAAAGCCTTGAAAGTTGACCCGCACCGCGCTGCCGCCCGATGATCGGCGGCAATGAAGACGCGGACCGTGGTCCTGACCCTGGCGGTGATCGCGGTGTATGCCCTCCACCAGGACATCTGGTTCTGGCGGACGGCGCGGCCGCTCGTGTTCGGGTTCCTTCCCATAGGCCTCTTCTACCACGCGGCCTTTTCCTTCGCCGCCGCGCTGCTGCTCGCCGCCCTCGTCCGCTTCGCGTGGCCCGCGCACCTCGATGCGGACGACGAAGGGCCGCAGTCGTGATCGCCGCGGCCATCGTCTTCGCGTATCTGGCCGTCGTCCTCTACATCGGCGTCTTTGCGTTCCGGCGGGGAGGACCCCAGGGGGCCGAGGAGTACTTCCTGGCCAGCCGGTCCCTGGGCCCCGCGGTCTTCCTGCTCTCGCTCTTCGGCACCAACATGACGGCTTTCGCGATCCTGGGCTCGTCGGGGCACGCATTCAGCAACGGGATCGTGACCTTCGGCCTCATGGCCTCGTCGTCGGGCCTGATCATCCCGCTCACCATCTTCCTGATGGGCACGCGGTTGTGGGCGCTGGGCAAGCGCCACGGGTTCATGACCCCGGTGCAGCTCTTCCGCGACCGGTGGGAGTGCGGCCACATCGGCACCGTGATCTTCGCCGTGCAGGCGGCGCTGCTCGTGCCGTACGTGGTCATCGGCGTCATGGGCGGCGGTACGACGCTACAGGCGGTGAGCGGCGGCCTCGTTCCGTACTGGCTCGGCGGCGCGGTGGTCGCCCTCGTGGTGATGGGCTACGTCTTCTTCGGCGGCATGCGCGGCACGGCGTGGGTGAACACGTTCCAGACCGTCCTCTTCCTCGTCTTCGGCGCGGTGGCGGTGGCGGTCATCGGTCACGGCATGGGCGGCTTCCGGCAGGCCGCGGAGGCAATGCTCGCGTCCCCCGCGACCGCGCCCCTCCTGACCCGCGAGCGCTTCTCGCCGCGGCAATTCTTCAGCTACACGTTCATCCCGCTCTCCGCGATGGCCTTCCCGCACATGGCGATCTTCTGCCTCACCGCGCGGCGGATGGCGCAGTTCAAGAAGACCGTGATGCTCTACCCGCTGTGCATCATGGCCATCTGGCTGCCCTGCGTGTTCCTGGGCGTGATGGCCAACCGCGCCTCCGACGTCCCCGGGATCCGCGCCAAGCTCGAGGCAAGGCGCACGCTGGTCACGCAGGGCGCGATGCTTCCGCCGGCCGCGCGCGAGGAGCTGCGCGACAGGATGGCGGGGGACGACGTGCTGCTGCTCCTCCTCGAGCGCTACGCGCCCCTGTGGCTGGCCGGGCTGCTCGGCGCCGGCATCATGGCCGCGGTGATGGCCAGCGACTCCCAGATCCTCGCCCTGTCCACGATGTTCACCGAGGACGTCTTCACGCACTACGGGGGGACGGCGCGCTTCGGCGAGCGCGTGCAGGTGCAGACGGGGCGCGCGTTCGTGGTGGCGGTCACGATCGTCGCCTACGCCGTGGCGATGAACGCGCCGGAGAACATCTTCGAGCTCGCCATCCAGTACGCGCTCTCCGGCTACGCGACGCTCTCGCCGCTCCTCATCGCGGCGCTCTTCTGGAGACGGTCGACGAAATGGGGCGCCCTCGCCGTCACGCTGTGGGCGGCGGCGGCCGTCGGCGCCATCGCCGTCTTCCAGGCGCGCGTCCCCGCGCCCATCCCGGGGCGAGCGGTCGTGGCCTGGGCGGCGGGCGGAGTCGATCTCGTGACGCGGACTCCCGGCGGGACACTCATCCTCGGCTTCATGCCCGTGGTCCCGATGGTGCTGATCTCGGCGGCGCTGATGGTGGTCGTCTCGCTCCTGACGCCGCGCCCCGCGCCGAGGACCTTGAGCCGCTACTTCACCACGCCGTGACCGTCGAGCCCCCCGCGAGGTGGCGCGCGCTCCTGATCCTGTCCGTCTCGCAGCTGCTCGGCATGTGCACCTGGTTCGCGGGCAATGCCGTGGCCCCGCAACTCGGCGCGGCGTGGGGGGTCGGCCCGGCGGAGATCGGCTGGCTGACCTCGGCCGTGCAGCTCGGGTTCGTCGTGGGGACGGCGCTCTCGGCTCTCTCCAACCTGCCCGACCTGGTCAGCGGGCGCGCGCTGGTGTCCACGTGCGCGCTCGGCGCGGCCGCCGCGAACGCGGCGCTCGTCTGGGCACCGGGTTACGGTCCCGCGCTGGCGACGCGGTTCCTGACCGGCGTCTTCCTCGCCGGCGTCTACCCGCCGGCGATGAAGATGGCCGCCACCTGGTTTCGCTCCAGCCGCGGCCTCGCCATCGGGATCCTCATCGGCGCGCTCACGCTCGGCAAGGCGCTCCCTTATGTGCTGCGCGCGTTGCCGGGCGTGCGGTGGCAGGTGGTGGTTCTGTTGGTGTCCGGGGGATCCGTGGCCGCGGCGGCGCTGATCGGCGCCTTCTACGAGGACGGGCCATTCGCCTTTCCGCGCCGGCCGTTCTCGTGGGGGCTCGCCGGCGCCGTGGCAGCGCACCGTGAGACGCGTCTCGTCATCGGCGGCTATCTCGGCCACATGTGGGAGCTGTACGCGATGTGGACGTGGCTTCCCGCGTTCCTCGCCGCCGCCGCGGTGGCGCGGGGCAGCGCGCCCGCCGCCGCGCCGGCGACGGCGGCCCTGCAGGCGTCCGCCACGATTGCCGTCGGGGCCGCCGGCTGCGTGTGGGGCGGCTACATGGCGGACCGCATCGGACGTGCGCGGCTGGCGATGATCGCCATGGCGGCCAGCGGCGCTTGCTGCCTCGCCGTGGGAGCGTTCTTCGAAGCGCCGCCCGCGTTGCTGCTGGCGGTGGCCTGGGTGTGGGGCTTCTTCGTGATCGCTGATTCCGCGCAGTTCAGCGCGCTCATCACGGAGATCGCGCCACCGCACGCCGTCGGCACCGCGCTCGCACTGCAGACGTCGCTCGGCTTCCTGCTCACGACGGTGACGATCCAGCTGGTGCCGAGACTCGCGGAGTCGGGGGGGTGGCAGTGGGCGTTCCCGGTCCTGGCCGTCGGCCCGGCGGCAGGGATTGCCGCGCTCGCGCGCCTCTCGAAAGCGAAGCCCGATCGCCGCGAGCGCGGCCCTACGGATAGAGCGTGAGCCCGAAGGTGGCGCCCAGGAACACGCTCATCTCCTCGCGACTGACGGCCCGGGTCGGGCAGTAGCTCCCGCCCCCGCAGCCGCCCACGACACCGCGGCGCGCCAGCTCCTCGATCCACGGGCAGAACGGGCTCCCGGCGGGGACGTCGGCGAAAACCGGCGTGCCGCACGCGGGCGGATTGAGGCTGGGGTCGAGCGTGCGCAGGACGAAGACGGCCATCTGCTCGCGGCTCACGGCCGCCGTCGGACAGTAGGCGCCGCCTCCGCAGCCGCTGACGACGCCTCTGCGGGCCAGCTCCTCGATCCAGCGGCAGAAGGGCGAGCTCGCGGGCACATCCGGAAAGACCGGCGTGCCGCAAGCCACCGGTACGTAACCGGGGCCCTCCTTCGAGACCAGCACGAACACGG
>JANMPI010000259.1:0-8373 GCA_031369785.1 Acidobacteriota bacterium
GGAGCGGGCGCGCGAGCGCGTGCGCCGCGGCGACGGCCTCTCGGAGGCGATCGAGGACCTCGCGCTGAACGCCGTCTTCACCACCCACACGCCGGTGCCGGCGGGCAACGAGACCTTCGAGACCGACCTCGTGCGCCGCTACGTCGAGCCCTGGACGCAGGACGTCGGCTGCGACCCGGAGGTCGCCCTCGGCCTCGGCATGCACAACGGCAGCTTCAACCTCACCGTGATGGCGATCCGGCTGTCGTCGAGCGTCAACGGCGTGAGCCGCCTCCATGGCGAGGTGTCCTCGGCGATGTGGCGCAGCCTCTGGCCCGACGAGCCCGACCGCAAGGTGGCGTACGTGACCAACGGCGTGCACACCCAGACCTGGATCGGCCCCGAGATGAGGACGCTCTTCGCGCGGCGCCTCGGCGCGGACTGGGAAGACCACCTCCTCGAGCCCGAGTACTGGAACCGCGTGAACGACATCCCGGACGAGGAGCTGTGGGCCGCGCACCGCTCGCAGAAGGAGCGCCTCATCCGCTTCGTCCGCGAGCGCGTGCGGCTGCAGAGCGCGCGCCACGGCCGCTCCCCCGACGAGCTGCGGGCGATCGAGGGATTGCTCGACGTGAAGGCCCTCACCATCGGCTTCGCGCGGCGCTTCGCGACCTACAAGCGCGCGGTCCTCGTGATGTCCGACCTCGCCCGCGTACGCGCGATCCTCGGCGATCCGTCGCGGCCGGTGCAGCTCGTCTTCGCGGGCAAGGCGCATCCCGCCGACCGCGCGGGCCAGGACTTCATCCGCCAGCTCGTGGTCCTCACCCAGGGCGAGTTCCACGGCAAGATCGTCTTCGTCGAGGATTACGACATGGAAGTCGGCCGCATGCTCGTGCAGGGCTGCGACGTGTGGCTGAACACGCCGCGGCGGCCCCAGGAGGCGAGCGGCACCAGCGGCCAGAAGTGCCCGATCGGCGGCGGCATCAACGCGTCGATCATGGATGGATGGTGGGCGGAGGCCTATCGCGGCGACAACGGCTGGGCCATCGGCGAAGAGACGGTGGGCGCGACCGCGGAGGACCAGGACCGCGCCGACGCCACCTCCCTCTACCGGATCCTCGAGCAGGAGATGGTGCCGCTGTTCTTCGACAAGGGGCCGAGCGGCCTGCGCACGCGCTGGATCGCGATGATGAAGGCGTCGATCGCTTCGGTAGTCCCGCAGTTCAGCGCGCACCGGATGGTGCGCGACTACGTCGAGCAGATCTACGTGCCCGCCGCCGCCCGCAAGGCGAAGGGCGAGTAGCCGGACCTAGACCGCGGCCGAGATCTCGAAGCGCTTACGCGCGTCGAGGAACACCTGGTAAAGGCGCGAGCGCTCCTCCACCGTCTTGGTGAGGACGGCGTCGAGGTTGGCGAGATCGCGTCCGTTCACCACGAGGTCCGCCATCGCCAGCCAGGCCTGCGTGCCGTCGCCGGTCTTGAAGTCGTCGCCCACGAGAACGAGGAAGATGCGGCGGCGCGCATCAGGGCTGAGCCGGCTCATCCGCTGGTAGAGCGTCTCCTTGCCGGCGGGAGTCGCGGCGCGGTTCGCGATCACGACGTCGTACACGCCCTGCTCGATGAGGCGCGATCCCTCATCCGCGTTGTCGATGGTGTCGACGTGGTAGCCCTGCCGCGTGAGCGGCAGCCCGATCGCGCCCGCCTGGGTGCGATCGGGAAGGGCGACCAGCGCGCGGCCCGCGGACGTGCGCGGCGTGTCCCCGGCGAGGATCTCGCGGCGCACCTGGGCCAGCATCTCGGCCCGGATCGCGCCGGGGTCGGGGCCGGGTTCCGGCTCGGGGGAGCGCGTCGCTTCCGCGGCGGGAGGCGTGGGCGGCGGCGGAGGCGCCGCGGCGGGAGCGGGCGCGCCGGCGGCGGCCTTGCCGGGGAAGCGCACCGACGTCTGGCACTTCGGGCACTTCACCGAGAAGGCGCGCTCCGGAACGCGCGCGTCGTCGATCACGATCTTGTTCGAGCACTTGGGGCAGCTGGCCTGCACGCTCTACCTCTCGATCAGGTCGTCCATCTCGGACGGCGGAGTCGGCCGCGCGGGCCGCGGCACGCTCTTCGTGGTCGCGCCCTTCACGGGGATCGTGGTCTCCCCGCCCTTGCCGGTGTCGCTGCCCTGGGTCTCCAGCTTCAGCTGGAGATTCGTGCGGTTGGTGGCGTAGGAGAGCGCCGTCTCGCGGTCGAGCGCGCCCTCCGCGATCAACCGCTCGAGCTCGCCGTCGAACGTCTGCATCCCGTCGAGCGCGCCGTCCGCCATGGCGTCGGCGAGGCTCTTGCCCTCCCGCTCGCCTTCCTGCACGTACTCCTTGGTGCGCGAGTTGCTGCGCAGGATCTCGCAGATGGCGGTGCGGCCGCCGCCCTGCTTGGGGATGAGGCGCTGGCTCACCACCCAGCGGAAGGCCTGGGAGAACCGCGTGCGGACCTGGCGCTCCTCGTTTTTCGGGAAGACGCCGACGATGCGGTCGATCGTCTTGCTGGCGTCGATGGTGTGCAGCGTGGACAGCACGAGGTGGCCCGTCTCCGAGGCCTCGAGCGCGATCGAGATCGTCTCCACGTCGCGCATCTCTCCGACCAGGATGACCTTCGGCGCCTGGCGCAGGGCGGCGCGCAGAGCGAGGGCGAAGGTCTGGGTGTCGTTCCCGACCTCGCGCTGGTTGATGGTCGACATGTTGTGGGGGTGGAGGTATTCGATCGGGTCTTCGATCGTGATGATGTGGACGGCCTTTTCCTTGTTGATCTTGTTGATGATGGCGGCGAGTGTCGTCGACTTGCCGGATCCCGTGGGACCGGTCACGAGGACGATCCCGTTGCGCTCGTTCGCGATGTCGTTGAGCTGCGACGGGATCCCGAGCTCCTCGACGGTGGGCACGCGGTTCGGAATGACGCGCAGGACGACCGAGTAGGTGCCGCGCTGGGCAAAGACGTTCACGCGGAACCGGGTGCGCTTGGCCAGGCTGTAGGAGAGGTCGGCGGAGCCGGTCCGGATCAGCTTGTCCGCAAGGTCGCGCTTGCCGGCCAGGAGCCGCATCGCGATGAGCTCGGTGTGGTACGGCATCAGCCGCTCGAGGCCGCTGTACGCCACCGGACGCAGCTGCCCGTCGAGCTCGACCTGGGGGGGACGCCCGACGGACAGATTGAGGTCGGAGATGCCCGGGGAATAGTCCAGCATCGTCTCGAGCAACGGATCGAGTTCGAAATAGGGCATCGCGCCTCCGGAAGCGGTGATCATACCGTATCCTTCCTGCCTCGCGGAGGCCGCGTGCTCGAAGATGTGGACCTCGACCGTACCCTCTCCCGCGCCGAGTACCAGCGCGTGTTCCCGGACCTGCAGGAGCGGCTGCGGCAGCTCCAGTACTCGCTCCTCGAGGCCGAGATACCGACCATCGTCGTTTTCGAGGGCTGGGACGCGTCGGGCAAGGGAACGATCATCCAGCGGCTCACCGAGCGGCTCGATCCGCGCGCCTTCCGCGTCCATCCGGGGGCGCCGCCCTCGGACCTCGAGCAGCGCTATCACTTCCTCTGGCGCTACCAGCTCCGCCTGCCCGAGGACGGCCATATGGTCCTCTTCGACCACTCGTGGTACGGGCGCGTGCTCGTGGACCGTGTCGAGCGCTGGGTGAAGCGCAAGGAATGGGGGGCGGCCTACGCGCAGATCAACCAGTTCGAGCGCTGGCTCGCCGACGACGGCCAGGTGCTCGTGAAGTTCTGGTTCCACGTCTCGAAGAAGGAGCAGCGCCGGCGCCTCGACAAGATGAAGGCGGATCGCGCGGAGCGGTGGAAGGTGCAGAAGGAGGACCTGCGCCGGAACCACCGCTACGCCCGCTGGCTGCAGGCGGCGGAGGAGATGCTGGCGCGCACGGACACGCCGGCCTGCGGATGGACGGTGGTGGAGGCGACGGACGCGCGCTTCACCCGCGTGAAGGTGTTCCAGGCCCTGGTGGCGCGGATGGAGGATGCGCTCGCGCGCCGCCAGCAGGCGCCCGGCCGGGTGAGCCGCACCCATCTCGCGGAGGCCGCTCTCCACGACGAGCGCGCACGGAGGAAGGCCGCGGAGACGGCGCGCGCCCGCACCGTCGCGCAGGACGCGGGAATGCCCATCGAGGGCGGGCGGGAATGACGCAGCTCGAAGCGGTCGACCTCGGCCGCCGCCTCGCACGGAAGGACTACGAGCGGACGGTGGCCGCGGAGCAGTTGCGCATTCGCGAGCTGCACTTCCGGATGTACGAGCGCAGGGTCCCCGTGCTCGCGGTCTTCGAGGGCTGGGACGCGGCGGGCAAGGGCGGGGCGATCAAGCGCGTGACGGCGACGCTGGAGCCGCGCGGCTTCACCGTCTCGTCATTCTCGGTCCCCCGCGGCGAGGAGCAGACCCATCACTACCTGTGGAGGTTCTGGCGGGCGCTGCCCCGGACGGGCCACCTCGGCATCTTCGATCGGTCGTACTACGGCCGCGTGCTCGTCGAGCGAGTGGAAGGCTTCTGTTCCGAGGAGGAATGGAAGCGCGCGTATCGGGAGATCAATGAATTCGAGGAGCACCAGGCGTCGATCGGGATGGTGATCCGCAAGTTCTGGCTGCACATCTCGCCGGAGGAGCAGCTGCGCCGTTTCCGCGATCGCGAGCGCGATCCATTCCGCTCGCACAAGCTGACCGAGGACGACTGGCGAAACCGCGCGCGGTGGAAGGAGTATGCGGCGGCGGTCGAGGAGATGCTGGAGAGGACGTCGACCGCGATCGCGCCGTGGACGGTGATCGAGGCCGACGACAAGCTCTACGCGCGGGTCAAGGTGGTGAAGAGCCTGGCCGACTCCGTCGAAAAGGCGCTCGCCCGCTAGCCCGACCGCGGCTTAGGTGCGGGTGCCGCGGCGGGCAGAAGCGCGCGTGCGGGACGACGTCCGCTTCACCGTCGACGCCTTCCTCTTCGCCGGCGCCTTCCGGCTCGACATCGACGCCTTCTTGACGCCGGCGCGGCGCGAGCTGCGCGACGACACCCGCGCCCTCGTTACCGGGGCGCGGTACGCGGGCACCGAGAAGGCGGCGCCGGAATCCGAGTCGGACAGGATCTTCGCGATCTTGGTGACGTAGCCCCGCGTCTCGCGGAAGGGCGGCACACCGCGATGGCGGTGGACGTTCCCCGGGCCGGCATTGTACGCGGCCAGCGCGAGCGCGGTGTCGCCGTTGTAGCGCTGCATCATCTGGCTCAGGTACTTGACCCCGCCGAAGATGTTCTGGCGCGCATCGAACGGATCCTCGATCCCCACCGCCTTGGCGGTCTTGGGCATCAGCTGCATGAGCCCCTTCGCACCAACCCCCGACTGGGCATTCGGGTTGAAGCGCGACTCGGTCTGGATCACCGCCTTCACGAGGTCGGGATCGACGCCGTGGAGCATCGCCGCTTCCTGGATGATCGGCTCCAGCGCCTCGCGCTCGTCGACTGGCGCGGCCTCGTCCATATTCTGCTCGGCGTCGGGCAGGCCGATGGTCCGGGCGATGTCCTCCATGGCGTTGCTCGGATGGAGGCGCTGCTGCTCGTACCGCACCCCGCCCAGGGCAAGCGCGGCCAGCAGGCCGGCGCCGGCGATGTTGCGGCGGTTCGCGCGGCGGCGATCGATCTGGCCCGGACGGAGACCCGCCGACGTGCGCCTCCGGTCGGCGCTCCGTCGATCGGCGGCCGCCTGATCGGAAGCCCTCGTGCCTTCGGTGCGCTGGTCCATTCGACCCCCTTTTGCTCGCCCGCCCGGGGACACCTGCGTCCTCGGTTCGGATTGCACTCCACGGAGCGTCTATCAAGGGTTCGACGGCGGCAGAGACTCGGCGTTACAGGATGAAGTATAAGTGCTGTGCGTTCAGTATGTTATATCCGGCGTCCAAGTTGTTGCCTTCTCGTCTCCGGGCCACCGTCTCGACCCGCTGAAGTGTAATGCACGATGCGTACCCATCGCGTGAAGTTCGGGAATAAAGCCCGTAATACCGCTAAGACTCGAAGGAATAGACGGTTCCTCCAGGGATTTCGTGCCCTTCGATCCTCACCCTGAAGGCATCTCTCGCGGGGGCGCTTGTAAGGACTGCGTGAGGCCGTCCATCGGCCGTCACCCGGCCGCCGTGGAGGACGACGAGGCGATCCGCCCAGGCGGCCGCCTGGGACAGGTCGTGAACGACCATCAGGACGCCCACGCCCTGCGCACGGACCCCGTCCAATATCCGGGACAGACGCAGCTGGTGCCCGACGTCGAGATGGGCGGCCGGCTCGTCGAGGAGGAGCGCACGCGGGGCTTGCGCGAGCCCCCGGGCGAGGGTGGCCAGCTGGCGCTCGCCGGCGGACAGGGTGTCGATCCGCCGATCTGCGAGGGGGGCGATGCCGGTGATCTCGAGCGCCTCCGTGACGGCGGTCCGATCGGCCTCGTCCAGCGCGCGCAGGGGTCCGCGATGGGGATACCGGCCGAGGGCGACGCGCTCGGCCACGGTGAGCGCCGACGCCCCCGCCGGTTCCTCGGCGGCGACGAGAGCGATCGCGCGGGCGATCGCGGCCCGGCTCGAATCGTCGAGCGGCCGGTCGAACAGCCGCACTTCGCCCGCGGCGGCGGGCAGGAGGCCGGCGAGCGTGCGCACGAGAGTCGACTTGCCGGCGGCGTTCGGGCCCACGACGGCGAGGGCCTCGCCCGGGGCCAGATCCAGGTCGACGTCGTGGAGGACCATCCGGGGCCCGCGCCGAACGAAGAGGCCGCGCGCCTGGAGGAGCGGCGTCAATCGCGTCCAGCGGCGCCGCGCAGCGCGAGGAGGAAGTAGGGAGCGCCCACGAGCGCGGTCAGCGATCCGAGCGGCAGCTCGAAACGCGCGCTCGCCGTGCGGCTCACGAGATCGGCGAGGACCACGAGGATGGCGCCTCCCGCGAAGGACGCGGGGAGAAGGCGGCGGGCGACGGAGCCGACGAGCGGCCGCAGCGCGTGCGGCGCCACCAGGCCGACGAAGGGGACCGATCCCGCGACCGCGGTCGAAGCACCCGCGACGAGCGCGGCGAGGGTGAGCGTCGCCACGCGCGCCAGGTGCACGCGCACGCCGAGCGACGCCGCCTCATCGTCGCCCAGGGACAGAACGTCGAGAGTCCGCGCGAGGAACCACAGCCCCGCGCAGCCGCCGAGGATGAGCGCCACCACGCCGCGCAGGTGATCCCACCCGCGCCCCTCGAGCCCGCCGGCGAGCCAGAAGAGCACCACCTTCACCCGGAACTCCTCCGTCGACACGAGAAGGACGGACGTGGCGGCGGACGCGAACGCCGACACCGCGATGCCGGTGAGGAGCAGGCCCTGCAGCGAAGGCCGGCCGCGCGCGTGGGAGAGGAGGTACACGAGGCCGACCGCGGCCATCGATCCCGCAAAGGCGGTGAGGGGGAGCGCGAGGAAGACCGAGGCGAGGCCGAAGCGGACGGCGAGGACGGCCCCGAACGCCGCCCCGGCGCCGACGCCGAGAAGGCCGGAGTCGGCGAGCGGGTTGCGGAACACCGACTGCAGGCACGCGCCGACGACGGCGAGCCCGCCGCCGACGAGGGCGGCGAGGAGCGCGCGCGGAATGCGGACCGCGAAGAGGATCGTCTCCTGCGGCGCGGGGAGGGGCACTCCGCCGGGAATTCCGAGACGCGCGCCGATCGACGACAGGACGCCGGCCACGGGGAGGTGCGTGACGCCCAGGCAGATCGCGAGCACGACCGACGCCGGCAGAAGGAGCCACAGCAAGGCGACGGAGCGCCCGCGCGTCACGGGGGCGGCCGCAGCGCGAGCCCCGGGTGGAGCCGCCGGGCCAGGTCCCAGCAGGCCAGAGCCGCATGATGGGTGACCGTCACCAGGAGCGCGGTCGGCATCTGGTCGATGCGCCCTTGCGCGACCGCGGGCAGGAGCGAGAGGAGCGGATCGGCCTGGAGCGATTCGAGGACGCCCGGCCACACGCCGATCAGCACGCGGTCGGGGTTGGCGAGGAACGCGCGCTCGGCGGAGATCGGGCGGAGGCCCGTGAGTCCGAGCTCCGCGGCGACGTTGCGGCCTCCTCCGCATTCGATGAGGGCGCCGATCGCGGTGTCGGCTCCGGCCGACATCCCGCTGGCCCAATAGAGGACGCGCGGGCGCGGCGCGCCGGCGAGCCGTCGTGCGAGAGCCCCGAGCGAGGCATCGAAGCGCGCGACGAGGGCGCTCGCCCGCGCCGGCGCCCCCACCGCGCGGCCGAGATCGAGGATGGCCTGGCGATATCCGGCCAGGCCGTGCAGCCCCTCCATGCGGTGGTACGCGATTCCCGAGCGCTCGAGGAGCCGCAGGAAGTCCGGGTCCGTGTACTCGGAGACGACGACGAGATCGGGGCGGAGC
>JANMPI010000262.1:0-9887 GCA_031369785.1 Acidobacteriota bacterium
CAGACCCACTAGCGGCGCCACCACCACCCACTCACGCAGCGTCAGGTCGGGCAGGGTCTCGTTCTTCGGGTTCGTGACTTCCCCATAGAAGGCCCGCTGCACCATCCAGAGGATGTAGGCGGCGGCGAGGATCACGCCCAGGCTGGCCACCACCACGAACGCCTTCGAAAACTTCCAGGAGCCCACGAGGATGAGGAACTCGCCCACGAAGCCGTTGAAGCCGGGCACCGCGATGGAGGAGAGGCAGATGAGGAGGAAGATGCAGGAGAACCAGGGCATGACCGCGCGCAGCCCCCCGAACTCGGAGATGGTGCGCGTGTGGCGCCGGTCGTAGAGCATCCCCACCATGAGGAAGAGCGCACCCGTGGAGACGCCATGGTTCAGCATCTGGTAGATGGCGCCCACGACGCCGGTGGTCGTGAAGGACGCGATCCCCAGCATCACGAAACCGAGATGCGAGACGGACGAATACGCGACCAGCTTCTTGAGGTCGGGCTGCACCAGCGACAGGAGCGCGCCGTAGAGGATCCCGATCACCGCCAGGGCGCCGATCCAGGGCGCGAACTGCGCGGCCGCGTACGGGAAGAGCGGGATGGCGAGGCGCAGGAAGCCGTAGCCCCCCATCTTCAGCATCACGCCGGCCAGGATCACCGATCCCGCCGTGGGCGCCTCGACGTGCGCGTCGGGCAGCCAGGTGTGGAACGGGAACATCGGGACCTTGATCGCGAAGGCGAGCGCGAAGGCGGCGAACAGCCACATCTGCGTCGGGTGGTCGACGGGATGCCGGGCGAGCGCGGGGATGTCGAAGGTGGCAAGCCCCGAGTACTTGTAGAGCGCGAAGAACGCCACCAGCATGAGCGCGCTGCCGCCCATCGTGTACAGGAAGAACTTCACCGCGGCGTAGATGCGGCGCTCGTGCCCCCAGATGCCGATGAGGAAGTACATCGGGATCAGCATCGCTTCCCAGAAGATGAAGAACAGGAAGAGGTCGAGGGCGACGAAGACCCCGATCATCGCCGTCTCCAGGAGCAGCATGAAGATGTTGAAGGCCTTCACGCGGTGGGTGATGCCGGCCCACGAGCCGATGAGGGCGATCGGGGTCAGGAACGTGGTGAGGAGCACGAGCCAGACGCTGATCCCGTCGACACCGATGTGGTACGAGGTGCCGTACTCGGTGAGCCACCGGCGCGTCACCTCGAACTGCATCCCCGGGGTCGGACGGAAGCCGGCGAGGAGCACGAGGGACGCGACGAAGGTCGCGCCCGACGCCGCGATCGCGATCAGCTTCTGGGCGCGCTCCGCCTCGCGCGGGACCAGCGCCAGGAGGATGGCTCCGGCCAGCGGCATCAGGACGAGGACGGTCAGGAGGTCGAGGCTCACCTCAGAACCAGAGCAGGTAGGCGAAGACGGCGACGGCGCCGCCGAGGATGAGCAGCGCGTAGCCACGCACGAATCCGGACTGGACGAGGCGGACGGAGCGCGACGCCGCGTCGATGGCCCCGCCGCTGCCGTTCACCATCGCGTCGATGAGGCCGACGTCGACCCCCCGCCAGAGGATCTTGTCGCTGCCGGAGACCAAGCCGCGGCTGGCGATGCGGTCGTAGAGACTGTCGAAGCCGTACTTCGCCTCGAGGATGCGCGCGGGCCGGCGGAAGGTCGTGGCCAAACGGGCGGCCACGTCGGTGTACATCACGAAGAGGTAGAAGGCGGCGGCGAGGCCGAGGACGCCGCCGGCGGTGGCGACGAAGGGCAGCCACGGCGCATGGGGATGGTGCTCGGCCTGCAGGCGCAGCACCGGCTGCACGATGGCGTCGATCTTCACGAAGCCGGCGACCAGGCTGCCAAAGGCCAGCGCCACCAGCGGCAGCACCATCGACCAGGGCGACTCGTGGATGGCCGCCCCCGTCGCGTCGTCGCCGCGATACTCGCCGAAGAAGGTGAGGAACAGCAGGCGGCCCATGTAGAACGCGGTGAGCACGGCGACGAGCAGGCCGATGCCGAACAGGGTCGGCCAGTGGCCGGCCAGGGCGCCGGCGAGGATCGCGTCCTTGCTGAAGAAGCCCGCGAGGGGCGGGATGCCGGCGATGGCGAGCGTGCCGACGAGGAACGTCCAGAAGGTCCACGGGATGCGGCCTCGCAGGCCGCCCATCCGCCGCATGTCCTGCTCGCCGCCGAGCGCATGGATCACCGATCCCGAGCCGAGGAAGAGCAGCGCCTTGAAGAACGCGTGGGTGAAGAGATGGAAGACAGCGACGCCGAAAGCGCCGACGCCCGCGGCGAGGAACATGTAGCCGAGCTGGCTGATCGTCGAGTAGGCCAGCACCTTCTTGATGTCGGTCTGCACGAGGGCGATGGTCGCGCCGAGGACGGCGGTCGCGGTGCCGACCACCGCCACCACGGTCATCGCGGTCTCGGACCGGCTGAACAGCGGCGCGAGCCGGGCCACCATGTAGACGCCGGCGGTCACCATGGTCGCGGCGTGGATGAGCGCCGACACCGGCGTCGGGCCTTCCATCGCGTCCGGCAGCCACACGTGGAGCGGGATCTGCGCGCTCTTGCCGCAGGCGCCGACGAACAGAAGCAGGCACACGATGGTGATCGGGCCGAAGGTCCACATCGTCTCGGGGGCGAGGGACCCGGCGTTGGTCGCGATGTCCACGAGGTCGAGGCTGCCGAAGGCGTGGAACGCGATGATCATCGCGAGGATGAGCCCCACGTCGCCAATGCGGTTGACGATGAACGCCTTCTTGCCGGCGTCGGACGCGCTCTTTTTCTTGAACCAGAACCCGATGAGAAGATACGAGCACAGGCCGACGCCCTCCCAGCCGACGAAGAGGAGCGGGAGGCTTCCCCCCAGCACCAGCAGCAGCATGAAGAACGTGAACAGGTTCAGGTAGGAGAAGTAGCGGACGCGGTCCGGATCGTGGGACATGTAGCCCACGGAGTAGATGTGGATGAGCGATCCGATCCCCGTGATGACGAGGATCATCACCGCCGACAGGTTGTCGAGGAGCAGATTGGCCTGGACCTGGAAACCGCCGGCCTCGATCCAGTTGAAGCCGAGGAAGGGCTGGGTGAAGCGCAGGCCCTCGTGCCCGGCGATGAGCGTGGTGAGCCGCCGCACGCTGAACACCGCGAGCGCGAACGAGGTGAGCACCGTCATGCAGGCGAGGACGGACGCGCCCTGCCCCTCGCCGTGATCGCGGATGGCGTCGCCGAAGAGCGACAGCACCACGAACCCGAGGAGCGGCATGAGGAGGATCAGGAACGGCGCCACCATGTCGAAGTTGGCGAGCCCGGTGCGGGTCAGGATCGCCGCCGACCCCGCGATCAGGAGGATCCAGCCCGCGGCGACGGTCAGCCCCGAGCGGTCCCTCCCGGGCGGATGGCCGCCCGGATGCGCATCGGCAGGCGCGTGGTGAGCGTGCCCGTCGTCGTGGGTCGTCATCACCACTTGAGCACGCTGAAGGTGTCGACGTCCAGGGTGTCGCGGTGCCGTTGCATGGAGATGACGATGGCCAGCCCGACCGCGGCTTCGGCGGCGGCGACGGTGAGCACGAAGAAGACCAGCACCTGCGCGTCGAGCGTCCCCAGGGTGCGGCTGAAGGCGATGAACGAGAGGTTGACCGCGTTCAGCATCAGCTCGACGCACATGAAGATCGTGATGATGTTCCGGCGCAGGAAGACGCCCACCGCGCCGATGGCGAACAGGGCGAGGCTCAGGAGCAGGGCGTGGCGCACGATGTCGGGCGTCATTCGTCCTTCCGGGCCAGTGCGACCGCGCCGACGAGCGCGGACAGGATCAGCACCGACGTCGCCTCGAACACGTAGAGGTACTGCGGCGAGAAGAGGATCCGGGCCACCGGGCGCGACGAGGCGTCGAAGACCGGGGCAAGCGGCGTCGGCGGCGCGCGGACCAGCACCGCCGCCACCTGGGCCACGAGCAGCGCGCCCAGCCCGATGGCGGTGGCCTTGAATCGGAAGCTCTCTCCCTCGGAGCGCTCCTCCGGCCGCACGTTCAGCAGCATGAGCACGAACAGGAAGAGCACCATGATCGCGCCCGCGTAGACCACGACCTGAAGGATCGCGATGAACGACGCGCCGAGGATCCCGTAGATCGCGGACAGCGAGCAGAGGGTGACGATGAGCGAAAAGGCGCTGTAGATCGGGTTCCGCTGCGCGACGACCATGATCGCGGAGGCGAGGGCGAGGCCGGCCGCGCAGTAGAAGACGACGGTGTCGACGGTCACTGCAGGGCCACCACGACGGCGGCGGTGACCAGCAGGTTGAGGGTCGCCAGCGGCACCAGCACCTTCCACCCGAAGTCCATGAGCTGGTCGTAGCGGAACCGGGGCAGCGTCCCGCGCAGCCACACGAAGAAGAAGAGGAAGCCCGCCATCTTGATCACGAACCACAGCGGCGAATCGGGCAGGAACGGGGCCGGCGACATCCAGCCCCCGAAGAAGAGGTTCGCGCCCACTGCGGAGATGGTGATCATGTGCACGTACTCCGCCATCTGCAGGAGCGCGAAGCGCATGGACGAGTACTCGGTGTGGAAGCCGGCCACGAGCTCGGTCTCCGCCTCCGGCAGGTCGAACGGCGTGCGGTTCGCCTCCGCGGTGGCGGCGATCAGGAAGATGACGAAGGCGACCGGCTGCTTGAAGACGAACCACGAGAAGAACCAGCCGTCCTGGTAGCGCACGATGTCGCCGAAGCGGAAGGAGCCGGTGAGCATGATGATGCCGATCCAGGACAGGCCGAGCGCGAGCTCGTAGGAGAACATCTGCGCGGAGGAGCGCAGGCCGCCGAGGAGCGTGTACTTGTTGTTGGCCGCCCATCCCGCCATCACGATCGCGTAGACGGACAGGGACGAGAGCGCGAACAGATAGAGGACGCCGATGTCGAGGTCCGCGATCTGCAGCAGGATCGCCCGCCCCCCGATGTGGATGGTCCCCCCGAAGGGAACGACGGCGACGGAGAGGAACGCGGTGAGGATGGCGATCCCCGGCGCAGCCACGAAGATCCACTTGTTCGCCCCCTCGGGGACGACCTCTTCCTTGAAGAAGAGCTTGATCCCGTCCGCGATGGGCTGCAGCAGGCCGAAGGGCCCGGTGCGGTTCGGCCCCAGGCGGAACTGCATGAAGGCGAGCAGCCGGCGCTCCACGTAGGTCATGCCCGAGAAGATCATCAGCAGCAGGCTCAGGACGACGCCCACCTTCACCGCGGTGATGGCGAGCTCCTGCTGCATCGGGGTCAGGCTCAAGCGGGGGCGCCCGCGGCCTGGCTCGTGAGGGCGGCGGCCTCGGCAAACGTCCCCGCCACCGTCTTCCAGCAGCGCTTCTCGCGCACGTGGTACTCGTACTCGTCGCGGAACTTCGTGAGCGTCGACATCGGCGGCGTGGCCGCGGCGTCGCCGAACGCGCACACCGTCTTGCCCGCGATCGAGTCGCACACGGTGGTGAGGATCTCGAGGTCGCGCGTGGTGCCCTTGCCGTCCTCGATCTTCTCCAGCAGGCGCAGCAGCCAGCCCGTCCCTTCGCGGCAGGGCGAGCACTTGCCGCAGGACTCGTGCTTGTAGAAGAAGGCGAGCTTGCGCGCGACCCACACCATGCAGGTGGAGTCGTCGACCACGATCGTCCCCGCCGATCCGAGCATCGATCCGGCCTTGCCGATGCTGTCGAAGTCCATGTTCACGTCGATCTCGCTGGGCAGCAGCACCGGGGTCGACGATCCGCCCGGGATCACGCAGCGGAGCTTGCCGCCGTTCGGCACGCCGCCCCCGAAGCGCTCCTCCTCCACGAGCTGGCGGAGCGTGATCTTCCCCATCCCCGTCTCGTAGACGCCGGGGCGCTTCACCGCGCCGCTGACGCAGTAGAGCTTGGGGCCGCCGTTTTTCTCCGTGCCCTGGGCCGCGAACCACTCCGCCCCGCGCTCCAGGATGAGCGGCACGCAGATCAGCGTCTCGACGTTGTTCACGACCGTCGGGCAGTTGTAGAGGCCGGACACGGCGGGGAACGGCGGCTTCACCCGCGGCTGCCCGCGCTTGCCCTCGAGGCTCTCGATGAGCGCCGTCTCCTCGCCGCACTCGTACGATCCCGCGCCGCTGTGGAGCGTGATCTCGAGATCGACCCCGGTGCCGAGGATGTTCTTGCCGATCAGGCCGGCGGCGTAGGCCTCGTCGATCGCCGCCTGCATCACCCGGATGCCTTCGTGGAATTCGCCGCGGATGTAGATGTAGCAGTCGTGGCAGTTGATCGCGTACGAGGAGACGATGCAGGCCTCGAGGAGCTGGTGCGGGTCGCGCTCCAGGATCAGGCGGTCCTTGTACGTCCCCGGCTCGCCCTCGTCCGCGTTCACGCAGAGGTAGCGCGGCTGGTCGTTCTTGGGGAGGAAGCCCCACTTCATGGCGGTCGGGAACCCGGCCCCGCCCCGCCCGCGGAGGTTCGCCTTCTTGAGTGCTTCGATGATGTCCTCGGGCTTCAGGCCGAGGTAGTCCTTCAGCTTCGCGTAGCCGCCGCCCGCGCGGTAGGTGTCGATGGAGACCGAGTTCTCCTTGAACACGTTGCGCAGCAGGATCATGTCCCCCGCGCTCTTCGGCCAGTCGAAGGGCCGTTCGCGGAGCGCGCCGGTCACGATCGCCTCCACGTCGTTCTCGGTGACGTTCTCGACCCACCGTCCGTCCACCTGGATCGCGGTCGCGCCGCCGCAGGCGGCCAGGCACTCCGCGCGATGGACGGTGAACTCGCCGTCCGCGGTCGTCCCGCCCTCCGCGATCCCCAGCCGATCACAGAGCTTCGTGATGAGGCCGTCCGCGCCCGCCAGCGCGCAGGAGAGGTTGGTGCAGACGTCGATGTGGTGCCGGCCCTCGGGACGGAACCGGTACATCGTGTAGAAGGTCGCAGTGTCGTGCGCCTGCGCCGGCGTCAGCTCGAGCAGCGACGCGACGTACTCGATCGCCTCCGAGCTGATCCATCCCTCCTGGTCCTGCACGAGGTGGAGCGCGGGCAAAAGCGCCGAGCGCTTCACCGGATAGCGGGACAGGATCCGGTCGAAGACGGCCTTGTTCTGCGGCGTGAACTGCATCACCAGTCGAGGGCCCCCGTCTTCCAGGCATAGGTGAACCCCCCCCCGAGGAGGAGCACGAAGACGAACATCTCGACCAGCGCGAACAGGCCGAAGCCCG
Source organism: Acidobacteriota bacterium (assembly GCA_031369785.1). Lineage (GTDB taxonomy): Bacteria > Acidobacteriota > Vicinamibacteria > Fen-336 > Fen-336 > JANMPI01. The sequence continues at coordinate 7,184 of JANMPI010000262.1, forward strand.
GCTCCTTGAAGACGAGCGCCCACGGATAAAGGAAGGCGGCGTCCACGTCGAGGAGGATGAAGATCATGCAGACGAGGTAGAACTTGATGGGAAACCGCTCCTTGTTGCTCGTCGACACCGTGGGGACGCCGCACTCGTAGACCGAGCGCTTGGCCGCCGTCGGCCGCGGGCGGCCCAGCATCTGGGACAGCACGAGCGTGAAGACGGCGAACCCGAAGGCCGCGCCACCGAGGACCAGCAGGGGAACGTACGACGGCAGCATGTTGTCTCTATCTTATTGAATGGACCGGGTGTTGAGGATAGATCGGCGCGCGTCGCCGCGTCAGAACCGGTAGGTGATCCTCCCGTAGACGAAGCGGCCGTTGATGCCGAACGGCGTCGCGATGCCATAGCGGATCGCGCCTGGGGCGAAAAAGCCGCCCGCCGGGTTCCTCGGCGCGCGCGCGTTCTCGGGACGGAGGATCTCGGGGTAGGTGTCGAAGAGATTCTGCGCGCCTGCCCCCAGGGTGAAGTGGGACGCGCGGAACGACATCTCGAGGTCCGTGACCCACTTGGGGCTGAACGTCTGGTCGACGGTCGCGAGGTTGCGGGGATCGCAGTATTGGCCGTAGCGGCTCCCCCGCACCACGCTGTTGAACCGCCCGCGCAGCCAGTCCGCGGCGAGGCGAATGTTGTCCTTCGGCTGGCCGCACTCGATGCGGCGGGTCTGCTCGCGGTCGAAGAGCACGCTCTCGAAGCCGACGAGCTCGGCCGGGGTCGGCGCCTTTCCCACGACCCTGGTGGCGTTGCGGTTGTATGCCGCGCTCAGGCGAAGGGTGTCGGCGTCGCCGAGCTTCGTCCGCCAGGCGCCGGTGAAGTCCCAGCCCTTGGTCCGGGTGTCGATGGCGTTGGTGAAGAACCGCGCGCTGCCGAACCTCCCGAAGGGCGCGAGCAGGGTCCGGATGCGCGGGTCGGTGAAGTTGCCGGAGAGGACGATCCGGTCGTCGATGTCGATGCGGTAGTAGTCCGCGGTCAGGTCGAACCCGTCGGCGGGCGTCAGGACGAGGCCCGCACTCAGGTGCGTGGACTGCTCGGGCTTCAGGTCGGTCGCGCCGAGTGCGCGCGCGGGAGCGCTGGCCACCGGGAAGGTGGCCACCTCGACGGGGACGAGGCCCTGGCCGAGGTTCAGGAAGTTCGTGCTGGTCGCGGAGAAGTTGGACTGACCCAGCGAGGGAGCGCGGAATCCCGTGCTGGCCGCGCCGCGGATCACGGCGCGGTCGTGGAGCTTGAAGCGCGCGGTCACCTTGCCGTCCGCGGTGGAGCCGAAGTCGCTGTAATCCTCGACCCGGCCGGCGAGGCCGAGGCGCACCCGCGGCACGACGTCGCCCTCGGCGTCCACGTAGGCGGCGATGTTGTGGCGCGACTCGTCCCGCTCGTTGCTCGGCCGCCAGCCCGCGAACACCTGCGCGCCCGGCGTCGCCGGGTCTCCGAACTGGTCACGGAAGCCGCCGTCGATGTACGACCCTTCCTCGCCGGCCTGGATCTGGTAGGTCTCGCGGCGGTACTCCAGGCCCATGGCCAGGTTGGTCGGGCCGGAGAGGCCGATCTCGAGCGCGTGCGACAGGTCCGCGTTGGCGGTGAGCTGGCTGGCCCGGATCGTACCGGCGTAGAAGTGATCCTGGTTCGGCGGCAGGCTCGGCCCGAGGGAGACGTTCAGGGTGTCGACGATGTTGAAGTCCATCGTGTTGCGCCCGGCGGTCGCGGACAGATCCCAGAACCAGTCGGAGCGGATCCCGCGCACGCCGAGAGTGCCCGCCATGTCGCCGGTGTCGGTGTGGATCTTGGGCAGGTACCCGAGCGGATAGATGGCGGGCTGGTTGCCGGCCTCGAGCGCGCGGCGGAAGAACCCCGGCGCCAGCGCGTCACGGGTGCTCCACCCGCCGAACGCGTACGCGAACGAGGTGCCCGCCTTGCCCAGCGGGAACTGCGCGTTCAGGAAGGCCATCGTGTCCTTCGCTTCGGGATCGCCGACCCAGTGGTTCGGCTGCGGGACGGCGTTGCTCAAGCGGTCGCCGGCGCGCACCTGGTCGCGCAGGTCCGGCGCGGCACGGTTGGTGCGATTGCGGTCGCGATACTCGACCGCGGCCGCAACCCAGCCCCGCCCCAGGCTCCTTCCGTAGCTCGCGCTCGTGTCCACCTGCTCGCCGTCGGTCACGTTGTCGCCGACGCCCTGGTCGGTAACCGACGTCCCGGCCTTGGCGGAAAGGGTCAGCGGCGACTTGCCGGACTTGAGGACGATGTTCATGACCCCGGCGATGGCGTCCGACCCGTACTGCGCGGCGGCGCCGTCGCGGAGGATCTCCACGCGCTCGATCATCGAGACCGGGATCGCGTTCAGGTCGACGCCCGTGGATCCACGGCCCACGGTCCCGTTCACGTGCACGAGCGCCGTCTGGTGGCGCCGCTTGCCGTTCAGCAGGACGAGGATCTGGTCGGGGCCGAGCCCGCGGATCGTGGCCGGGCGCACCGACGCCGAGCCATCCGCGATGGTGGTGCGCGGGAAGTTGAACGACGGCGCCAGGGCCTGGATGATCTGCGCCGTCTCCGTGTACCCCCCGGTCTCGATCTGCCGCGCGGTCAGGATGTCGACGGGCACCGCCTTCTCCGCTTCCACGCCCACCGCGCGCGACCCGACGGTGATCTCTTCCTGGAAGGTGAGGCTGAG
>JANMPI010000539.1:0-5244 GCA_031369785.1 Acidobacteriota bacterium
CTGGCCTGGCAGCGCCCGCCGTGGGAAGAGCCGGAGGTGCCGTTGGCGTTCGCGGTGCTGTTCCGCGACGACCACCTGCTCGCAGTCGCCAAGCCGCGCGGGCTTCCGTCGATTCCGAATGGCGGGTTCCTCGAGCACACCCTGCTTCACGTCGTGCGCGCGCGCTTTCCCGCCGCTACGCCGATGCACCGGCTCGGACGCGGGACTTCGGGGATCCTGCTGTTCGCGCGGACGGCGATCGCGCGCCGGGGCATCGCGGCGGCATGGCGCGACGGACGCGTGGTGAAGGTCTACCGCGCGCTCGTCTCGGGCACGCCGGACCGCGCGGAGTTCACGGTCGACGCGCCCATTGGGCTCGTCTCTCATCCGCGGCTAGGGCAGCTGCATGCGGCGACGCCGAACGGAAGGGCGGCCACGTCGCACGCGCGGGTGCTGGACGCGCGGGGCGGTAACGCGCTCGTGGAGGTCCTGATTCCCACCGGCCGGCCTCATCAGATCCGGATCCACATGGCGGCCGCGGGACATCCGCTGGTCGGCGATCCTCTTTATATCGCGGGCGGCGTGCCGGGCCCGGACGGCGGCCTGCCCGGCGACCCCGGCTACCGGCTCCACGCGCACCGCCTGGCGCTGCCGCATCCGGTGACCGGCGCGACGTTGGATCTCGAGTGCATGCCCCCGCCGGACTTGAGGGATTAAAGGTGTCTCGGTGGCTCATTGACGTATCAGCTCTTCCTTCTGCGCCCGCGTCAGCTGCTTGATCCGGTGCTCCTCGCGGAGCGCGTCGCCCCACGACGCGCACTCGCGCGACCAGGCCAGCACGACGGGCAAGCGCGCGCGCGTGTAGTGCGACGCCCTTCCCGTCTCGTGCATGCGCAGGCGGGCGGCGAGGTCCTTGGCGGCGCCGGTGTAGAGCGTGCCGTCGCCGCAGCGCAGCACGTAGACGAACGCCGGCATCAGTGCGCGGGCGCCCCGCGCGCGATGACCTCCAGGAACCCGCGGCCGTAGCGATCGGCCTTGGCGACGCCGATGCCGTAGACGTCCATGAGATCGCCACGCGTCTTCGGCTGGTGGACCGCCATCTCGCGCAGCGTCCGATCGCTGGCGATGACGAACGGCGGCACTCCCTGCTCCCGCGCCAGGGCCAGCCGGTGGGCACGCAGCGCCTCGAACAGCGTCGCCGCCGCGGGCGGCATCGCCTGTCCGGCCGCGGCCCTGACCCCGCGCCTTCCGCTCCTGCTGCCGCCGCCGCGCGCCGCGGCCTCCGACACCGGCGGCAGCAGCAGCCGCACCGGGCGCTCCGCCTTCATCACCGCGCGGCCGGCCTCGGTGAGGACGACGACCGGGCGGTCGCCGCCGGTGAAGTCCACCCATCCCGCGGTCACGCAGCGCCGCAGCAGGCGGAGCAGCCACCGCTCGGAGTGCTGGCGCAGCGCGCCGAACGTCGGCGTGCGCTCGAGGCCGTCACGCGCCATGCGTGGGTCTTCCTCGCCCCGCAGGAGCTTCACCGCCAGCTGCAGCCCGAACTTGCGATGCACGCGCGCCACCGCGGAGAGCGCCTTGCGGACCACGAGGGTCACGTCCTCCGCATTCGGGTCCTCGCCGTGGAGCGCCTCGCAGACGTCGCAGCGACCGCACCCGTCCAGCGTCTACGCCTCGTCGCCGAAGTACCGCAGGATCGCGTCGTGGCGGCAGCTTCCTCCCTCCACCCAGCGCATGAGCTCGAGGAACAGCCCCCACTTGTGGGCGACCACGGCTTCGCTGCGGGCATCGCCCTCCAGCAGCCGGCGGCGCAGCGGCATGTCGTTCGGCGAGACGAGGAGCAGGCCGCAGGCATCGGCGCCGTCGCGGCCCGCGCGCCCGACCTCCTGGTAGTAGGCCTCGATCGATCCCGGCGGCGCGAGATGCACGACCGCGCGCACGTCCGGTCGATCGATCCCCATCCCGAAGGCGTTGGTCGCGACCATGATCTCGGTCTGGCCTTCGAGGAACGCGCGCTGGGCTTTCTCCCGCGGCTCCGACCCGAGCCCGGCATGGTAGACGCCGGCCCGCCAGCCGCGCCCGCAGAGACGCGCGCCTTCCTCCTCCGCGCCGCGCCGCGTCGGCGCGTAGACGATGGCGACACCCCGGCCCTCTCCGGGTGCGCCCAGCGTCTCCGCGAGCACGGCGTCCACCTGCGAGTGGCGCTCGCCCGCGCCTTCGATCTCGGCCGCGCGAAGCTTGAGGTTCGGCCGCGCGAAGCCATTCACGTGCTGCGGGGTATCGGCGGGCAGCCCGAGGCGGCTCAGGATCTCGTCCCGCACCACCGGCGTCGCGGTGGCGGTGCAGGCGAGCACGCGCGCCCGGGGGAGATCCGCGAGGAGGCCGCCGATCTCCAAATACTCGGGCCGGAAATCGTGGCCCCATTCGCTGATGCAGTGGGCCTCGTCGATGGCCACGAGCGGGATCTCGGTGTTCCGCAGCAGGCCGCGGAAGCCGGCGAACACCAGGCGCTCGGGGGCCGCATAGACGAGCGAGTACTCCCCCGCCGCCATGCGCGCCATGCGGCGGCGCACCTCGTTCCCGTCGAGCGTCGAGGCCAGCATGGTCGCCGGCACGCCGCGCGCGTTCAGCGCCTGCACCTGGTCGTTCATCAGCGCCACGAGCGGCGAGATCACGAGCGTCGTGCCCGGCAGCAGCACCGCCGGCAGCTGATAGCTGAGGCTCTTGCCGCCGCCGGTGGGCGCGACGAGGAGCAGCCGTCCCGCGGACAGAAGCGTCTCGACGGCCTCGCGCTGTCCGGGACGGAACGACTGGTAGCCGAGGCGCCGCAGGCCGGCGTCGATGTCGAGCGGCGGCGTCATCGGCTACGCCTTCACCTTCTCCTCGAGCTCCGCCCAGCGGATGTAGAGATCGTCGACGGCCGACTGCGCGGCTTCGAGGTCCCGGGCCCGCTCCGCGAGCGCCATGTGGTCCGAGGCGACGGCGGGATCGGCGGCCGCGGCCTGGCGCTTCTCGAGGATCTGCTCAGCCTCGAGGATGCGCGCCTCCATCTGCTCCCACTCCTTCGTCTCGCGGTACCCGAGCTTCTTCGGCTTCGGCTTCGGCGGGGGCGGCGGCGCCGGCGCACGCTTCGACTCCGCGCGCGCGGCGGGGGCCGAGCGCTGCGCGATCTCCCACTGCGTGTAGTCGGCGTAGGGAACGATGCCGCCCTCGCCGTCGAGGGCCAGCAGCGCCGTCGAGACGCGATCGAGAAGGTAGCGGTCGTGGGTCACCAGCACCAGCGCGCCGGAGAACTCCAGCAGGCTTTCCTCGAGCACCTCGAGAGTCGGGATGTCGAGATCGTTCGTCGGCTCGTCGAGCATGAGGACGTCGGCCGGCTCCAGCATCAGCCGCGCCACCAGCACGCGCGCCTGCTCGCCTCCGGACAGGCGGCCCACCGGCGTCTCGAGCTGGTCGGCACGGAAGAGGAATCGCTTCGCCCAGCCCGCGACGTGGATGGACCGGCCCTGGAAGATCACCGAGTCGCCGCCCGCGGGGGCCAGGGTGCGCAGGAGCGACAGCTCCGGCGACAGCCGCGACCGATGCTGATCGAAGACGACGACGCGCAGGTCCGGGGCGCGGTTGACCTTGCCCTCGTCCGGGCGCTCGAGCCCGGCGAGCAGCCGCAGCAGCGTCGTCTTGCCGCTGCCGTTGCGGCCAAGCAGGCCGAGCCGCATCCCGGGCGACAGCACGAGATCGAGGTTGCGCACGATGGTCCGGCCGCCGAAGCGCTTGGTGACGCCTTCCGCGGCGAGCAGCCGCTTCGTCTTCCGATCCGTCCCCGCGAACGCGATGCCCACGCCGCCGCCCTTCGAGCGATCGTCGAGGTCGGCCAGCTCGCCGATCATCCGCCCCGCCGAGTCGATGCGCGCCTGCGCCTTGCGCGTACGCGCCTTCGCCTTCCGCGAAAGCCATTCCAGCTCGCCGCGCACGCGGTTGCGCAGCGACTCCTGGTACGACGCCTGGTTGGCCAGCATCTCGTCCTTCTTCTCGAGATACGCGCTGTAGCGCCCGCGCGCCTCGAAGAGGCCCGACGCGAACGCGCGGTTGAGCTCGAGCATCCGCCCCGCCACCGACTCGAGGAAGTACCGGTCGTGGCTCACCGCGACGAACGCCTCCGTCTCGCGTCGGAGCAGATCCTCGAGCCAGAGGATGCCGTCGACGTCGAGGTGGTTGGTGGGCTCGTCGAGGAGGAGCAGCTCCGGCTCGCGCGCGAGGGCGCAGGCGATGGAGAGCCGCTTCCGCCATCCGCCGGAGAGCAGCGACACCGGCTGCTCGTCGTCGTCGAATCCGCCCTTGCCCATCGCGACCGCGATGCGTCCCTCGCGCTCGTGCGGATCCGCTCCCGCCTCCCCCGCCGCTTCATGGAGCGCGGAGCCGACCGTCGTCCCCTCCGCGAACACCGGGTCCTGCGGCACGTAGCCGATGCGCAGCCGCTTGCGGACCGACCGCGTGCCGTCGGACGGCGGCTCGAGCCCGGCCAGGATCTTCAGCAAGGTCGACTTTCCGGATCCATTGGGGCCGACGAGCCCGATGTGATCGCCGTCGAAGATCCCGAAGGACAGCCCCTCGAACAGCGGCGCGGAGCCGAACGACTTGGCCAGATCCTGGCCGGAGAGGAGGAGCTCGGGCATGGGGGACAAGGAGTTTAACGTGATTGAATAACGGGTGCCCCTGACCCCGGGGATCGATCCCCATGACGCGCCGCCCATTAGACCGGGCGGGCCCGCCGCGGCCCTCCGCGCCGTGATCCGTACCCACTATGACGTGTCGGACGTGCGCGCCGACGTCATGGCCGGGCTCGTGATCGCCCTGCTCGCGCTTCCGCTGTCGATGGCGCTCGCCATCGCATCCGGCGTCCCGCCCCAGCACGGCCTCTACACCGCGATCGTCGGCGGCGCCGTGGCCGCGGTGCTCGGCGGTTCTCGCGTGCAGGTCACCGGCCCGACGGCCGCCTTCGTTGCCGTGCTCGTTCCAGTGGCCGCGCGGTACGGGATCGGCGGGCTGCTCGTGGCCACGACGATGGCCGGCATCATCCTCGTCGTCCTCGGCGCGACGGGGATGGGACGGCTCGTCGAGTTCGTGCCCGCGCCCGTCACGACCGGGTTCACGGCCGGGATCGGCGTCGTCATCTTCACGCTGCAGCTGCCCGACTTCCTCGGCCTGACCGTGCCCCACATGCCGGAGGAGTTCCTGTCCAGAGTCGTCGCCATCGCGTCCGCGGCG
>JANMPI010000546.1:0-7711 GCA_031369785.1 Acidobacteriota bacterium
GCTCGCCGTAGACCTGGCCCAGGAGGACGCCCGCGTCCGTGTAGAGGATGTCGGGCGCGCGCCCGCCAAGGGCGGCGAAGGCCGCGCTCAGGATCCCTTCGCTGCGCAGGATGAACATCCACGCGTACATGCGGACGAGGAAGCTCGTCCAGAACGGCAGGATGACGAGCACGAGCAGCAGGCTGCGGCGGCGCGGCGGGACGCGGCGCGCCAGCCAGTAGGCCATCGGGTAGCCGAGGGCGAGGCACATCACCGTCGTCGCCGCGGCGAGCACGACGCTGCGGCCCAGGATGCCGACGTACAGCGGCTCGGCGGCGCGCCGGTAGTTCGCGGCACTCCACTCGTGGATCACCCCGCCGTACACGGAACGCCGTCCCAGCGATGCCTCGAGCATGAGGACCTGCGGCAGCACGAACAGCAGCCCGAGCGCGATCGCGGCCGGGAGCAGCAGCGCGCGCGGCTTCACGGCGCGTCCTCCAGGCGGAGCACCGCGCCCGCGGCGAAGGTCAGCTCGACCCTCTCCCCGCGCCGGCGGTCCGGCGCCAGCGCGCCTTCGGCCACTACGAGCCGCGTGTCCCCGACCTTCACCCGCCACTGCGTGCGGTCGCCGAGGTAGACCTCGTCCTCGAGAATGCCGGCCAGCCGGTTCTCGCCGTCGCCGCCGATGGCGATGCGCTCCGGGCGCACGCCGGCCCACACCGTCTCCCCCGCGACGAAGGCGCCCCCGTCCGCCACCAGCGCGAGACCGCCGTCCGTCGTGAGCGCCGCGCGGCCGCCGGCGATCTTCTCCACCGTCGCCGGCCAGAGGTTCGCGACCCCGAGGAACTCCGCCGCGAACCGCGTGCGCGGCCGCTCGTAGAGAGCCTCCGGCGTGCCCACCTGCTCGACGCGCCCGTCGTTCATCACCGCGACCCGGTCGCTCATCGCGAGCGCCTCCTCCTGGTCGTGGGTCACGAAGAGGAACGTCGTCCCCAGCCGCTCGTGGAGGTGCTTCACCTCGACCTGCATCTCCTGGCGGAGCTTGCGGTCGAGGGCGGACATCGGCTCGTCGAGAAGCAGCACCTCGGGCTCGAGCACGAGCGCGCGGGCAAGGGCGACGCGCTGCTTCTGTCCGCCCGACAGCTGATCGATCCGTCGCCCGCCCAGATCGCCGAGCCGCACCGTCTCCAGGATGCGCCCCACGCGCGACGCGATCTCGCCCCGCGGGCGGCCCGCGATCTCCAGGCCAAAGGCGACGTTGCCCGCGACCGTGCGATGGGGAAAGAGGGCGTAGTGCTGGAAGACCATGTTCACGGGGCGGCGGTGCGCGGGAACGCCCGTCACGTCACGCCCCGAGATCGAGACGCGGCCTCCGTCGGGGGGCTCGAGCCCGGCGGCGACGCGCAGCAGCGTGGACTTCCCGCAGCCGGAGGGACCGAGGAGAGTGAGGAACTCGCCGGGGCGGACGTCGAGGGTGACGTCGCGGACGGCAACCGTGGCCCCATACGACCGCGAGACGGACTCGAAGGACAGAGCACCCCGCATCGCGGCTTCGAGTCTATCCCGAGGAAGAGGGCATCCGTCCGGCGGCGTGAGCGCACCGTTGGCAACATTTGACGCTCCCGACACGAACCGTTGCATCGCTTCGCCCGTCTTAAGGGGCAAGATACGAGCCGCCGGACCTCGGGGTGTGTCGATGAGCCTTGCCGCCGGAACGCAGCTCGGACCGTACGAGGTGATGGACCTGCTGGGCGCCGGCGCCATGGGCGAGGTCTACCGCGCGCGCGACACGCGGCTGCGGCGGCAGGTCGCGGTCAAGGTGCTGCCGGCGTCGATGGGCAACGACCCCGCGCGGATGAAGCGCTTCGAGCAGGAAGCGCGGGCCGCGGGCGCGCTCAACCATCCGAACATCGTCGCCATCCACGACTTCGGCCACGACTCCGGGACGCCCTACGTGGTGAGCGAGCTGCTCGAAGGCGAGACGCTGCGCGAGCGCATGGGCGGCACGCCGCTCTCGGCGCGCAAGGCCGCCGAGTACGCGATCCAGATCGCCCGCGGCCTCGCCGCCGCGCACGAGAAGGGGATCGTCCACCGCGACCTGAAGCCGGACAACATCTTCCTGACCCGGGACGGCGGGGTGAAGATCCTCGACTTCGGCCTCGCCAAGCTCCAGCGCGCGCCGTTCGGGAGCGGCATCGACGGCAGCGTGAGCGCGGCCGCGACCTGCGATCCGCTCACCGAGGAAGGAACGGTGCTGGGGACGGTCGGCTACATGTCCCCGGAGCAGGTGCGCGGCCAGAACGCCGACCATCGCTCCGACATCTTCTCCTTCGGGGCCGTGCTCTACGAGATGCTGACCGGCCAGCGCGCCTTCAAGGGCCGCTCCGCGGTGGAGACGCTGAACGCGATCCTCAAGGAAGACCCGCCGCCGATCACCGACACCACGCCGGCCCCGCCGCCCGCCATGGAGCGGATCGTCTATCACTGCCTGGAGAAGAATCCGGCCGAGCGCTTCCAGTCCGCGCACGATCTCGCCTTCGACATCGAGGCCCTCTCGTCCGCTTCCGGCGCCGCCGCCCGGGCCTTCATGAGCGAGTCGCCGTGGCAGCGTGCGCGTCCGGCCCTGCTCGCGGCGTTGATCATGGCCCTGCCCGGCGCCGGCTTCCTGCTCGCGCGGGTGTCGCCGCATCACCCGAACCCCGAATACCAGCGGCTCACGTTCCGCCGCGGGACCATCTACGGAGCGCGCTTCGCCCCCGACGGGCAGGTCGTCTACGCCGCGGCGTGGAACGGCCGCCGGCCCGAGATCTACGCCCGCCGCCCCGAGACGCCGGACGCGCGCGCGCTCGGCATGGAGATGGCCTTCCCCGTCGGGATCTCGCCCTCGGGTGAGATGGCGGTGCTCATGGTCAAGGACGATGGGCCTTCCGTGCTGGCGCGGGTCCCGCTGTCCGGCGGCCCGCCGCGGGAGATCCTCGAGAACGTGAAGGCCGCGGACTGGGCACGCGACGGCTCCGACTTCGCGGTCGTGCGATCGGTGGAGGGCGCGTTACGCCTCGAGTATCCGATCGGCACCGTGCTCGTGACCTCTGCCTCGCCCATCGGATTCAGCCATCCCCGTATCTCCCCGAAGGGCGACCTCGTCGCGTTCCTCGAGCATCCCCTCGTCTCCGACGACCGCGGCTCCGTGGCCGTGGTCGACAAGGCCGGGCGCAGGACGGTCCTTTCCTCCGACTGGGGCAGCGTCGAGGGGCTCGCGTGGTCGAAGGACGGCGACGAGGTGCTCTTCACCGCGGCCAAGGTCGGCGCGGACTCGGCCCTCTACGCGGTCGATCTCTCGGGCCGGCGGCGGCTGGTCGAAAAGGCGCCCGGCCGCCTGGTGCTCCACGACGTGTCGCGGGATGGCACGCTGCTCCTCGAGCGCAACAGCCACCGCATGGAGATCCGCGGCCTGGTCCCGAACGCCGACGACGTCGACCTCTCCTGGTTCGACTTCTCCGGGCCCGCCGACCTCTCCGAGGACGGGAAGACGCTTCTGTTCTACGAGAGCGGCGAAGGCGGCGGGTCGTCGTACTCCGTCTACGTGCGCCCCACCCAAGGCGGCCTGCCGGTGCGCCTCGGCGACGGGCGCGCGCAGTCGCTGTCCCCCGATGGAAAGTCGGTGCTCTCGATCCCGCTCGAAGCGCCGGCGCGGATGACCATCCTCCCCACCGGCGCGGGCGAGGTGCGGACGATCCAGCATCCCGCCATCGAGCACTATCGGTGGGCGGAGTGGATGCCGGACGGGAACCGCATCCTCTTCGCGGCCACCGAGCCCGGGAGCGCGGTACGGCTGTACGTGCACGACGTCGCCACGGGCGCGATGCGCGCGGTCGGCGCGCCGGGCTGGACGGCGGTCAAGAGCGCGATCACGCCCGACGGCGCCGGCGTCGTCGCCATGAACACGAGCGCCCAAACCAGGACGCACCGGTTCTTCCTGCTGCCCATCGACGGGCCGGGCGAGCCCACGCCGCTGCCCTGGGTCGGCGAGTACGACATGCCGCTGCGGTGGACCGCGGACGGCAAGGGGCTCTACGTACAGCACGGGTATCGCCCGCTGCAGCTCGACCGGCTCGACGCCGCGACCGGCGCGCGGACGCCCGTGCGCGCGGTGGCGCCGAGCGACGCCGCCGGCGCCGCGAACATGGGGATGATCGTGATGACCGCGGACGCCGGCACGGTGGTCTACTCGCACCACCGGGTGCTGTCGGACCTGTACCTCGTCACCGCCCTCGACTGACCGCCCGATGGCCGAGCGCGGCGTGGACCGCGTTTCGGTATCGAGCGCGAAGGCGCCGAAGCGGAGCATCAGTGCGCGGGCCCGAGGAGCACGGCGTTCATGAACAGGAGCTCGGTGGCCTCGGTGTAGCCGCGGAAGTTCGGCTCCTCGGCAAAGGCGATGACGTGCCCTTCTCCCATCGGCTGATGGACGAGGAACGCCTTCCGCGCGAGCTGCTCGCGCGCCGCCGACCACACCACGCCGCTCACCACCAGCGTTTCCGCGGGGGCGTAGACGCCGACGTTCACGCCGACGTCGAGCTTGACCGGCGTGAGCACGCGCTGCCCTTCGACGAGCGCGGCCAGCTCGCCGTCGAGCCCGGCGGACAGCCAGTGCTCGCGGTCGAGCTCCACGCGGAGGAGCGCGCCGGGCAGGCTCTCCGGACGCTCGCGCTCGGGCTGGATGGCCTTGTCGAGGTCGAAGGGCTTCCCCGGCTCCGCGGTCGCTTCCTTTTCCTTCTCTTTCTCCTTTTCCTTCTCGTCGAGGTCGACCTCCGCGCGGCCGCCCTTCCACTCCGTGTGCGTGGTCAGCAGGGCCACCTTGGTGCGCGCCGCCCACCGCGACGCGTCGGCGAGGGTCACCAGTGTGCCGCCCGCGCGCACCCACTCGCGCAGTCGGCGAACGAAGTCCTCGCCGATGGCATCGGTGTAGTCGCCGGAGGGAAGGACGATCACGTCGTAGCGGCCGAGCTCGAGATCGGGAAGGGTCGCGACGCGGACCGCGGTCACCGGCTGGCCGTAGCGCCGCTCGAGCACCCAGCGTGCCCACCCCGCGGCGTTGCTCTGCACCGGCGCGTCCCAGGCGAGGACGACCCGCGGCGCCTTCAGCCCGTGGACCTGCCGGCTGCCCAGCGAGATCCCCTCCTCGATCCATCCCGAGTCGACCGCGACCGCGGTCACCGCGTGCCGGGCCAGGATCGGGCCCAGACGCTCGCGCAGGTCGGGCGCGTTCTCCGCGACGCGGATGATCGCGGTGCCCGCGGGATACGCGTGCCCGGCCTGCGTGAACCCGAGGTCGGCGCTGCGCACCCGGATGCCCGCCTGCAGCGCTTCGACAACCGCCGCCGCCGCGCCGACGCCCCACGGCACGAAGTAGGCCACGCGGGCGGGCGGGAGATCGACCGGTCGCGGCGCCGCCGCGTCCACGCGGCGCGTCCGTGCCCCCGTGGGACGATCGGCGGCCACGACCTCGACGTCGAAGGCGAGGGGCAGGCTCCACGCCGTGATGTCGTAGATCTCGTCGGAGAGGCGCTTGCGCCGCCGCCGCTCCTGCTCCGTGACGAACTTCGGATCCATCACGATCGTCGGTTCGAGGAGGTTCCGCAGCAGCCGCGACCCCGGCTGCGCCACCGGCACCACGAAGGTTCCCGCGGGGAAGGTACGGGCGCCCGCGCGCACGACGTCCGTCGCCTCCCCGACCTCGAGTCCCTGCCGCGCGAGGAGCTGCGCGAGCCGGGCCGCGCGGGGCGGATCGATGCCGGGCGGGATCAGGTACTCGCGCCCCTGCCCTTCCGCGACCGCGGTTTTGCGGTAGTCGAGGAAGTCGCGCAGCAGCCGCTCGCGATTGCGGGCGGCGGTGACCGCGGTCGTGATCGCGGACGTGAAGTGCTGCAGGATGCCCTGCCGATAGGTGAGGACGGTGTCGTCCGATCTCCGGTAGGCGATCCCGCGCGCGGAGGCCTGCTCGTAAGTCATCCCCACCGCGCCCTGGAACACGGGCCAGCTGTCGCCGTACCCGGGATAGAAGGCGTCGTAGACCTCCTTCACGAAGTACGGGAAGCCGCGCTCGTCGAACCGCGCCGCGTTGGCGCGCCCGAAGATGTCGAGCCAGGCCTGCTGGCGCGCGGTGATCAGCGGGTTCTCCGGCTTGGCGGGAGGCGCGAAGTAGTACGTGGACTCGCCGCCCATCTCGTGGAGGTCCACCACGACGTGCGGGTACCACTCGAGGTGCGTGGCCACGCGGCCGATCGTCTCCGGCTGCGACAGCGCGAACCAGTCGCGGTTCATGTCGAAGAGGTAATGGTTCGCGCGGCCGCCCGGCCACGGCTCGTCGTGCTCCGCGGACAGCGGCTCCGGATCGGGCGTGGCGGCGCGGCCCTGGAGGTTCTGGGCCACGAACCTCGCGCGGCCATCGGGGTTTTCCAGCGGGTCGATGAGCACGATCGATTCGCGGAGGACGGCATCGACGTCAGCGTCGCCCTGCGCGGCCAGCAGGTGATACGCCTCGGCCAGGGCGGCGTCGGAGGACGAGATCTCGTTTCCGTGCACGGCGTGGATCAGCCAGGTCACCACCGGCAGCTCGCGGACGAGGCGATCGGCGTCGGCGGCGGCGAGCGTGCGCGGATCGGCCAGCCGCCGCAAGTCGGCCTTCACCGCCAAAAGCCGCGCGCTCCGGTCCGGCGCGCCGATCACGAGCGTGTGCAGCGGGCGGCCTTCCCAGGTGCGCGCGTACTCGACGAGGCGGGTGCGCTCGGGAGCGGCGGCGGCGAGGGCGCGCAGGTAGGCGGAGATCTCGTCCGGCGTCGAGATCGCATCCCCCGTCTCATGGCCGGTGACCGAGCGCAGGGTCGGGATGCGCGGGTCGTAGCGCGCGCCGGGGGCGAGCTCGACCGGCTCCGCGGCCAGGGCGGCGAGGAGGATGGCGAAGATCACGCCGAAGGCTCCCGGCGGCGGGCGCGCTCGACCTCGGGCCCCATCCGCCCGAGCAGCATCAGCCGGTACATGCGGAAGTCCCCCCGCAGCGACCACAGCGGATGGCGGAAGGTCGCCGGCCGGTTGTGCTCGAAGCCGAAATGGCCGATCCAGGCCGGCGCGTAGCCGGCGACGGGGGCGACGAGCGCCCACCACGGCGCGACGAGCATGGCCGCGGCGAGGCAGCCGAGCACCGCCGTGGTCCCCGCGAAGTGCAGGGCGCGCGTGGCCGGGCGCTGGTGCTGCGACACGTAGAAGGGCCAGAACTCCTCGTAGCTGCGCGGCTCGCTCATGGTCACCGCCGATTCTACCGTCCGGCTGCGCCCGCGGCACGGCCGACTGACCGGCGGCCTCCCGGGGTATAACAAAGCTCCTGGAGGCCGCGCCCATGCTGCTGTCCTTCGTCCTCGCCGCGGCGGTCGCCGCGCCCGCCGTCCCCCGCTTCGACGCCGTACAGATGATGAATCTGAAGCGCGTGGGCGATGTCCAGCTGTCTCCGGACGGGCGGTGGATCGCCTACGAGCAGACGGAGGTGTCGCTCGACGCGGGCACCAAGAACACCGACATCTGGGTGGTGTCCACGGATCCGCGGAGCGCCACGGGCGCGCGGCGCCTCGTCGACCACGCGGCCAACGACACGCGCCCGCGCTGGAGCCCGGACGGCCGCCGCGTCGCCTTCGTTTCCACGCGCGACGGCGCGTCGCAGGTCTACGTGGTGGACGCG
>JANMPI010000358.1:0-4670 GCA_031369785.1 Acidobacteriota bacterium
CGTCCTCCAGCGAGAACTTCCAGTGCAACAGGTTTAGCCGCCCAAGAAGTCTAGTAGACCCTTGCCGGGTCGGTCCAGCGCGCGCCCTCGCCGCGCGGAGTGAGGGCAAGGTGCCGGCGTAGGCGTAGAATCCCGCTGACCATACCGCGAGGCGAAGCGATTGGAGGTTCGAACGCGGCGTCGGTTCCCACAACGCGCGCATCGACCCGTGACGCGGTGAGCGTCGAGCAGGCCCTTTCCGACGCCCTGGTCCGCTTTCTCACTCAGGAGCTGAAGAGCTACCAGCGCCGGATTCCGAACAATCTCGATAACCTCAAGAAACATATCCGGGACGGCGACGTGGTGCTCGTCGAAGGCAAGACCCGAATCGCCCAGATAATCAAGTACGTCACGCAGAGCTCGTGGTCGCACTCCGGCATCTACATCGGGGAGCGGGTGGTGCGCGGCGAGCATCCGCTGCGCGATCGTTTTCTCGGGCTCCATGGTGACGAAACCTGGACCTGGTGCTCGAGGCGGACCTCGCCTCGGGCGTGCCGGCGGCGCCGCTCAGCAAGTACAAGGAGTACAACATCCGGATCTGCCGTCCCTACTGCCTGCCGAGGCCGACCGCGACCGCGTCCTCGAAGAGGTGATCGCGCACATGGGCGAGGGTTACGATCGGCGGCAGCTCTTCGATCTCGGCCGGTACCTCACGCCGTTCCGGCTCCTGCCGGCGCGCTGGCGGCGCCAGGTCTTCTTCTCCGGCGAGAGCGAGTCGCGCTCGGTGATCTGCTCGGGCCTGATCGCCCAGGCCTACCGGAAGGTGGGCTATCCCATCCTGCCCGTTCTCCCCGCCAGCACGCGCGAGGAACAGGAAGAGGGCCTGAATCCCTGGGGCACGCGCATGCGGAGCGTGGCGCCGCGTCTGGTCCTGCCCCGCGACTTCGATCTCTCGCCGTACTTCCGTATCGTGAAGTTCAACTCCGTCGAGGAGGGCCCCATCGACTACCGCGCCATCGAGTTGGATGGATCCCGGCGGCCGGCCGACTCCGTCCGTGCGATAGACTCCGTCCATGATCGGCTCCCAGGTTTCGCACTACCGCGTCATCGCGGAGCTGGGTAGAGGCGGGATGGGCGTCGTCTACCGCGCCCAAGACATCCGCCTGCACCGCGAGGTCGCCCTCAAGTTCCTTCCCAAAGAATTCTCGGAAAACCACGCCGCGCTCGAGCGGTTCCAGCGCGAGGCGCGCGCCGCCTCGTCGCTCGATCACCCGAACATCTGCGCCATCCACGACGTCGGCGAGCACGACGGCCAACCCTTCATCGTCATGTCGCTGCTGCGCGGCCAGACGTTGAAGGACCGCATGGGCAATCGGCCGATGAAGGTCCAGGACGTCGTCGACTACGGCATCCAGATCGCGGACGCGCTGGAGGCGGCGCACGCGAAGGGCGTGCTTCACCGTGACATCAAGCCCGCCAACATCTTCGTGACCGAGCGCAACGAGGCTACGCTGCTCGATTTCGGCCTCGCCAAGCTCGCCTCCGC
The DNA here is from genome assembly GCA_031369785.1 of Acidobacteriota bacterium. GTDB lineage: Bacteria > Acidobacteriota > Vicinamibacteria > Fen-336 > Fen-336 > JANMPI01. The sequence continues at coordinate 1,526 of JANMPI010000358.1, forward strand.
CGCGCGTGGCGACGGCGAGGCAGACACCTCGAAGGCGGCGACCAGGACCGCTACCGAGCTGGTGACGCGGCCGGGGACCACGCTGGGCACCGTCGCGTACATGTCCCCCGAGCAAGCGCTGGGGGAGGAGGTCGACGCGCGCAGCGATCTTTTCTCGGTGGGCGTGGTTTTGTACGAGATGGCGACCGGGTCGCGGCCGTTCAAGGGCGCCACCGCGGCCGCCACCTCCAACGAGATCATCAACAAGCCGCCGGCCGCCCTCCCGGCGCTCCAGGCTGCAATCCCGCCCGAGCTGGAGCGCATCGTCCTGAAGGCGCTGGAGAAGGACCGCGCGCTCCGGTATCAGACGGCGTCGGATATCGGCGCAGACCTCAAGCGGCTGCGGCGCACGCTGCAGGCGGGCTCCGGGTCGGCGGTCGATGCGGTCGGCCTCGGGCGCCGGCCAGCCCGGCCGACGGCGTGGACGATTGCGGCCGCCACGGGGGCCGTCGTGCTCGCGCTGTTCCTGGCCCTGGCCGCCAACCGGATGTTGCGCAGTCGCGAGAGCGCGCCGGTGTCGTTCCAGAACGCCGTCTCCGCTCGCGTCACCGACCAGCCGGGTCCGGAGCTGTTTCCGAGCCTGTCGCCCGACGGCAGGTCGATCGTCTATGTCGCCCGCGCGACCGACAACTGGGACATCTACCTCCAGCGCGTCGGGGGGCAGAAGCCCAACAACCTGACCGCCGATTCGCCGGTCGACGACAACCATCCGGCTTTCTCGCCCGACGGCGAACGGATCGCGTTCCAGTCGGATCGGAACGGCGGCGGCATCTATCTCATGGGCGCCACCGGCGAGTCGGTGCAGCGGCTGACCGACTTCGGGTATCACCCGGCTTGGTCGCCGGATGGCAAGGAGATCGTGTTCGCCTCGACGATCATCGCGCGCCCCGAGTCGCGTCAGTCGAGCAACAGCCAGCTCTGGGTCGTCACCGTGGCGACCGGCGAGAGGCGCCGTCTCGAGATCAAAGGCGGCGGGGACGCCATCCAGCCGAGCTGGTCGCCGAACGGTCACCGGATCGCCTACTGGGGCTCCATCGCCAGCGGCCAGCGCGACATCTGGACCGTCGCCGCCACCGGCGGGGAGGCGGTTTCCGTGACCGAGGACGCGGCCATCGACTGGAATCCCGTGTGGGCCCCGGAGGGCCGATACCTCTACTTTTCCAGCGACCGCGGGGGCAGCATGAACCTGTGGCGAACCCCGATTGACGAACGGTCGGGCCGCGTCCTGGGACCCCCGGAGGCCATCACGACGCCGTCGCCCGATAGTGCGCAGATCACCTTCTCGCGTGACGGCCGCCGGCTGGCTTACGTGCAGCGCGTGGCGACCCGAAACCTCCAGAAGATCCCGTTCGACCGCACGGTCGAGAAGGCGATCGGTGAGCCGGCGTGGGTGACCCGGGGATCGAAGCTGGCCGTGATGCCGGAGATGTCGCCTCAGGGTGACTCGCTCGCGTTCTTCACCATTGCGCCGAGCCAGGAAGACATCTTCGTCGCGGCGGCGGACGGATCGGGGCTGCGCCAGCTGACCGACGATGCGTACAAAGACCGGGTCCCACGATGGTCGCCGGACGGCAAGCGGATCGCCTTCATGTCCAACCGCAGCGGAAAGTACGAGATCTGGGTCATCGATCAGGACGGCAGCGGTCTGCGCCAGGTCACCTTTACGCCCGGCAAGGGGGGAACCTCGCTGCCGGTCTGGTCACCGGACGGGACGCGGCTCGCGTACACGATCGGGAACGACACGACGTACGTCATCGACCTGCGGAAGCCGTGGGCCGAGCAGTCGCCGCAAGCGCTGCCGCGGGTGGGCGCGGCCGAATGGTTTCAGGGGTTCACCTTCTCTGCGGACGGGCGGACGCTGGCCGGCTTCATCATGCAGCGCAGCGGGCTGTCGGCCGGAATCGCGACCTACTCGTTCGAGTCGAAGCGGTACGACACGCTGACGGACTTCGGGCTGTACCCGGTCTGGCTCAAGGACGGCCAGCGCCTGATCTTCTGCTCCAAGGAGAAGCTGTATCGCGTCGACGTCGCATCGAAGAAGGTGAGCGAGGTCATGTACGCCGCGCTGTCGGCGCGGACCGGCGAGATGCTCGGCGCGGCCTCGCTTTCACCCGACAAATCCACCCTGTATTTCGCGCAGGGCACGATCGAAGCCGACGTCTGGGTGCTGACCGGCAGCTAGATGGCGCCCTCGCGTTTCAAGGTCGGGCTGGTCCAGATGGCGATGGCGCCGGACTCCCGCGAGAACCTCCGCAAGGCCGTGTCCCTGGTCGCGGACGCGGCGCCGAGGTCGTGTGCCTGCCCGAGCTCTTCCGCACGCCCTACTTCTGCCAGCAGGAGGACCCGGTGTTCGAGCGCCGCGCGGCCGGGCTGTACCACAACAGCGCGGCCATCCTCGACGCCTCCGGGGAGACGGTCGGGCTCTACCGCAAGATGCACACCCCCGACGACCCGCTCTTCTACGAGAAGTTCTACTTCACACCGGGCGACCTCGGGTGCGCGCGGCGCGCACCGCCGCCCCGACCTGGGCGACGGTCGTGCTCGAACCGACGGGTGAGCGGCACGCGAGTCACTTGCCCGCCGGCCAGCCGCGTGTGACGCGAGATCGCTTCGAAGGTGGGCTCGGCCTCCACCAGCATCTTGCCGGGGCCGGCGAAGGTCGCGGCCGCCCACTTCAGGATCTCACCGGCCCCCGCACCGAGGAGCACCTGCTCCGGCCGGACGCCGTGCAGCCGCGCGACGGAAGCAAGCAGCTCGCCCGCAGCCTCGTCGGGATACCGCCCGGCGTCCGCGAAAGCGCTCCGGATGGCTTCGAGCGCCGCCGGCGCGGGCCCGAAGGGATTTTCGTTGGAGCTGAGGCGAATGGGCCGCGCGCCCTCCGCGGCCCAGACCTCCAGGCCCTTCCAGGGCAGCGCGGTTGCCGCGGTGAAGCCAGCGGCGAGGCGGGCGAACGAGCGGCGGGACAGCGGTGTGGATTGGATCACGGGCTTCTCCTCATGCGAGCGAGCCGTCCTCCAGCGAGAACTTCCAGTGCAACAGGTTTAGCCGCCCAAGAAGTCTAGTAGACCCTTGCCGGGTCGGTCCAGCGCGCGCCCTCGCCGCGCGG
>JANMPI010000361.1:0-5132 GCA_031369785.1 Acidobacteriota bacterium
GCCCGCCGCCTCCAGCCGCTCGACCACGGTGGCGGTGAAGGGCGGCCGGTAGCCTTCGAGCACACGGGACCCGCACGTGGTGGGGACGCCCTCGATGTCGATCAGGTCCTTGATCGCGATGGGCACCCCGGCCAGCGGGCCCGGCGTCCGGCCCGCGGCGATGGCCGCGTCCACCGCCCGCGCGCGTTCCATCGCCCGCTCCGGGGTGAGGTGCAGGAAGGCGTCCACCTTCGGCTCCACGCGTGCGATCCGGTCGAGGTGCTCGCGCGTGACGTCGACGGCCGAGACCTCGCCCTTGCCGACGCGGCGCGCGATTTCCGAGGCGGTCCCCAGGTGGGCGCTCATCCGCCGAGGACGCGCGGCACGCGGAAGAGGCCGGCGTCGGCATCCGGCGCCTCCGCCATCACCGTGTCGCGGTCGAGGCTCGGCTGCGGCGTGTCCTCGCGCAGGACGCCGGCCGCCGAGACGTGGCTCATCGGCTCGATGCCCGCGGTGTCGAGGGACTGGATCGACTCTGCGTAGGCGAGGATCGTATCGAGCTGGCGCGCGAAGGTGACGCGCTCCTCCGCGGTCAGCGACAGGTGCGCCAGGCGCGCGACGTGCTCGACGGTTTCCGGCGTGACCTTGGTCATGGGCAGCCGAATACTCTAACCCCGCCCGCGGGGAAGCGACAAGCTTTGGATTAGACTCTGGCCGATGCCGCCGCGTGCGGCCGCAGGAGGCGTCCAAGATGACCAGCTGCCCGCGCTGCCAGAACCCGCTGCCGGAACCGCCGGAGCGATTCTGCCCGAGCTGTGGCGCCGATCTGGAGCTGCTTCCTCCGCCGATTCCGCCCGCCATCCCGGTCGACTCCGAATGGGCGCCCGGCCCGGGCGCGCGCGCCGGAACGCCGTGGGAGCGACGGGGCGAGATCGGCTTCGCGGCCGCGCTCGTCGAGACGACGCAGCGCGTCTTCACCGCGCCGGCGGCCTTTTTCCGCTCGATGGCGGTGACGGGGGGGATGGGCTCACCGCTCATCTACGCGCTCATCGTGGGCTACGCGGGCGTGGTGATCTCCGCGATCTACGACTTCGTGCTCGTGAGCGTGATGGGCTCGAGCCTCGGCCGCTTCGGCGCCGGCTCCGAGGCCATGGCCAGCCTCGCGCCGTACCTCGAAGGGGCGATGGGCCTCGGGATGAAGCTCGTCCTCGGTCCGCTGTTCATCGTGGTCGGGCTCTTCCTGCTCGCGGGGATCGTGCATCTGGCGCTGATGGCGCTCGGCGGCGCCGCGCGCGGCTTCGAGGCCACGTTCCGCGTGACCTGCTACGCCGAGGCGTCATCCCTCCTGAACATCGTCCCCGTCTGCGGGTCGCTGCTGGCGCCGATCGCGCTCGTAGTGCTCATGGTGATCGGCCTCTCCGAAGCCCACGGGACGACGCGCGGCCGCGCCGCCGCCGCCGTGCTGCTCCCGATCGTGCTGTGCTGCTGCTGCCTGCTGATCCCGCTGGTGGGCGGCCTTTCGGCTTTGATCAGCCGCATGCAATGAGGTGCTGAGGCTTCGCGCGAGGACCGACAGCCTGCCCCTGGGCGCCATCTTTCTCGCCCTCGGAGCTGTCGCGGCGCTCGGAGTGGGCGTCCTCCATCTCGACCGCCTGCCGTTCCTCTTCTGCGCGTTCCACGCCGTGACCGGGCTGCCGTGCCTCACCTGCGGCGCGACGCGCGCGCTGGCCGATCTCGCCCAGGGCGACGTCCGCGCCGCGATGGCCATGAACCCGCTGGCGACGCTGGCCGCGTTCGCGATCGTACCCTGGGGCCTCGTCGACCTGGCGCTGCTGACCAGGGGCCGCGCGCTGGCGCTTGTGGTCGCCCCGGCGAGCGCCCGGGTGCTGCGGGCGGCGGGGATCACCGCCGTGCTGGTCAACTGGGCCTACCTGGTCGCCGTCGGCAGATAGTTACCGGCCGGGAAAAGGCGCCGCTTATACTCCCTGCGGATGAGCGCGCGCCCCGAGATTTCCGTCGTGATCCCCGTGTTCGACGAGGCGGAAAACGTCGCCGACCTCCATCGCGAGATCACGGCTAGTCTCGAGGGGCACGGCCGGCCCTACGAGGTGATCTTCGTCGACGACGGGTCGCGCGACGCCACCGTGGCCCGGCTGGTCGAGATCGAGGCCGCCGATCCGCGGGTGCGCGTGGTGCGCCTCCGCCGCAACTTCGGACAGACCGCCGCCTTCTCCGCCGGGTTCGACCATGCCCGCGGCGACGTCGTCGTCACGTCGGATGGGGACCTGCAGAACGACCCCGCCGACATCCCGCTCCTCCTCGCCCGTCTCGACGAGGGGTACGACATGGTGTGCGGGTGGCGGCGCGCGCGGCAGGACACGGCGTCGAAGAAGGTGCCGTCGTGGTTCGCGAACCGGCTCATCTCGTGGGCCACCGGCGTGCACCTGCACGACTACGGCTGCTCCCTGAAGGCCATGCGGCTCGAGGTCGTGCGCGGCATGCGCCTCTACGGCGAGATGCACCGCTTCATCCCCGCCATCGCGTCGTGGATGGGCGTGAGCGTGGCCGAGGTGCAGGTCAACCATCGGGCGCGCACGCGCGGGCGGAGCAAGTACGGGATCGGGCGCACGCTGCGCGTCCTTCTCGACCTCTTCACGGTCAAGTTCCTGCTCGAGTTCGGGACCCGGCCCTCGCACCTGTTCGGCAAGTGGGGCCTCACCAGCGGCGGGGTGGGCCTCGCCGTCCTCTTCTATCTGACCTACGTGAAGTTCGTCGTCGGCGAGAGCATCGGCGGCCGGCCCCTGCTCATCGTCGGCATCGGGCTCGGCCTCTTCGGCGTGCAGCTCATCTGTACCGGCCTCCTCGCCGAGATGCTGGTGCGCACGTATCACGAGAGCCAGGGCAAGCCGACCTACGTCGTGAAGGAAGTCCATCCGACGCCTTTGGCCGCGCCGCGGGAGCCGGCGCTGCCCGTCCGCGCGCCCTCGCTGGGTCACACCAGGGGTTGACCTCGGTCCTCTTCCTGACCGAGTCCTTCCATCCCGTGCTCGGCGGCGGGGAGCAGCACATCCTGCGGCTGGGCCGCGCGCTCGCCGCGTCCGGCATGGAGGCGACGGTGGTCACGCGGCGGGGCGACGCGGCTTGGCCGCCGCACGAGGTCCTGGACGGCCTCCGCGTCGTGCGCGTGCGGCCGTCGGGCCCCGCGCGCCGCGGGAAGTACGCGATGGTCCCCTCCGCCCTGGCCGCGCTGCACCGCCTGCGCGCGCGGTACGACGTGATCGTCGTCCGCGGCACGCGCGTGCTCGGCCTTCCGGGGCTGATCGCGGCCCGCGCGCTCGGGAAAGGCGTCGTGCTGCAGGCCGAGGTCAACGGCGAGATGACCGGCCAGGTCTATACCTGGGGCACGCGGTTCGACCGCGGGTGGCCGCGGCGGGCCGTCACCATCGGCGTCGGGGCGCGGAACATGCTGATGCGCGACGCGGACGCGTTCGTCGCCATGTCGCGCGCGATCCGGGACGAGTGCGTGTCCGCCGGGGTTGCGCCGCAGAAGGTCGCCCTCATCCCGCACGGAGTCGCCCTGGAGCGGTTCCGGCCCGCGAGCCCGGAGGAGCGCGCGGCGCTTCGGGCGCGCCTCGGATTGCCGATCGACGGGCGCATCGTCATCTATGCGGGCCGCCTGCTTCGCGGCAAGGGGCTGGACACGCTGCTCGGCGCCTTTCGCGACGTGGCCCGCGCGCAGCCTTCGGCGCATCTCGTCATCGCCGGAGACGGCGCCGGCCAATCCCTCTCCGTCGAAGCCGAGCTGCGGGCCGCGGCGCAGGCCGATGGGCTGGCCGGCCGCGTCCGGTTCCCCGGGCGCGTCGATGCGGTTGCGGACTGGCTGCGTGCCTCCGACGTCTTCGCCTTCCCGTCCCTGTACGAGGCGCTCGGGATCGCGCTCGTGGAAGCCGCCGCCTGCGGGCTGCCGGCGGTCGCGTCGCGCACTGGTGGCATCGTCGACGTCGTGGAGGACGGACGATCCGGGCTGCTCGTCCCGCCGGGCGACCAGGCCGCGCTCGCCGCCGCGCTCGCGCGCGTGGTCGCGGATCACGCGCTCTCCCGCGGGATGGGGGAGGCCGCGCGCGCGATCGCCCGGTCCCGGTTCGACGAGCGGGACGCGGTTGTGGCCTATCGCGCGCTCTTCGACGAGGTGGCGGCGCGGGCGCGGTCCGCATGAGGATCGCTCTCACCGGCGCCACCGGGTACACGGGCGGCCGCTTGCTCGCACGGCTGCGCGCCGATGGGCATCAGGTGGCGGCGCTGGCCCGTTCGGGATCGCGCACTCCACTGGTTCCCGGAGTGAGATGGGTGGAAGGCGATCTCCTCGACAAGGAGGCGCTGGCCCGGCTGGTGGAGGGGACGGATGCCGTCGTCCATGTCGCCGCCGTCTATCGGACCGCCGGCCATCCCGATTCGTACTACCGCGACGTCAACGTCGGGGGCACGGAGCGGCTGCTCGACGCCGCCGCGCGCGCCGGCGTGCGGCGCTTCGTGCACACCTCGACGGTCGGAGTGCACGGCGACGTGAAGCACCCGCCCGCCGACGAGACGGCGCCCTTGGCGCCGGGGGACATCTACCAGCAGACGAAGGTCGAAGGCGAAGCGGTCGCGTTCGACTATCACCGCCGGCGGGGCGTCCCGGTGGTCGTGGTGCGGCCGGCCGCGATCTACGGGCCGGGCGAGACGCGGCTCTTGAAGCTGTTCCGCGCCATCGCGCGCGGCCGCTACGCCATCGTCGGCTCCGGGCGCGCCTTCTATCACCCCGTCTTCATCGAGGATCTCCTCGTCGGGTACCAGCTGGCCCTGGTGCGGCCGCAGGCGGCGGGGGAGGCGTTCATCATCGGCGGGCCGCGCTACCTGTCGCAGACGGAGCTCGCCTCTGTCATCGCGCGGCACACCGGAGGCCGCGTCCTGCCCCTGCGCATCCCGGCCGCGCCGCTGCAGTGGCTGGGCGACCTGTGCGAGGCGGTCTGCGTTCCGTTCGGCATCGAGCCGCCGCTGCACCGCCGCCGCGTCGACTTCTGGACGAAGAGCCGCGCCTTTTCCATCGCCAAGGCCCGGGAGGTCCTCGGCTACGCGCCGCGCGTGGACGTGGACGAAGGCGTCGCGCGCAC
>JANMPI010000400.1:0-2224 GCA_031369785.1 Acidobacteriota bacterium
CGGGCGTGCGAGGGCGTTCGCGGCGAAAAGACCGGCGGCCGCGGGCGCGGCCAACCGGGTGGGGGCGGCCCCGAGGGGGGTGTAGGGGGCCCGCACGGTCAAAACCACGCCCCAACGGGGCGGGTCCCCGCCCCCCCGCCCCGGGGGGCCGTGTTTTGTCCCGCGCGCCCCCCCTCCCCCCCCCCCGCGCCCCCCCCCCCCCGGCCCCGCCCCCCCGCGGCCGCCGGTCTTTTCGCCGCGAACGCCCTCGCGCGCCCGGGGCCCAGCGCGACGCCGGTGGCCTCGACACCGAGGCGTACTGCCGGTCTCGGCGATGACGATGTGTTCCTCCAGCCGCTGTCCGCAGGCTGCGCGACGAGCGGCGCCGTCTGGGTGGTCTCCGAGGGTGGTGGCATCGGCCGCTTCGACGGGGAGCGGTGGTCCCTCGTCGACCGCACGCTGCGCTCGCTCTCCGCAGCGGTCTGCGTGCGCGAGGTCATGCTCGCCGTCGGGGGCGCGGGTCGCGTCGTCACCGCAGACGACGTGGCGCGCACCGTTCGCGTGGACACGACGCAGCTCGAGGACCTGAATGCGATCGCGGCGCTTGCCGGCGGTTCGCTCGCCGTTGGGCAGCGCGGGACCGTGCTGCGTCAGGTCGCGGCGGGTTGGGGCGCGTACGCCGCGGGCCTGCAAGAGGACCTCTACGGAGTCGCGGCGTTCTCCGCGTCATCCGCCTGGGCCGTCGGAGCCGGCGGCGTCACCTACCGCCTCGAGGAGCGAGGCTGGCTGCCGGTCTCGAGCGGCGTGACCACGACGCTCCGTGCGGTCGCCGGCGCCTCGGCCGACGATGTCATCGCCGTCGGCGACGCCGGCACCGTGCTCATTTGGCAGGGGACTTGGGAGAAGCTCGAGGTGGGAACTCCGGCGACCCTTCGCGCGGCCGTCCGGATGGCCGGCGTCAGCTGGGTCGTCGGTGACGGCGGCACCGTCCTGCGCATCACGAACGCGACGCCGCGGGCGGCGCCGTTCGATCTCGGGACCAGATGCTCGATCCGCGGCGTGTTCGTGCGCGGGCAGGAGGTCTGGTTCGTCGGCTCCGACGGACCGTTCGCCGGCGTATGGCGCCTGGTCGGGCAACGCCTCGACCGCTGGGGGCTGTGTTGACAGAGGCGCCGCTGGCCGGCCTGCGCGTCGTCGAGGTCGGCAACTACATGGCCGGGCCGTTCTGCGGGATGCAGCTTGCCGACCTTGGCGCCGATGTGGTGAAGGTCGAGAACCCAGCCGGTGGCGATCTCTCGCGCCAGCTGGAGCCGATCGTGGATGGCGAGAGCGGGAACTTCGCCCGCCTGAACCGCGGCAAGCGCAGTCTCGCCCTCGACCTGAAGCGGGATGACGGAAAGGCGCTCTTCCGGAGGTTGGCCGCGTCCGCCGACGTCATCGTCGAGAACCTCCGGCCCGGCACCATGCGCGACCTCGGCCTCGACCCGGCCGACCTCATGCGGTCGAACGCGAAGCTCGTGTACTGCGCGGTCACCGGCTGGGGTCTGGATGGGCCGTATGCGGACCGGCCCGCGCTCGACATCATCGTGCAGGGCATGAGCGGTCTCATGAGCATCACCGGCACGGAGGACGGCCAGCCGGTGAAGGTCGGCGTGGCGATCTCAGACCTCACCGCGGGCCTCTACGGGACGATCGCCGTTCTCGCGGCGCTCGCCGCGCGGGCGCGCAACGGTCAGGGACAGCTCGTCGATATCTCGATGTTCGAATCCTCGGTGGCGCTTGCGGTCTGGGAGGCGGGCCAGTACTTCACGACCGGCGAGATCCCACGCGCGTCCGGCTCCGCCCACAAACTCATCGCTCCGTATCAGGCGGTGCGCGCCGCGGACGGCCACTTCATCGTCGGAGCGGGGACGCCACGGAACTGGACGGGGTTCTGCGAGGCGCTCGGCCTCCCGCAGCTCGAGCACGACGAGCGGTTCAGCGACGGGACGCGGCGGCGCGCCAACGTCGGCGCGCTCATCCCGCTCATCGAGGAGGTCACGCTGCTGCGCCCCATGGGGGAGTGGCTGGAGCGGCTTCGTGCGGCCGGTGTGCCCTGCGGCGAGATCGCCGACTACGGAACGGCCTTCGAGGATCCGCACCTCGCGGCCCGCGGGTTCTTCACCGACTTGCCTCACCCGACACTCGGTGCGGTCCGGGGCCTCGGTTCGCCGCTGCGCCTTGGGCGGACGCCCGTGCGCCTCGA
>JANMPI010000434.1:0-5627 GCA_031369785.1 Acidobacteriota bacterium
GGCGGGCGCGTCTACGAGCGTATCGACGCGGAGGCCCATCCCGCGGGGGGCGGTGCGCCGGACGGCCCGACCCGCGAGTTCTTCCGGCGCGCCACGCCGGAGCTGTGGGCGGTCGCGGGCGGCATCGGCGGCATCGGCTACGCGTTCGATCGCGATCCGGACGGCAGCTACTTCGACGGCGACCGTCTGGCGCGCAAGGCCGTGGACGACGCGCCCTGGCCGGACCGCGCCCTTGCCCTGCGCCGCGCCGGCGTGCGCTTCGTCGTCACCGCGGAAGCGCTCCCCGCTCCTTACCGCCCCGTCCGTCGTCAGGGCGCCACCACCGTCTACGAGCTCGACGCGCCGTCGCCGGCGGTGACGGTGGAGGCGAACGGGCACGCGGCGCGCATCGTCTCGGTGCGCGAGCGCACGGCCACGATGGCCACGACGGTCGAGACCGCCGTTCCCGCGGTCGTGGTCTGGTCCCGCACTTTCTTTCCCGCGTGGCGGGCGACGATCGACGGCAACGCGGCCGAGGTGACGGTCTTCGACGGCCACCTGGTCGGCGTCCCCGTGCCCGCGGGCGTGCACGACGTCTCGGTGTGGTGGCCGCGCGGACCGTTGTTCGCGGGCCTTGCGCTGTCCGTGATCGGCCTCGCTGCGGCCGTGGTGATCGGCCGGCGGTCGTAGTGCTGCCGGCGTTGGCGCTCGCCATCTTCCTGATCGAGCCGTCACCCTCACCGTCGCCCGCCCCGTCGCCGCGGCCGATCGCGGAGACCGCGGAGAAGGTCATCGATCGCCTCGAAGCCGAGCGCCGGGATCCGTGCCTCAAGGCCGCGCGGGAGAACGTTCCCTGCTTCCCGGTGAAGACGGAGGAGAAGGGCTTCGACGCGTCGGTGCGCCAGTCGCTCGGATTGCCGGACGCGCCGCGGAAGCCGTCACCCGGCCGACCGCCGACGGTCGGAGAGATGGATCCCTATCGCCCGCATCCCACGCCGCCCGCGGTCAGCGTCACGATCGATCCGGTGTGCGTGGGGAAGTCCGCGCTCAAGCGGCTGAAGGGGAAGGTGGACACCTACTTCCTCTATCGGATCCGCGACGTCCACGGCGAGCGCGTCGTCCTCTTCGACCGAAGGCTCGAGGCGACGACGTTCCAGGGCGACGTCGCGTTCCTCGGCCAGTTCGAAGGCGAGTGCGAGGCGCAGGCCGCGTATCGCCACGAGCAGCGGCGCACGCCACCATCACCGGGCCCCGCGCCCTAGCTCGTCATTCCTCCGGGTCCGGCGGAACGGGCGTCGATGGTGGGAGATGCAGCGAAGCCAGCTCCTCCGGCGTGATGCGGTAGAGCAGATGACCATACGCGACGTGGCCGACGGGCTCGAAGTTCTCGCGCAGCCAGCGGTACTTGTCGACGCGTAGCACGCCGACGAGCTGGTTCGTGCTCACCACGATGTCGCCCGCCGTCGGCCCTTCAGGGTTGACCACCAGGTGCAGCTCCGGGTGCGCGCGCTGGTAGCGCTCGATCCACCAGTTGTGGTTCTCCCAGTCGAGGTTCGAGTCCGCGAGATAGCGGTACGCGTTCAGGCGCCGGCCGATCAGCTCGTTGAAGTACGAGATGAAGTGCGGGTAGTACGAAAGAGAAGAGACGACCGCCCATATCGCGAGGGACCACTGTAGACGCGGCCACCGCGGGCTCTCGGGCGTGGCCGCTCCGGCGACGAGGATGAGGAACGGGAAAGCCGGAAGCACGTAGCGGATCCCGAGTTGGGGGTCGACGAAGAAGCTGAAGACCGCGATCACGACCCCCGCCGGCAGCAGCAAAATCCACGCGACGGAACGGGGAAGCCGCCGCAGCGCGAGGGCGAAGAGGACGAACGTCGCGAGCGGCGTCTTCAACAGGATCATCAGCGGAAAGGCATACCAGCGCCCGTCGCGGTTCAGCTCGCCCAGGACGTAGTTGTTCCCGCGGCCGAGGTACTGGTCCTCCTGCAGCAGGTGCGAGTAGTCGAGGCCGAGGACGAACGCGCGCGGCAGCGGAATGGGCAACCAGGACGGGACGAGGTGCGGGAACCCTGCGCTCCGCCACACGTACGACGCGCCCGGCTGGAAGGTGCCGTCGAACAGATAGGCAGCGTTGATGCCCACGAGCGCGGTCAGGCACGCGATCACGACGATGGTCGCGCGCCGGCGGAGCGGGACCGCGGGCGCCGCGATCGTGAAGGCGAGCACGACGACGATGGGGACGGCGAGCATGTTGGTGAACTTCGACGCCAGCCCTCCCGCGAGGGCCAGCCCCGTCGCCACCGCCCATCCATTGGATCCGCTCCGCACCGCCTTCCACACGCAGTAGGCGGCGGCGGCGAGGAAGAACGCGGACTGGGTGTCGCTCGTCACCTGCTTGCCGTGGCCCAGGAACGTCGGCTGGAAGACGAACAACACGAGGGTCAGCAGCGCGGCGCGCGCGCCGAGCATCTCGCCCGCCCATAGATAAAGGAGGGCGCCGGTGGCGAGGCAGAACGCCATCGTCGGCAACCGCACGAGCAGCCGCTTCCCTTCGCTCAGGTTCAGGATCTTGAGGCGGCACCCGTCGCCGAGGCACGGCGCCGCATTCAGGGCGAGGACGGGCATCCGCTGCCCGTTCATCTCCGCGGAAGGGCCCTCGATGAGGAAGCGATGGCCGTAGGCGAGGTTGTCGAACTCGTCGTAGGCCAGCTTCTTGTGCAGGCTGCTGGCGACGAGCAGCCCCGCCATCGTGACGAGGAGCGCCGCGGGCACGGCCCAGGAGAGCCGGGCCCGCGGAAGAGGCATTGCGATCGGCGCCGTCTAGGGCGTGACGGTGACGCCGACCTTCGTCGTTCGCGTCACGCCGCCGCTCGTGCCCCGGATGATCAGCCAATACGTACCGGGCGGCGTGCCGGCCGCGGCCGCGATCGTGAGCGAGGACGGCGCGGAAAGATTCGGCGCCGGCGTCACCGCGGCGGGGTTGAAGGCGCAAGTGATCCCGGCGGGCCCGATGCTCTGGCAGGACAGCGTCACGAGGGCGTTGAAGCTGTTGATCGACTGCACCGTAACCGTGGTGTTCTGGCTGCTCCCCGCGGGGACGGTCACCGTCTGCGGGGCCGCGCTCACCGTGAAGTCGGGGGCGAGGCAATTGGGCATCCGGAACCGGCCGATGCGCGTCTGCCACGTGTTGTTCGACGTCGTCGCGTAGTACTCCGTCGTGTACCAGAACGTGCAGTCGTCGACCGGGTCGACGGACAGCGCGCTGTAGTCGCCCCACCGGTAGTTGGTGGTGGTCTGCGAGCCGCCGCCCACGATCATCGGCGCCTCGCCCTGAGCGAGCGTGCCCAGGGGATCGGTCGCGAGACGCCCCGCGTAGTAGATCGAGGGAAAGAGCGTGGCGCTCGACGCGCTGAACCCGACCGCGAGGCCGCCGTTCTTGTCCATGGCCGCGCTACCCATCCAGCGGTGCGTCGTATCGGCCGGCGCGTACGTGCTCTGCTGGAAGATCGCCGGCAGGCTGGCGGGGCTCCGGAGCTCATACCAGCGGACGCCCGCGCGCGGGCCGCCGGCGTCGACCGAATGGTTGAAGACGATGGATTCATGCGTCCCGAAGTTCCGGTACGCCGCGCGGAACATGACGTAGCGGCCGCTGAGGGCGTCGATGCCGGCGCCGCCGCCGGGCTGCGGGATGCAGTTGCGCGTCGAAGGGCACATGAGCGTGAACGGGGCGACCGAGGACAGCGTGTCGTTCGGCAGGCCCGAGAGGCCGAAGGTCGAGTTCGCGGGGTTCGTCCAGTCGACGTGGAACTGGAAGGTGTAGAGCGCCTGCGGAAGGCTCTGCTTCACCCCGACGAAGACGTTGGGCGCGCCCGCCGGCGGCAGGGGGCCGTCGAGATCGGCGGGCATCGGCGCGACGTAACCCAGCGACGACGGCGTGGTGAAGGTGACCATGCGGGCGACGCCGCCGGTGAGCATCTGCGTGCGCTCGAAGGCGAAGATGTCGGTGGTCGGCCCGGGGATCCCGCGGCTGCCCGCCGACATGTAGTACGCGTCCGGCCACACGCCGAACTTCGGGTAGTCGTTGAAGATCCCGCTCGGGATCACGAAGTCGTAGCGGAACCACGAGCCGGTCGGGTCGGCAGTCTGCGAGATCGCGATGCACTGGTGGTAGGGCGAGGCGGTCGTGAACTGGCTGAACAGCCACCGGTTCGCGATCGGATCGTAGAGGACGATGGGATCGCCGTCGTTGCGCGTCTCGCACGGCCCGCCGAAGCCCGTCCAGGGGGCGCGGTTGGCGAGCGGGCCGAGGACGCGCACACCCGCGCGGTTGTAGATCGCGAAGATCGTGTTCACGGTCTGGATGTAGTGGTTCGGCCCGATGTCTCCGTTCACGTCCGGCGGCGTGGGACGGATGCCGATGGTGGCCGCGTTGTCGTCGTTGTTCAGGCCCTCGAAGGAGAACTCCGGCGCGGGGATCAGGTTCGTCGTCCAGTCCTGGATGACGGGGTCCTGTGACGCGCGCTGCGGCTCGTCGGCCTCGAAGTTGTTCTCGACGCCCTCCTTCATCTCGACCTCGGGGGCGTTGGCCACCGTCACGGGCTTGAAGGCGCGCGCGATCGCGTCGAGCCGCGGGGACAGGTCGTGGCGCACGGCGGTGACCACGATCGGCCCCCTGGCCTTGACCTCGGCGGGAGCCCGCCGGGAAGTGGAGCGGACCTCTTTGCCCTGAGTCTTGCGCGGCGGCGCCGCCATCGAAGGCGCGACCGAACCGGCCGCGAGGACGACGGCGAGGAACGACGTGCGAATGCGCGCGGACCGCATCGAGACACCTCCTGGGGGCGATTGGAAAACGGGAGAGTTTACAGCGAGCGGGACCGCTTTACCACCCGGAGGTGTCAGGATCAATGAAGGAGGGCTTCGCCCATGAGATGCCGTCTCTTCGTCGCCGCCGGTCTGGCCGCGGCCGTGCTCGCCGCCCCCGGATGCGCGGCGCTGCGGAAGAACGATCACACCCCGATAGCACCCCCGCAGAACGTCCGGATGGACTCCGAAGTGCTCGAGGAGTTCAGCCAGGGGATCACCAAGTACGTGAAGCTCCACAAGGACCTGACGGTCCGGATCCCCGTCGCCGACCCTACGTGGTCCGCCCAGCAGATCGCGGACCGCCAGCACCAGCTGACCGTCGCCATCCAGAACGCGCGCCGCGAGAAGAAGCAGGGGAACATCTTCAAGCCCGAGGTCGAGGCGGCCTTCCGCCACGTCATCACCCGGGAGCTCACGGGGGCGGACGGGGCGGCCATGATGCACGAGATCCATTCCGGCAACCCGCAGACGGAGGGCGTCCCGCAGCAGCGCAACCCTCGGAACGAAACGCACAAGAACGTCCCCCTGCGCGTGAACGCGTACTATCCGGACGACGCGCCGCTCTCGTCGGTTCCGTCCTCCCTCCTGCTGAAGCTGCCCGCCCTACCCGAAGAGGTGCGCTACCGCTTCGTGGGCCCGCACCTCATCCTGCGCGACGCGGAAGCAAACGTGATCCTCGACTTCATCCGCGACGTGGTCCCTGACCCGTCCATTCCCCGGTAAGGCCATGGCCACGACATCACGACACGGCACCTCCACCGGCTTCGCCCTGCTCGTCGCCG
>JANMPI010000501.1:0-5039 GCA_031369785.1 Acidobacteriota bacterium
CGGGAGGGCGGGTGGCTCGTCGCGCAGGACCGATGCCATGACGTCGCTCTGGCTCGGGCCCGCGAACGCCGCGCGTTGGGACAGTACCTCGAACAGGATCGCGCCCAGAGCGAAGATGTCGCAGCGCTCGTCGAGGGGCTCGCCCCGGATCTGTTCGGGGGACATGTAGGCGGCTGTTCCCACTACGCGGCCCTCGTCGGTGTCGCGCGTCGCCGTTTCCGCGGCAGGGGAAACGCCACCTTCCGGCCGAAAAAGCTTGGCCAGGCCGAAGTCGAGGATCTTCAACTGGCCTTCCCGGGTCAGGAAGATATTCTCGGGCTTCAGGTCGCGGTGCAGGATTCCGGCTTCGTGCGCGCAGATCAGACCGCGAGCGATCTGGAGACCCAGCGCGAGGGTCTGCCGAGTGCCGAACTGTTGGCTCTTGATCGCCGCCCGCAAGGTCTCGCCTTCGAGCAAGCCACCCGAACATCCTCACGCTCTTCAACGTCGGATCGCAGGAAGGCACTCCCTACCTCGTCACCGAGGAGCGCGCCTGCGGAACGGGCTTCCCGCTCGAACCGTCGCAGGCGATCGGAGGAGTGAGCGAATCGCTCCGGGAGGACCTTGATCGCGATGTGACGGCCGAGGCGTGGATCAATGGCGCGGTACACCTCGCCCATCCCGCCGGCCCCGAGGAGCTCGAGGACCTCGTAGGGTCCGATCCGCGTGCCCGCGATCAGCGGCGCCTGGCCCTCGAGGCGGTGGCCGTCGATCGGGCATCCGCGAATACCCGGAACGTGAGAGGCACGGATCCCAGCTTGATGTCGTCCCCGTCCGCGAGCGGCGCCGACGCGGTCAGCCGGCGGCCCCTGAGAAACGTCCCGTTCTTGCTGGCCAGATCCTCGATGGTGGGCTGGTCGCCGGCGACGACGATCCGCGCGTGGCGTCGCGAGACGGTGTCGCGGTCGATCCATTCGATCGACTCGGCTCCGCGGCCGAGGATGTTCTCGCCTTCGGAAAGGACGATCTCCTTCCGCCCCCACAGGAGGCGGTAGCGACCGGCGGTGGTCTTCACTCGACGCGTCGAGCCGGCGGCGTCTTCGACCTCGCCGCTGAACGCATAACCGAAGCCGTACACCGTCCGGATGTAGGCCGACTCGTGCGCGTCATCGCCGATCGCTTTGCGCAGCTCTGTGATCAGGCTGGTCAGGTTCGCCTCGGAGACGAATACGCCCGGCCACACGAGATCCAGCAGCTCGTCCTTGGAGATTGCGCGCGGCCGGTTCTCGATCAGCACCTCGAGGAGCCGGAACGCCTTGCCCGTGAGGCGCATGGCGGTGCCCTCGCGGAGCAACTCTCGCGAGCTCGTGTCGAGCGTGCACTGTCCGAAGCGGGCGCGCATAGGACCTGCCCCTTGTGAAGCCGGAAGTTTACCGGGAGTTCCCAAGGACTTCGAATTGGCAAGGGCGCCTACTGCATCTGCGTCGCGGCACTCGGGCAATTGAGCCCGGGAACGGACGCGGGAGGTAGTCATGAGCGGAATGAATCGAGTCATCGCGAGCGCGTCGGTCCTGGCGGTGGTGCTTGTGGCGTCGGGGCGCGCCGAGGCGGTCGACGGCTACTGCGCGAGCGGCGCCGTCAACACCATCACGGGAAACTACGCGAGCGCCGGGACCGGCGCGGCTCGCGACGGCGACCAGGGCTTGACCGCCGCCCCCCGGTGCGAGATCTGTCTCATCGTCCGCGTGCCGGAGGACGGAGCACCCGGTCGCTGGGAGGAGGTGGCGCAGGTCTGCAACATCTGGAGCGACGCCGCGGCGCACGACGTGATGTTCCGCATCGGGCAGTGCGGGCTGATCGTGCCCGCGTTCGAGCGCGCGGGAGCGTTCTACGGCTCCAACGTGCCGATCCGCATCGAGGCCGTCCACCAGCCGCCCTGCCAGTAGGCGCAACCACGCGGGGAGGAGAGGCGTTGCTTCGAGGTCGTACGCCAACCGGAGCAGCGCCTCGAGCCTTTTAACGCTCAGCGCGGCGGGTCCCCATACTTCGTCAGCAGCGCCCGGAACCGAAGATTCTCCTGCAGTGCTTTCCATCGTGGATCAAGGCGCAACATGTGCGTGGACATCTCTCCCGTGCGCGAGAGAAGGAAGTCGAGCCGGTCGATCGCGTCGTCCTGCTGGCCCAGCATCGTGTGCACGAGAGCGAGATCCGCGATATGCGACATCGCCTTCCAGTGGTCTTTCGAAGGTGGCATCAGCGCGGCTGCCCGGTTGGCCGCTCGCAACGCCTCCTCACGAAGACCGAGGCCCGCGCACGCGATCCCGAGGGCGCTCTGGTAACGAGGGTCGTCTGGATCCTTCGTGATCAGCTCCTTCAGCCGGCGACGACTTGCTTCGAAGGAGAAGTGCGCCAAGGCGTTCTCGCCCGCCAAGAGATGGGCCTCCCCGCGCAGGAGGTCAAGGGGGCGGTAGTAGAACTGGTTGTAGAAAGCCTCGCGCTTTTCGTTTTCCAACAATCGCAGCGCGCCTTGAAAATCGCGCCGGATCAGAGTGATTCGGAACGCCTCGAGCGCCATCAGGCCTACGGCGTCCTGGAGGCCCGGGACCTGGCCGGCTTCGGACACCAGCGCGTGGGCCTTTTCGATGTCCCCATGCCACAGGAGCTGAACCCGCACCCTCCATCCCCATGCCAATGCAAA
The DNA here is from genome assembly GCA_031369785.1 of Acidobacteriota bacterium. Lineage (GTDB taxonomy): Bacteria > Acidobacteriota > Vicinamibacteria > Fen-336 > Fen-336 > JANMPI01. The sequence goes on from JANMPI010000501.1 coordinate 2,678, forward strand.
TTGCGGGTTGAAGGATTCCGCCAGAGCTAAAACACGGTCTGCCTCCGCATAGCGGCGGAGAAGCACGCATGTCTGGCCATGCTGGAACAGGGCGTCGGGGCTTCGAGGGTCGAGCTCCAACCTCTTGACGGACGCCTCCGCCGATTCCTCCCAGCGCCCCTGGCGTCTAAGGACAGTGCCGACCCCTTCGAGAGCCTCGATGCTGCTGGGCTGGAGCAGGAGAGCTGCCTTGAATTGGTCGAGAGCCCGCGAGTAGTCCGCAAGAACCCAATAGTCGTAGAACCCGCGGGCAGTATGGGTCTCGGCGACATCGGGCCCCAGGGCGCTCAAGCGATCGAGTGTTTCCTTCGCCTTGTCGACGCGTTCCTGACGCCGGTCGAAGTAATAGAAGTAGAGAGCCGCGTGCGCCCTGGACAGGCGGGCGAGCGCCTGCGTGAAACTGGGATCGCGGTCCACCGCGGCCTGGAACATCTTGACGGCGCCTTCGATGTTCTCCTTGGCCGGGCCACGGTTGAGGATCTCGAGCCCCCGAAGGTAGAAGTCGTAGGCCTCCTTGTCGCTGGTGGGCGCTGCCGCGAGCGCGCTCTTCTCACGGGGCAGCAGCTTGACACCCATTGCTCTCACGACGCTCTCGGCGACTTCCGACTGGATCGCGAAAATATCCGCGGTCACACGGTCGTACTGGTCGGCCCAGACTTGGGTGTCGTCGGCCACCTGGGTGAGCGTGGGCGTGATCCGCACGCGGCCTTCGCGCCCGACTTCACGGTCCCAACTGACGGTCCCTTCGAGAACGTAGTCGACGCCGAGGTCGGATCCGATCTGAGGGATCGTCCGTGCCTTGCGGTCGTAGCCGAGCGCGGTCGTTCTCGAGATCACGGAAAGGCCCCGCAGATTGACGAGGCGGCTCATGACCGCCTCGGTCAGCCCCGCGGCAAAGTAGGTGTCTTGCGGCGCACCAAGGTTCTCGAACGGCAGCACGACGATCCGCGCCGGCCGGCCAGCCGCGCCTGTCGGGAGCCAGCGCGCCCGCCAGACGAACACAGATGATGCGACCACCGTGATCAGCGCCCCTGCCAGCCAGACCCGACGTACACGAGAACCACGGGGGGAAGCCACTGGAAGTGACCCCCGCGGGGTCGCCACGATCGGCATGCCTGCACCCGACGCGTCGCTGGGCCGGGCTTCCAATGCCGGCGACTGGAGCAAGGTCTGGAGGGCGACAGCAACTTCGCGCGCGGAGCCGAAACGGTCCTCTGGTCTCTTCTCCAAGCAGCGCCTCACCACGGCTTGAACGGCCGGCGAGATCGCGGGGTCGAGTGGCGGCGGCTCGTCGCGCAGGACGGAGGCCATGACGTCGCTCTGACTCGGGCCCGCAAACGCCGGGCCTCGCGACATCAATTCGAACAGGATCGCGCCCAGCGCGAAGATGTCGCAGCGCTCGTCCAGGGGCTCGCCGCGGATCTGTTCGGGCGACATGTACGCGGCCGTTCCGACGACGCGGCCCTCGTCGGTGTCGCGCGTCGCCGTGTCCGCCACGGGCGAGGCGTCGCCCTCGGGGTGGACGAGCTTTGCCAGGCCGAAGTCCAGGATCTTCAGCTGGCCATCGCGGGTCATGAAGAGGTTCTCGGGCTTCAGGTCGCGATGCAGGATGCCCGCTTCGTGTGCGCAGATCAGTCCGCGCGCGACTTGCAGGCCCAGAGACAGGCTCTGCCGCACGCCCAGGGGCTGGCGTTGGAGCGCGATGCGCAAGGTCTCGCCTTCGAGCAACTCCGAGACGAGGTAGGGAGTGCCGTCCTGCGATCCCACGTCGAAAACGGTGAGGATGTTCGGGTGGCTGAGCGCGCCGGCGGAGCGGGCCTCGCGCTCGAAGCGTCGCAGGCGATCGGCGGAATGCGCGAATCGTTCCGGCAGAACCTTGATCGCCACGTGACGCCCGAGCCGCGGATCGCGGGCGCGATACACCTCACCCATCCCGCCCGCCCCGAGGAGATCGAGGACCTCGTAGGGACCGATGCGCGTGCCGGCGATCAGCGGCGTCGTGCCCTCAAATCTGCCGTGCCTCTTGTGAAGCAGGAAGTTTACCGGGAGTTCCCAAGGACTTCGAATTGGGCAAAAGCGCCTACTGCTTCTGCGTCGCGGCACTCGGGCAATTGAGCCCGGGCACGGACGCGGGAGGTGGTCATGAGCGGAATCAATCGAGTCGCGAGCGCGTCGGTCCTGGCCCTGTTGCTTCTGGCCTCGGGCCGCGCCGAGGCCGTCAATGGGTACTGCGCGAACGGCGCGGTCAACACGATCACGGGGAACTACACGGACGCCGGAGCGGGCGCGGGAGCGGCCCCGGACGGTGACCAGGGTTCGACCG
>JANMPI010000504.1:0-7838 GCA_031369785.1 Acidobacteriota bacterium
AGGGTGTTGTGGTGGGGGGGGGACATGGTGGGGGCGGCCGCCGACACGACTGCACGTCGGCCGCAATTGCGTAGGCGAGGATCATGGCCAGCGCGGCTCGGTAATTGCGGCGGAGCGTCACGAGAACCAAGGCGGCCACAATCAACGGGCGCGCCACGGAGGCATTCCGGATCAACAGTGGTCCGGCGTTCCATGAGATGCGACCTGTGCCGGAGAACAGAGTCAAAGCGAAAACGAGTACGGTGAGGACGAACAATGTCCATAGCGCCGGACGGAGCCACCGCTCCAACCGCTCTCGCCGCATGTCCATGCTCAGGGGCAACGTAAACCCTGCGCGACCGGCCAGCGCCACGGCATAACCGCCGAACAATGCGACAGGCGGCACGAAGGGATAGGCGTAGTGGTACAGCTTAGAAGCCGCCAGTGACAGCACCGCTACGGGAATCGCAAGCCAAACTACCGCCGTTAGGCCTGGCCACCAACGATTTCGGACTAGACGCACAACCCACGCGAGCCCACCCAGACACGGGTAGTACCAGACTCTCTGATAGCTGCCCAAGAGTTGATCGAGGTAGTAGTAGAAAGGGTGAATGTGTGCCGGGTCGAGCCCGACGGTGGCCCGACGGTGGACGTGATGCCAGAACGCAAACTCCCAGAACCCCGAGCCGCCGACAACTAGCTGGTAGGCGTACCACGGCGCGATCAGCGCACACGCCGCCGCGGTCGCCAGGAATAGGTACGGCAAGTCCTGGCGGGCGCGGCGGCGCCATTCCGGCACTGCAAATACGCAACTGACTAGTACCAAAGGCAGGAACAGTGCCGCAACGAATTTGCCCAGGAATGAAAAGCAGAACCAACCTGCGACCGCGGCTATATGGCGGCCGGGGTTGGCACCCTCCGACCAACGCTGGAAGTGATAGACCGCTCCGGTATATGCGAGGACGAGCATGGACTCCATGTTGTTGGAGCGCAGCCCATGAACGAACACGAGTTCCTGGTTGATGGCCAGGAAGTACGCCGCGCCCACGCCGCAAACCGGTCCCGCCAGTCGCCATCCAAGCAGAAATACATAGATGAACGCAAGCGCTGCGAAGAGGCTATCGAGCCAGCGAAAGCCGCGCTCATCCGGCGATAGCGGCGTGCCAACAATGGCCGCTGCGACTAGCCAGAACTTAAGGGGCGGCTTTTCCAAGAAAGGGTGCCCTTCGTATTCAGGGGTCGACCAGTGTCCCCCCTCGAGAATGGAATTGACGACACCCGCGTAGATCGCTTCATCGCCGTCAAGATCAAAGCCGCCCAGACCCCTGAACAGAGGCGCAGCAAAGAACGCGCACACGATGACGAGGGAGGCGACCAGGACCGGCAGGTCATACCGGCGACCCGCGGGCGGATTGAAAAGGGACGCAAGCACTCCGCGTACCTTAGCTTCATTCGGCAGTGGCTCCATGGAGCGACTGCTTGGGCAATCCCCCCGTTGGAGCTCCGATCACTGGAGCGCTCGCTTCGTCCTGGCTAATGGCTCCAGCTACTCGACTGCGAGCAGCGCGGCGACCTGCTTGGCCGATTCCTCGCTCAAGCGCACGAACGACAGCCCGTGGACATATCCGCGCGGCAGGGCCTGCCACCACTTGATCTGCCCGTCGATGCGCACCGCGGCCCGCGTCGCCGGCACGTCGAAGGCGACGCTCACCGGAAACCCCTCCTCGATCTTCAGCCCGAGGTGGACCTTCAGCCCGCCGTGGCTCAGGTCGACGCACTGGCCGAGTGCGATCGGCGAGTCGTCGCGCCCGAGGATCTTCACCTCGGCGGTCACCGGCCGCCGCGCCTCGCGCCGCCGCTCGTGGTGCATCACCCGCGAGCGCCCGTCCGAGGCCAGCAGCCCCTGAACGGTGGCGATCAGCTCGTGGAAGCGGAACGGCTTGGTCACGTAGGCGGCGGCGCCGGCGCGCATCCCGCGGGCGAAGCTCTCGGAATCGCCGCGCGCGGTGAGCAGCACCACGAGCGGCGGGTCCGGATATCCCTCGAGGCGCTTCAGCACGCCCCACCCGTCGAGCCCCGGCATCATGAGGTCGAGGATCATCAGGTCGGGCTTGCTGGCGTCGATGCGCTGCAGCGCTTGCAGCCCGTCCTCGGCGAGAAGCACTTCGTACCCCACGTCCCCGAGCAGGCGCGAGAGGAGGAAGCGGACGTCCTCCTCGTCGTCGGCGACGAGCACGGTCTGCCGTTGCGCGAAGGAAGCGGTCATGGCGCGGGCGGGCTCGCGGGCGCGGCGTCGATCGTGACCGAGCGGATGACGATGCGCTCCGTCGCGCGATCTCCCGCTACCGGACGGGCGCCGATCGCGTCCGCGATCTCCATGCCCGAAGTGACTTCTCCGAAGATCGTGAACTTGCCGGTGAGCGACGCCTGGTCGGACAGGCAGATGAAGAACTGGCTGCCCGCGCTGTCGCGGCTCGACGGCCGCAGCACCGCCGCCACCGCGCCGCGCACCATGGGTGCTTCGGAGAACTCCGCCTTCAGGAGGCCGAGCCCGCCGGTGCCGTAGAGCGCCTTCTTCTTCGGATCCTTCGACAGCGGATCGCCACCCTGGATGATCCCGCGCGGCACGATGCGATGGAAGACGGTGCCGTCGTATCCGCCCGCGCGCGCCACCTTCACGAAGTGGGCGACGTGGCGCGGTGCGAGGTCCGGGCGCAGCACGATCACGAACGTGCCGTCATCTGTTTTCACGGTGGCGGACGCCGCCTCCGCACGCGCGACGCCGCCGAGGACGAGCGCACCGGCGCATGCGAGCGGAACGATGCGAAGGGCTGGCCTCACTGCAGATCCTCCTGATCCCTGCCAGCGTTAACGGTAACGCTACGCATAATGAAAAGAAAGTGGGTACGCGCCACCTTGGGAAGATGGACTAGCAGCTGCCGCCCGGGCAGCGCATGGACGGCCGTTCAAACCAGGGGCGGAAGCGAAGGGCGGCCCATGCGCGGATTGTACGCGCCTCGCTCACGCAAGACGGGGCAGAATCGCGGGCGCATGAAATCGGATTGCGGAACCGCCACCGGCGAACACGGTTTGCGCCTACCGCTGGCGCAAACGCGCGAACCCACCGTGCCGGGGTCGTCCGCTAGGGGGAGGGAGTCACGGCCCGGTGCGGCACAGCCGGCACTGACGCCGGCGGCGGGTCGAGGTGGCCCGCCACGGGCACCACCCACCGGCAGGGTGATGCCGCCCGCTCGCCGGCGGCGTGAGGCCGATTCGTCTCGTAGAACGTGGGCGGCTCGTAGGTGCGGCCCCGGTGAAGCCGGCGGCCCTCGCGATACATCGCGGCGAGGATCACGAGGCCGATCGGCGGGCCCGCGAGCTTCGCCTTCAGGCCGAACTCGCGAGTGATCGCCTCCCGCACGCCGCGCAGGCGGCGGGCCAGGGGCGGGTTTCCGCGGAGCCATCTCTCCGCCGCCCACAGCGCGCCCGCGTAGGCGGTGGGAAGGTCCCGACACTCGCGACGATAGCGTTCGCGCACGCGGGGGTCGGGATCGTTCTTGTGCCGCTGCCATCCCCGCAGGAGCGTGCGCGCGATGCGGAGCGCGCTCGGTCCATTCACGTCGAAGTCTTTCCGGAAGGCACGCAGCAGGAACTCCGTCTCCTCTCCATCGCGGATGTGCGGGTGGCGGAAGTTGAAGCGGAGTTGGCCGTGGGCGTCCGCCGGAGGGCACTCCTCCTCGTCGAGAAGCGTGCCCTTGGCCAGGTGCTCCGCGTGCAGCGGGGTCCCGGGGATGGGCGTGTAGAGCATGAACTGGTGGAACTCCGTGTCGTGGGCGACCGCGTGGTCGATGGCCTCGTCGATATTCTCCGGTCGGTGCTCGGGAAGACCGACGATGCTGGATCCCAGGACGCGGATCCCGTGGGACTGGAGCGTGTCCACGAGCTGCCGCGTGTCGGCCCCCTTGAGCTTCGCGTACGCGCTCTGCTTCCCTTCCAACCCGACCCAGACCCAGGAGACGCCGAGGCCGACCAACTCGTCCATGGTGTAGAGCTTCAGTGTGTTGGCCGAGCTGAACACGTACAGGGACCACGCCTTGCCATGGGCCCGAATCAGCTCCAGCAGGCGCAGGGCCCGCTTGCGGTGGAGCAGGAAGTTCTCGTCCATGACGAAGAACGACTGGACGCGGAGGGCTTGCTCCAGGCCCCGCATCACCTCGAAGAGCTCGTCACCGGTCGGGTAGAAGTCTACGAAACGCCCCTTCCCCCCGAACATGGCCGACGTGGAGCAGAAGTTGCACCCCAGGGGACAACCCACCGAGGGGATCAAGGTGGCAGCGGTATCCGCAGGCCCTTGCCCGAGCTTCACGCCCATGGCCCGGCTCTCGAGGCCGGAGACGATGAGCGGGTGGCGGATCGGCGCGTCCTCGTCCTCGCCCAGGTATCTGCGGAACCAGCGCACGCCCTCGCCCTTCACGATGTAGTCGGCGTCGATCCGCTCGCGGAGGCGGGGATCGTTGGCGACGTGCCCGCCGACGACGATGACGGCCTGCGGCTGGTGCTCGCGGACGAGGGCGCACATCTTCACCACCTTGCCGACGTTCGGGAGGATGGCGCCGATCCCGACCACGTCGTAGCGGACGGTCTTCAGCTCTTCGACGAAACGGTCCAGGCTGGGGAAGTCGAGCAGCGTGCAGGGGGCTTCGATGTTGGCCTGGATGAGCATGAGGCCCCACGAACGATGGAACATGCGCAGGGAGAACACCCCTTGTGCCCGCGTGACCTGGTTGTGGTACAGCTCCATCGGGTTGATGGCGCGGCTGCCGTACTCGTCGTCCCGGGCGTAGGGTCCGAAGACGCTGGTGAGGAGGACCCGCGCCTCCTTCCCCGGTGGATGTACCGGCGGCGCTGACGCTTCCAAAGCCTCGTGTCGCATTTCCCACAACGTAGCAGCGGGCGCGCGCGAGCACTGTCAGAGTTCTGCAATACGTGAACGTAGAGCAATCGATGCGCGCAGAATTAGCAGGCCGCAAGCAGGCCCGCGGCAAAGATTTCGCAATGTCCACGGACGCGCGGGCCTACGATGGGGCAATGGCGCGCGCGCTCACTTTCGCCGATCACGACCGAGCCCTCGACCGCAACCGCTACGTGTATGCCGTTCTGTCCCGGCGCGCACGCGGCGTCTCCATCGGCGTGAACCTGAACCCGGACAAGAAGTGCAACTTCGACTGCCCCTACTGCCAGGTCGACCGGACGACGCCGGGCGCCCCGGCCGTGGTGGACGTGGCCGTCCTCCGCGCGGAGCTCGAGGCGCTGCTCGACCGCGCCCGCTCCGGCGCGCTGTGGCGCGATCCGCTGTTCGCTTCCGCGCCGCCACCCCTGCGGCGGGTCGCGGACGTCGCGTTCGCCGGCGATGGCGAGCCCACGACCGCCCGGGAGTTTCCGGCCGCGGCCCGCGCCGCGCGCGACGCGCTCGACCGGAGCGCCCTCGAGGTCCCGCTTCGCCTCCTCACGAACGCGACGATGCTCGACCGGCCGCGGGTGCGGGCGGCCCTTCCCCTCTTTGATGAGTTGTGGTGCAAGCTCGACGCAGGGACGGAAAGCTACTTTCGGAAGGTGGACGGGACGCGCCTTCCCTTCCGGAAGATCCTCGACAACTTGCTCGACGCCGCGCGCGAGCGTCCCATCGTCATCCAGGGCATGTTCGTGGCCACGGACGGAGCGCCGCCCCCGGACGCGGAGATCGAAGCGTACGCGGACCGCCTCCGAGAGATCCTGGAAAGGGGAGGCCGCATCGACCACGTGCAGGCCTGCACCGTCGCGCGCCGCCCCGCCGACGCGCGGGTAGGCGCGCTTTCCGATGAGCGCCTGGAGCGGATCGCCGCGCGCGTCCGTGTCGAGGGGTTGCGGGTGGAGGTCTACGGCGCCGCTTGAACGGGAGCGGCGCCCCCGTCAGCGCAGCATCCGCTCCCGGACCAGCCCCAGCAGGTCCTGATACCCGCCGATGAACTGGTTCAAGGTGTGGATGGTCGGCCCGAACCGCGCGAACTCGTCCGCGGCCAGCGTGTCGATGCCGTACGCGCGCCGGAAGTCCTCGAACCGGCGGCTCAGGGTCTCGACCACCGCGGGATCGACGGGCTGATCGAGCGTCGGCTTCACCTCGATGTCCGAGGACTCGAACTGCTTCCACCACGCGTAGGGGATGCTCTGCACGACCCCGGGGCCGATCAGCTCGGACCAGTGGAGGTGATGGCGGTAGGCGGCGGCGAGCAGCGTCGCCCGATAGCCGCGCTCGCGAAAGACCTCGCGCGCGCGCTTGAAGACCGCGATTCCCGCGCGGGAGATGAAGGTCGGATCGACGACGATGCCTTCCTTCGCCATCACGCGCTGGAGGTGATCGTCGAGGCGTCCCAGCATGATCGTGGCGTAGGGATGGAGGGCGAGCATGTCCGCGCCGCGGGCGCGCGCGCGGTCGAGGCCGCGCTCGAACGCCTCCGCCACCGCGATCGATTGCGCGACGGTGAAGCTGACCGTAGCGTTCACGTTGATCCCGGCCGCGACCAGCTCCTCCGCGGCCTTGATGCCGGCCGCGGTCGCCGGCACCTTGATGGCGACGTTCGGCGCCACCGCGGACAGCGTCTTGCCGTGCTCCACCATGCGCTCGTGGTCGGGGTACAGGCGCGGATTCACCTGCATGGAGAGGAACCCGCGCGCGCCGCGGCTCGCCTTGTGCACGGGGCCGAGGATGGCCGCCGCCTTCACCCCCAGGGCCTCGATGAGCGCCCACGCGATCTCGTCCTCGATGGCCTGCGGCCGCGCCGCGATGAGCCCGTCGAGGACCGGGGTCCACGTCTTCGGGTCGGCCTTGATCGCCGAATACACGATCACGGGATTGGACGTGGCGCCGGCGGCTCCGTGCGCCACCGCGTCCGCGAGCTCGGCCGGCGCGCAGGAGTCGTTCCAGAACTCGACGCCGGCGTCGATCGTCTCCTTCATCCGCGACATCAGTAGTAGAACCTCCGGGCGCGCAGGGCCTTTTGATACGCCCGGCGGGCGGTCTGCACGTCGGTCGATTCCGACTCCGCGGACACCGGCACGTCCCACCACGAATAGCCCGGGATCGGCGTCTTCGGCTCGATGGGCACGTACACGATACAGGTCCGCGTCTCCTTGCGCGCCTCGCCGAGCGCCCGCGCCAGCTCGTCCTCGGTGGTCGCGGCAAAGGCGGCCGCGCCGAGGCTCCGCGCGTTGGCGACGAAGTCCACGGTCACGTTCTCGCCCGTGAGCCGGCCGCTCTCCGCGTCCCGGGCGCGGAACTCGTTCCCGAACCCCCCGCTGCCGCACGATCGCTGCAGGTTGTGGATGCACTGGTAGCCGTGGTTGTCGAGGAGCACGATGGTGATCTTCCGGCCTTCCTGGACCGCGGTCACGATCTCGTGGTTCAGCATCAGGTAGCTGCCGTCGCCGATCACCGCGTACACCTCGCGCTCCGGGCACGCCATCTTCACGCCCAGGGCGCCCGCGATCTCGTACCCCATGCACGAGTAACCGTACTCCGAGTGATAGTCCCCGTCGCCGCGGCTCCGCCAGAGCTTGTGCAGATCGCCGGGCAGGCCGCCGGCGGCGTGGACGATGACCGACTTCGGCCCGACGGCGTCGTTCAGGACGCGGATGACTTCGGCCTGGTGCAGCAGGCGGCCGGCCACGGGCGCGGGACGGAGGATGTTCTCGCGGGCTTCCGCCCACTCCGAGCGCGCGTCGGCGATCGCCTGGTCGTACTCGGCGGCGATGCGATGGCCGGTGAGCGCGGCGGTGAGGTCCGCGAGGGCGGCCCGCACGTCGGCGACCAGCGCCAGCGCGCC
>JANMPI010000564.1:0-1674 GCA_031369785.1 Acidobacteriota bacterium
CGGTCCTGGCCCTGTTGCTTCTGGCCTCGGGCCGCGCCGAGGCCGTCGATGGGTACTGCGCGAACGGCGCGGTCAACACGATCACGGGGAACTACACGGACGCCGGAGCGGGCGCGGGAGCGGCCCCGGACGGTGACCAGGGTTCGACCGCCAACACCCGATGCGAGATCTGCCTCGTCGTCCGGGTGCCCGAGGACGGAGGTTCCGGTCGCTGGGAGGAAGCGGGCAGAGTCTGCAACATCTGGTCGGACGTGGTGGCGCACGACGTCATGTTCAGGATCGGGCAGTGCGGGTTGATCGTACCGAGCTTCGAAAGGGCTGGCGCCTTCTACGGCTCCGCCGTCCCCATCCGGATCGAGGCCGTTCACCAGTCGCCCTGCCAGTAATTTCGCCAACGCTCACGCTGCGGACGTCCAACCAGCGGAGGCGGCTTGACAGTACTGTCTTATTCAAGTCTTCTCCGCGCAACCCGGTGATCCGGAAGGGGGTCGCGTGACAAACCCGCTGATCGGTCGGTGCGAAAGGCTGGAGCGAATGGCGCTCCGCCACCTGTTGACAGTTGGTGCGGTCCTCCTGCTCGGTGCGCCGGTCATTGCACAAAGCGTGACGGGAAATATCTACGGCATCGTCCGCGACGAGCAAGGCGCACCCTTCCCGGGGGTCGCGGTCACCCTGACCGGCATCGGCGCCCCGCTCGAAGCGACGACTACGGAGAGTGGAGAGTTTCGCTTTCGCAACTTGAGCCCCGGCCAATACAAGATGACCGCGGTCCGTGCCGGGTTCTCGACCGCGAAGAGCCCGACCATCATGGTGAGCTCGAAGCAGAATGCGGAGGTCGCCCTAACTCTGAAAGTCGCCGCCCGGACGGAGGCGATGCTCGTCACCGGGCAAGTTCCGCTCCTCGATGCCCGCAAGTCGAACGTCGGGGTCACGGTGACGAAGCTCGAGCTGGAGAGCATCCCGACCGCCCGCGACCCATGGGTCATCCTGCAATCCGTCCCCGGCATACAGCTGGACCGCGTCAACGTCGCGGGCTCAGAGACCGGCTCGCAGACCTACTTCGTGGGCAAGGGGATGCCACCCTCGCAGAACGCTTGGACGCTTGACGGCGTCGATTGGCACCAGAGGGCAGGCGCCAACGGACTGGGGTCGACGGCCCTCTACTTCGACTTCGAGTCTTTCGAGGAGATCCAGGTGACGACCGGAGGCACCGACCCGTCGACGCAGACCGCGGGCGTGCAGGTCAACGTCATTACCAAACGCGGCACCAACGACTTCAAGGGAAGCGCGCGATTGTTCAAGACGGACAAGCGCTGGGTTGCCGCCAACACCCCCGACGAGCTCCGCCTTCAGCTCGCCGCCGGTGGAGCGAATCCCGCGTCCAACACCGTCGACGGAACGCAGGATTACGGTGCGGAGGCGGGTGGGCCGGTCCTCCGCGACCGCCTCTGGCTCTGGGGCGCCTACGATCACGATCAGATCGACCTCATCGTCGCCGGGGGGCTCACCGACAAGACCACGCTGCAGAACTTCACCGTCAAGCTGAACGCTCAGCCCTTCAAGAACAATACGATGACCCTCTTCTTCAATCGCGCCGACAAGATCAAGCTCGGCCGCGACGCCGGCACGACCCGCCCGCAAGAGACGACGTGGGACCAGGCGGGGCCGAACACC
>JANMPI010000579.1:0-5337 GCA_031369785.1 Acidobacteriota bacterium
GACACCCTCGCCGCCTTCAAGGAGGCCAGGCGCCTCGGCGCCCTGCCCATCGCGATCTGCAACGTGCAGGGCTCGCAGGTGACGCGCGAGGCGGCGGGCACGCTGCTCACCCACGCCGGTCCCGAGATCGGGGTTGCTTCCACCAAGGCCTTCACCGCACAGATCGTGGCCTTGGCGCTCCTGGCCCTGCACCTCGGCCGCTTGCGCGGCTCCCTGACCCGGGAGCGCTGCCGGGAGCTGCTCGAGAGCCTGGCCCGGGTGCCGCACCTCATGGAGAACGCGCTGGCCATGAGCGGGCGCGTCGAGGAAGTCGCGAAGTGGATGGCCACCGCGCGCGACTTCCTCTACCTCGGGCGCGGCGTCAACTACCCGATCGCACTCGAAGGCGCGTTGAAGATGAAGGAGATCTCGTACATCCACGCCGAGGGCTATCCCGCGGGGGAGATGAAGCACGGGCCGATCGCGCTCATCGACGAGAGCATGCCCGTGGTGGCGCTCTGCCCCAAGGGGCGCACGTACGACAAGATGCTCTCGAACATCCAGGAGGTGAAGGCGCGCGGCGGCCGCATGATCGCCATCACCTTCCAGGGCGATACCGAGGTGCGGAAGATCCTCGACAAGGGGACCGACCTCATCTTCGACGTTCCTCCCGTGGATGAGGTCTGGTCGCCGCTGCTCATGGTCATCCCGCTGCAGCTGATGGCGTACCACGTCGCGGTGCGCGCCGGTCGCGACGTCGACCAGCCGAGGAATCTCGCTAAATCCGTCACGGTTGAATAAGACGGACCTCCTCGAAGGGTTGAACACGCAGCAGCGCGAGGCGGTGCTCGCGACCGAGGGGCCGACCCTCATCCTCGCCGGCGCGGGCAGCGGCAAGACGCGCGTCATCACCCACCGCATCGGCCACCTGATCCTCGACCAGGCCGTGCCGTCGGAGGCCGTGCTCGCCGTCACCTTCACCAACAAGGCGGCGGGCGAGATGAAGGAGCGGACGGAGCGGCTCCTCGAAGGCCAGCCCATGAAGGGCTGGATCTCGACCTTCCACAGCCTCTGCGTGCGCCTGCTGCGGCGCGAGGCGGCGGCGGCCGGCCTCTCTCGCGATTTCGTGATCTTCGACGAGGACGACCAGATGCAGGCGGTGCGGCAGGCGCTGAAGGCGCTCGACCTCCCGGAGAAAGTGCATCCTCCGCGCAAGATCCTGTCCCGCATCTCCTCCTTCAAGAACTCGGGACGCGACCCGGAAGATCCCGCTGGCGATTCCGTCGGGGCCCAGACCTTCGCCCGGGTCTCCGAGCGCTACCGGGAGATCCTCTCCCAGGCCCAGGCCCTCGACTTCGACGACCTCCTGCTGCGCACGGTGCAGATGTTCGACGCCAACCCCGAGGCCCGGGAGCGCTACCGCCACCGCTTCCGCTACGTGATGGTGGACGAGTATCAGGACACGAACCGCGCGCAGTACGCCCTCATCCGCCACCTCGTCCCGCCGGCGGGGAACATCACCGTGGTCGGCGACGAGGACCAGTCGATCTACTCCTGGCGGGGCGCCGACATCAACAACATCCTCGACTTCGAGAAGGACTTCCCCGGCGCGCGCGTCCTCCGCCTGGAGGAAAACTACCGCTCGACGCAGAGCATCCTCGATCTGGCGGGCGCGCTCGTCGCCCACAACGTGAAGCGCAAGGGCAAGACCCTGCGCGCGGTGAAGGAGAGCGGAGAGCCGGTGCGCCTGCACCAGGCCGGCGACGAGTTCCAGGAGGCGGCGTGGGTGGTCGGCCGCATCGCGAGGCTTCCGGGCCGCCGCCGGGCCGCGGTCCTCTTCCGGATGAACGCGCAGAGCCGCCTCATCGAGGAAGCGCTCATGCGCCAGGGCATGCCCTATCTCGTGGTGGGGGGGGTCGGGTTCTACGAGCGCAAGGAGATCAAGGATGTCGTGTCCTACCTGCGCCTGGTGCGCAATCCCCACGATCCCATGGCGCTGCGGCGCGTGATCAACGTGCCCGCGCGGGGGATCGGGGCCCGCACGCTGGACGAGATCGCGGCCGCGGGCGAGCAGCGGCGCATCTCGATGTGGGACGCGCTCGAAGCCGTGGAAACCGAGGCCCTCCTGCCCGCGCGCGCGACCCAGCCCCTGCGGCGGTTCCGCGAGCTCATCGCGTCGCTGCGCGTGGAGGCGGCGGGGATCGGGGTCAAGGACCTCATCTCCCGCGTGCTCACCGCGTCGGGGTACGCGGCCGCGCTCTCGCAGGAAGACACCCATGAGAGCCAGGATCGCCTGGAGAACCTCGCCGAGCTCCTGTCCGCGGCCTCGGAGTACGAGGCGCGGAGCGACGAGCCCACCCTCACCGGCTTCCTCGACCAGGTGTCGCTCCTCGCCGACACCGACATGGTGAAGGACGATGCGCCGGTCGTCCTCATGACCCTCCACTCCGCGAAGGGACTGGAGTACGACGCGGTCTTCCTGGTCGGACTCGAGGAAGGGCTGATGCCGCACGTGCGCAGCCTGGAGAGCGCGGACGCGATCGAAGAGGAACGCCGGCTCGTCTACGTCGGCATGACCCGCGCCCGCGAGCGGCTGCACCTGTCGTGGGCGCAGAGCCGGCAGGTCTTCGGCCAGCGGCGCACCAGCCAGCCGAGCCGCTTCCTGGAGGAGATCCCGCGCGACCGGATGGAGGTGAGCGGCGAGGCCGCGCGCGAGCAGCCCGCGTGGGGCCGCGGCGGGAGCAGCCGGCCGGGGGCGACCTGGGGCGAGGCGCGCCCGTTGCGCTTCGGCGCCGGAGAGCGGCCGGTGGCGCCCGCGACGCCGCCCGTGTCACCCGATCTCAAGGGCATCCGCCCGGGGGTGAAAGTGCGCCACCCCATGTTCGGGGTGGGCACGGTGATCCGCAGCGAGGGGTCGGGCGACGACCTCAAGCTCACGGTGTCGTTCCTCGGCATCGGCGCCAAGCGCCTGGTCGCCCGCTACGCCGCGCTGGAAGTTCTCTAGCCGATTACCCTTTCGGTTTCAGCTCCTGCACGACCCAGCGGCTCACCACGCGCGGGCCGGACGCGCGCTTCATCTCGTACTTGCGCACCGTCATCTCGTAGGGCAGCACCTTCCCGCCGATGGTGAGGTCGAGGCCGATCTTCTTCTCCTTCAGCTCGCCCGCGAGCGACTCGATGTCGTCCACCTGCCCGACGGAGCGGAGAACGCTGCGCTTCTCCTTGTCGACCGCGTCGCGCGCGTTGGCGATGGCTTTCTTGAGCTCGCGATCCTTCTCGCTGAACTTCTCCCATTCCGCCTTCACGGGCGCGATCTTGGGCGGCACGGCCGCCCCGGGCTTCATCGCCTTCAGCTGGTCGAGCTCGACGTAGTGGTCGTTGTTGTAGGCGCGGGCGTTCTTGGTGTTGGCGGCGAGCTCGGCTTCGAGGTCCTTCACCTTCTGGGAAAGGGCGGGCAGGGGCGCCGCGGACTTGGTCTCGTCCAGGGTGTCCTTGATCGCCCAACGGTCGACCTTCTTGTCGAAGGACACGGCGGCGAAGCTGCTGAGCGTCTGCGAGTCCTTCGCGTTCACGGCGTTGAAGTACTGATCCACCACTCCCTTCTCCGGATGGGAGCTGCAGCCGAAGGCGGCGATGGTCAGGGCCAGCGGAAGGGCGGCGACACGCATGCTCATTCCTCCTCCTTGCCAGGCCCCGCGGGTCCATCCGGCGGAGGGACGGGGAGGGCTTCCTCCACGTCGTCGCGCTCCGCGAGCCGTGCCACCGAAACGAGGTGGTCGCCCTCTTCGAGATGGATGAGCCGCACGCCCTGGGTGTTGCGTCCGATTTCCGAAATGTCCGCGGTGTTGAGGCGGATGATCATACCCTTTTCGGTTATGAGCATCACCCCGCCGTCCGCGCGCAGGAACTTCACCCCCACCACGGGGCCGTTGCGGCCGGCGGTCTTGATGTTGATGATGCCCTTGCCGCCGCGCGTCTGCCGCCGGTACTCGTCGAGGGGCGTGCGCTTGCCGTACCCGTTCGCGCACACGGTGAGGACGGTGCCCCCGGGAGAGACGACCTCGAGGGCCACGATCTCGTCCTCCGGCTCGAGGGCGACACCCTTCACGCCGTAGGCGGCGCGGCCCATCGGACGGACGTCGTCCTCCTTGAAGTGGATGGCCATCCCCTCCCGGGTGGCGAGCAGGACCTCGTCGCTGCCGGAGGTGAGCATCGCCTCGATCAGCGCGTCGTCGTCCTCGACCCCGAGGGCGATGATGCCACCCGCGCGCACGTGACCGAACGCGTTGAGCTCGGTCTTCTTGACGATCCCCTTGCGGGTGGCGAGGAGCACGTAGCGTCCGGCCACGAACTCCTTGGCCGCCACGAAGGCGGCGGGCTTCTCGTGCGGGGCGAGCTGGACCAGGTTCACCACCGCCTTCCCCTTGCCCTGGGGCCCGACATCGGGGATCTCGTGGACCTTCAGCCAGTACACGCGCCCGCGGTCCGTGAAGATCAGGATGTAGGAGTGCGTGGACGCGATGAACAGCTGGTCCACGAAATCCTCGTCCTTGGTCTTCATCCCCATGCGGCCGCGGCCGCCCCGGCGCTGGCTGCGGTAGGTCGCGATCGACGTCCGCTTGATGTAACCGGTGTGGGTGATGGAGATCGCCACGTCCTCGTCGACGATGGTGTCGAGGTAGGTGATCTCGTCCACCGCCTCCACGATCTGCGTGCGCCGCGGGTCGCCGTGGTCGTCGCGGATCGCGGTCAGCTCGGACACGATGATGGCGTCGATGCGCGCGGGGTGGGCGAGGATGTCCTTCAGGTCCGCGATCAGGATGCGGATCTCGCGCAGCTCGTCGAGGATCTTCTGGCGCTCGAGGCCGGTCAGGCGCTGGAGCTGCATGTCCAGGATCGCCTTGGACTGGATCTCGGAGAGCGCGAAGGTCGCCATCAGGCCGGTGCGCGCCTCGTCCGGGGTGCGCGCGGCGCGGATGAGCGCGATCACCGCGTCGAGATTGTCGAGGGCAATGGCGAATCCCTCGAGGATGTGGGCGCGGGCCTCCGCCTTCCGGAGCTCGAAGGCGGTGCGGCGGCGCACGACCTCGCGGCGGAAATCGATGAAGAGCTCGCAGACCTCGAGGAGGTTCAGCACCCGCGGCCGCTGCTCGACGATGGTCAGCATGATGATCCCGAAGGTGTCCTGCAGCTGGGTGTGCTTGTACAGGTTGTTCAGCAGCACCTGCGCCGACTCGCCCTTCTTCACGTCCACCACGATGCGCATCCCGCGGCGGTCGCTCTCGTCGCGGATGTCGGTGATGCCGTCCACGCGCTTCTCGTGGTGCAGCTCGGCGATCTTCTTGATGAGGGTCGCCT
>JANMPI010000012.1:0-4348 GCA_031369785.1 Acidobacteriota bacterium
CGTCTTCGCGCGCTCCCGGGTCACGGCGCGAGAATAGGGCACGGTCCTTTAAAGGTCAACGTTGTTATAGTAACGCGATGACCGCTCCTTCGGCCCCGCGGAGCGACGCGCGGCGCCGCCTTCCCTCGATCGACCATGTCCTGCAGCTTCCGGCCGTGCGCGCCCTCGAGCACCGCTACGGGCGCGCGCTGGTCACGTCGGAAGCGCGGCTGCTGGTGGCGGAAGCGCGCACCCCTGCCACCGCGGGAGACGACGCCATAGAGGAAGGCCACGGCGACCTGGCCGCGCGGCTCGCCGCCCGGCTGCGCGGCGCGCTCGCGCCCTCGCTCGTGCGCGTGATCAACGCGACCGGCGTCGTCGTCCACACGAACCTCGGCCGCGCGCCGCTGGGCCTCGCCGCCGCCGCGCGCGTGGCCGACATCGCGTCGGGCTACTCGAACCTCGAGCTCGATCTCGAAGGCGGCGAGCGCGGCGAGCGCGAGGCTCACGCCGAGTCCCGCGTGCGCGCCCTCCTCGGCGCCGAGGCCACCGTCGTGGTCAACAACAACGCCGCCGCGGTGCTGCTCGCCGTCAACACCTTCGCCGAGGGGCGCGAGGTCATCGTGAGCCGCGGCGAGCTGGTGGAGATCGGCGGCTCCTTCCGCATCCCGGACGTGCTGCGGAAGAGCGGGGCCATGCTGCGCGAGGTCGGGACCACGAACCGCACGCGCGCCGCGGACTATCGCGCCGCCGTGGGGCCGGCGACGGGGATGATCCTGAAGGTGCATCCAAGCAACTTCCGCATCGTCGGGTTCGCGGAGTCGCCGACGCGCGAAGAGCTGGTGGCGGTCGCGGCGGACGCGAGGGTGCCGGTGGTCGAGGACGTCGGGAGCGGGCTCATCGCGGCGCTCCCGCCGCCCCTCGACCGCGAGGAGACGGTGGGCGCCAGCCTTCGCGCCGGTGTCGACGTCGTGACCTTCAGCGGCGACAAGCTCCTCGGCGGGCCGCAGGCCGGGATCGCGGCCGGAAAGGCCGCGCCCCTCCGCGCCATGCGCAGCAACCCGCTCTACCGCGCGCTGCGCGTCGACAAGATGACGGTGGCCGCGCTCGATGCCGTGCTGCGCGACCATCAGGCCGGCCGCGCGGCGGACATCCCCGTGCTGCGGATGCTGACCCTGGCCGCGGATGACGTGCGGCGGCGGGCAATCGCCATGCGGGATCGCCTCGCGGGCCTCGAGGTCGAGATCGTCGACGGCTCGTCGGCGGTCGGGGGCGGAGCGGCGCCGATGATCGAGATCCCGACCGCGCTCCTGCGCATCCGCCATGCGGGGCGCCGGCCGGACGAGCTGGCCCGGCGCCTGCGCGCCGGGGACCCCGCGATCATGGCCCGCGTCTCCGACGACGCGCTGGTGGTCGACCTCCGCACCGTGGCCGTGGACGAAGAGGACGCCCTGCGGGCAGCGCTTCTGGCTCTCGCCGGATGATCCAGCGGACGCTCGTCGCACTCGCACTTCTTCTGGCCCTCGCGTCACCCGCGGCGCCGGCGGGGGTCACGCGCAACCCGGGCGGCCTTTCCATCGCCGTCGACGAGCGGGAGGCCTACCCGGGCGGCCTCCTCACCATCCGCCTCCACTCGCGCCGGCCCATCCGCGGAATCGTGTACGGCATCCTCGACGGCCGCCGTTGTCCCGCCTTCTCGTCGGCGGAAGGCCTGCGCGTGCTCGTCCCCGTCCCGGTCACCTTCACGCCGGGGCGAACGACGCTCGGGGTCGAGATCCGCACCAGCCGGGGGCGCGATCGCTTCGCGGTCCCGGTGACGATCGCCCGCCGCGAGTACGCCGCCCGCGAGATCGTCCTGCCCGCCGACAAGCGCGAGATGGCGGCATCCCCCGCCGGCGTTCGCGACGGGCGCCTGCTGCAGCAGTACCTGCGCACGGTGTCGCCGCGGCAGGAATGGCGCGGGGCATTCCGTCCGCCGGTGGACGCTCCGCCCGGCGCCACGTTCGGCGCGGCGGAGACCTACGCTGGTGTCGCCGCCGTCGACTCGCGAATGGACGCGATCTACGGCGAATACCATCGCGGCCTCGACTACGAGGTCGCGGCGGGGACGCAGGTCAAGGCGCCGGCGGCGGGGATCGTCCTCTTCGCGGGGACGCTCGGACTTTCCGGGAAGACGGTCGTGGTCGACCACGGCCAGGGCCTGGTCAGCGTCTTCTCGCACCTGGCGTCCACGTCGGTCCCGCAAGGCGAATGGCTGGAAGCGGGCCGCGTCGTCGGGACGTCGGGCGATACCGGCGTCGCCGCCGTGCCGCATCTGCACTGGGCGGTTTACCTGCTCGGCGTCGCGATCGATCCGCGGGTGACGGAGCGGTTGTAGCCGCTCCGTCCTAGAGCGACGCGGCGGCCAGCCGGGCCCAGGCGAGCACGGGCCCGGGATACACGCCCAGCACCAGCGTGACCACCACCGCGATGGTGAGGGCGGCGGTGGCGCCGATGCCGAGGGGCGCCCACTCGTCCTCCCCCACCGGATCGCGCATGTACATCGCCACCACCACCCGCAGGTAGTAGTAGGCGGAGATGACGCTCATCAGCATGCCGATCACCGCGAGGTTGACGTACCCCGCGCCCACCGCGGCGTTGAAGAGGTGGAACTTTCCGACGAAGCCCGCCGTCACCGGGATCCCGGTCAGAGAGACGAGGAAGACGGAAAGCGCGGCGGCGAGCCAGGGCCGACGTTCGGCAAGGCCGGCCAGGTGCGCCAGCGACATCGGCTCGCGGTCGTCGCGGGCGAGGGACGCGAGCGCCCCGAAGCCGCCGAGGTTCACCGCCGCGTAGCCGACGAGATAGAAGAGGACGGCCTCGGTGCCCGCCCCCGGCGCGGCCGCCACCGCGGTCAGGATGTACCCCGCGTGCGCCACCGACGAGTAGGCGAGCATCCTCTTGACGTTGGTCTGGGCAAGCGCGCCGAGGTTCCCGATCACCATGGTGACGATGGCGAGCACCGCGATCGCGGGCTGCCACTGGTGGGCGAGGCCGGGCACGCCCTGCAGGAACACGCGCAGCAAAGCGGCAAAGGCGGCGGTCTTCACTCCCGCGGACATGAGCGCGGTGACGGTGGTGGGCGCGCCCTCGTAGACGTCGGGCGCCCACATGTGGAAGGGGACGGCGGCGACCTTGAAGCCGAAGCCGACGAGCAGGAAGCCGACGCCGAGGAGGGCCAGGCCGGGGCCCGCCGCCGACGGATCGATCGCGGCGGAGATGCGGGAAAGGGTGGTGCTGCCGCTGGCCCCGTAGAGCAGCGCGACTCCGTAAAGGAAGAAGGCGGACGAGAACGCACCGGTGACGAAGTACTTGACCGCCGCCTCCTGGCTCTCCACCCGCGCGCGGTGCAGGCCGGCCATGGCGTAGATCGCCACCGACATGATCTCGAGGGCGACGAAGACGGCGACGAGCTCGAGGGCGGACGCGAGCCCGAGCATGCCGACGATGGAGAACAGCAGGAGCGCGTAGTACTCGCCGCGATCGGAGCGCGTCGCGCGCAGGTACGAGGGCGCGAGCAGCACGGCCACGACGCCGATGCCCAGGATCAGGAAGTGGAAGAAGAGAGCGAAGTCATCGGCGGCAAGCGAGCCGGCGAGCACGGCGCCCCGCCCCTGGCCGCGGGCGATCACCATCGTCGCCGCGAGGGCGCCGCCGAGCCCGCTGAGCGACAGCGCGGCCGACGGCGACCGGCTCCCGCGCGCCGTGAACGCCTGCGCGAGCAGGACGATGAGGCCGGTGAAGGCCACGATCGCGGCGGGAACGATGGGCCGCAGGTCGAGATCGGTCATTGGCGGTGCAGGCGGACGCTCTCGACCAGCGCGTTGACGGAGGGCTCGATGGTCTTGGTGAACAGCGGGCTGGCCACGCCCATGAAGAGGGCGAGGAAGGCGAGCGGCGCGAGGATGCACGCCTCGCGGGTGGTCAGGTCGCGCAGACCGGCGTTCGCGGGGTTCGTGACCTCGCCGTAGAAGACGCGCTGCACCATCCAGAGGATGTACGCGGCGGCGAGGATTACCCCCAGCGACGCCAGCACCACCAGCGCGTGGCTGAGCGGCCAGGAGCCGATGAGGATGAGGAACTCGCCCACGAATCCGTTGAACCCGGGCACCGCGATCGAAGACAGCGAGATCAGCAGGAAGACGGACGAGAACCACGGCATCACGCTCTTCAGCCCGCCGAAGTCCGCGATCTGCCGCGTGTGGCGGCGGTCGTACAGCATCCCGACCATGAGGAACAGGGCGCCGGTCGAGATCCCGTGGTTCAGCATCTGGTAGATGGCGCCCACGACGCCGGTGGTCGTGAAGGACGCGATCCCCAGCATCACGAA
>JANMPI010000046.1:0-9180 GCA_031369785.1 Acidobacteriota bacterium
GCCGTGCAGCCGCGCGACGGAAGCAAGCAGCTCGTCGGCAGCCTCGTCGGGATACCGCCCGGCGTTCGCGAAAGCGCTGCGGATCGCCTCCAGCGCCGCTGGCGCGGGCCCGGGACTTCCCGGAAGGCCAGCGCCGGTGGCAGGTCTCGACCGCGGGCGGCCGGCACGCGACGTGGAGGGCCGATGGCCGCGAGATGTTCTACCTCGGGCTGGACAATCGCCTCATGTCCGTGCCCGTCGAATGGAAGGACGGATTCACCGCCCGCCAGCCGGAACCGCTGTTCCAGGCGCGCGTGCTGGGCGTCCCCACCCGCCGCCACTACCTGCCGTCGCGGGACGGGCAGCGATTCCTCGTGCGTACGGCGCTCGCGAAGGAGTCGATCCCCCCGCTGACCGTCGTGCTCAACTGGCCGGAAGCGGCGCGGAAATGAAGAGAGCGCCCGCTAGGCCTTCTTCGAAAGCATCACGCGCGCTTCCTCCAGGCTCTTCTTCTGCTTCTCGGTCACGGTCGGGAACTCGAGTTGGAGCGACTCGAGCTGGGCCACGATCGCCTCCGCCACCGTCGCGCGCATGAACCACTTCTTGTCGGCGGGGATGACGTGCCACGGAGCGTGCTCGGTGCTCGTGTTCGAGATCATGTCCTCGTAGGCCGCCATGTACTTGTCCCAGAGATCGCGCTTGGAGCAGTCCTCGGCCGAGAACTTCCAGTTCTTCTCCGGCTCGTCGAGGCGGGCGAGGAAGCGCCGCCGCTGCTCGTCGGGCGAGACGTTCAGGAAGAACTTCAGGATCGCGATGCCGTTGCGGGTCGCGTACCGCTCGAAGGCGTTGATGTCCTCGAAGCGCTCCTCCCAGATCTTCTCGGTGACGAGGCCGCGCGGCAGCTTCTGCCCGTCGAGGTACTCCGGGTGGACGCGCACCACCAGCACTTCCTCGTAATAGGAGCGGTTGAAGACGCCGATCCGCCCCCTCTCGGGCAGGCACTTGCTGGTGCGCCAGAGGAAGTCGTGGTCGAGCTCTTCCGCCGACGGTGCCTTGAAGGCGAAGACCTGGCAGCCTGCGGGATTGAGCCCGGAGAGCACGTGCTCGATCGTGCTGTCCTTGCCCGCCCCGTCCATGGCCTGGAAGAGGACGAGCAGCGCCCACTCGTCCTGCGCGTAGAGCTTCTCCTGCAGCTCGCGCATCCGCTCGCGCGCCTTCTCGAGCTTCTTCTCGCCCTGCGCCTTGTCCAGCTTGCCGGTGAACGCGGTGTCGTGATCGGCGAGGCGAAACCGCTTGCCGGCGGGAACGACGAAGTCCTGCTTGCTCATCACGGCCTTTCTGGGCGGCTCATGAACCAGATCTCGCGCTTGCCGGGGCCGCCGGGTCTCCGGACGCGGGTGAGGATCTCATAGGCGATGGATTTTCCGTCGCGCGCCACCGCATAGCGGCGCTTCCACGGATGGCGGCTCGCGAGGCGCACCGCCGGCCCGCCCCCCACCGGAACCACGTGCAGGTCGGCGGGAGCGCCGCCGGTCGCGAGCTGCGCGGCCGCCTGGTCGCCCTCGACCGGGGCGATGAAGAAGACGAGCGTCCCGTCGGTGGAGAGACGGATCGAGGCCGGATCCGCCGCCGCGACGCCGCCGATCACCAGGTGCGGCTCGCGGCCATCCGCCCGCACGGTCCACAGGTCGACGCCCGCCGCGCCGGGGACGGTGAACACGATGCGGTCACCCGCCGGCGTCCACGCCGCGTTCGCCGCCTGCGCGGGCGCCGCGACGCGCGTGACTTCCCCCTGCTCGAGCGAGGCCACGAAGATCGCGCTGCCTTCCGCGGTCGGGCGCGAGACGAGCACGCGGTCGAGCAGCGGGGACAGCGCCATGCCCGGCTCGGCGGCGAGCGCGGTGCGGATCACTTCGCCCGTGTCGGCGTCGATGCGGCAGAACCGCGTGTCCGCATCCCCGGACAGCGAGGTCGCGCCGACCGCCTCGTCGGAGTCCTCGGCAAAGGGAGGCCGCTCCGGCCCGCACACCGCGACGATGGATCCGTCCGCGCGCCATTGCGGCCGCGCGCCGGGGGCGACGACATGCGCCGCCGCCGCCGCGAGGTCGTAGATCTCGATCACGTCGCGTCCCTCGCCGCTCACGTCGAAGGCCGTGTACGCCAGGCGCTTGCCGTCCGGCGACCAGGAGACGGCGCTCGCGTCCTCGCCGGGGGTGGACCCGGCGAGCCGATGCGCCCCACGCGCGAAGTCGTAGACCCCCACGTGCACCCCGAGGCTGTCGTGCACGAGGAACGCGAGATGCTCGCCGGTGGGCGACCACACCGGCGTCGAGGCGTCGAGGCCGCCCACGAGGAGGCGCGTGGCGGGCCGGAGGAGGAAGCCGATCCCGAGCGCGACCACGGCCGCGAGCGCGGCAAAGCCCGCCCGCGCGACGCCCGGAGCGTTCAATGGACCGGCGGAGCGGCGGCTTTGCGCACTTCGTCTTCGGTGTAGGCGGCGAAGACCCAGGGAAGCGCTTCCGCGGCGCGGCTCACGTCGCCGAGGGTCAGCCCCAGCTCCAGAAGGCGCGCGCGGTCGACGTACATCTGCGAATTCGATCCCTCGTAGTGGCGGACCACGCGTTTGCCTTCGGGATCGAGGCCCGCGTTCAGCGTGCGTACGACGTCGGCGGCGAAGTGCCGGCGGGCGGGATCGCCGCCCACGCCGGGCATCCCGTGGTCGGCGGTGATCACGACCACTGCGCCGCCGGGGCCGGCCTTCTTCTCCACCGCGTCCACGAGCCGGCCCACGGCGCGATCGATGGCGGCCACGGTTTCCGCGATCTCCGGCGAGTCGGGGCCGTACTGGTGGCCCACGAAATCCGCGGACTTGAAGTTCATCAGCAGCAGGTCGGTGACGGCGTCGGCGCCGAAGGGTTCGGCGGCGAGGATGCCCAGCAGGCTGTCCACCTCGAAGGCGGGGAAGAGCGCGGAGCGGCGCACGAGATCGGGGCTGCTCACGTCGTGGCCCCGCCAGACGCCGCCGGTCGCCTCCCACAGGAGGCGCGGGTTGCGCTCGGCCAGCGACGGGTGGAGGCGATAGCACGCCGCGTTTCCCACCCAGGCTCCGCTCGTCGCGTCGTAGGAGGCGGCGTACGCCGGGCGGCCGCCGATCGCGCAGGCGCCGTGGCCGGCGAGCGCCCCCGCGGCGTAGAACAAGCCGGCCTGGGCGGCGATGATCGCCCGCCCCGTGGTGGCCGCCGACCAGATGTCGGCGAGGGCGGGGGCCATCAGGTTGCGCGGCGAGCGGTCCGCGAACGGGTCCGACACCCCGCCCGTCGCCGCGTCGAACATCGTGTTCACGACGATGCCGTGAACGGCGGGGTCCGCGCCGGTGGAGATCGTCGCGTGGGCCACCCCGGTCGCCGACGGAAGGTAATCGACGCGCGCCCGCGCGAAGCTCGCACCCTGGCGCTTCAACCGCAGCAGGTTGGGGACGGCGGCGGCGTGGCGCTCGAGGTAGTCCGCGCGAAAGGCGTCGAGCACGACGAGGAGGACGATGCGCGGCGCCAGCGCCCCCGGGCGAAGCGCCATCGACAGGGAATGGCCGGTCATCGTCCGGGGCACGGGCAATCCGAGCATCGTCGCGAGGGTGGGTGCTATGTCCTGATGGCGCGCCGCCGCGTCGAACGCGCCGGCACGGAAGTGGCCGGGGCCGTACAGGATGAGCGGCACCCGGCTGTCATAGCTCCACGGCGAGCCGTGCATGAACTGGTTCACGGGCTCGTCGCGGGTGACGAAATGGCCCTCGCGCGGCACGATCATGATCTGGCCGCTGCGCCCCGGGTAGTACGAGCGCGCGAACTGGGGGAGGAACGCCGCCCGCACGGCACCGGCGGGGGCAGCGCCCAGAGGCGCGGCCAAAAGCGCGGCGGCCGCGGCGGCGCGAATGGAGCGCCGGATCATCCCCGCTACCGGAGGATCAGCGCGCGCCAGTCGGGGACCTTGGGAGTCGGCTCGCCGGAAAGGGCCTTCTCCACCGCGAATTCCGCCATCTTCTCGACCGCCCACGGGAAGTGCGCGTCCTTCAGGCTGCGGTGATCGAGGTCGGGCGTGTAGTTCGTGAGGTCGATCCCGAAGTACTTGCCGTCCTTCACCGCGAACTCCAGCGCGTTCATGTCGTAGCCGAGGGCGATGTTGAAGCGCAGCGACAACTCTTCGGCGGTGTCGCGCATGTTGCGGGGCAGGATGTCGTAGTCCTGGTTGTAGCCGCCCATCCCTCCCGGCGCGGGGTCGTACCGGATCGCGCGCGCCCACCGCCGCCCGATGGTGGGGATGCGGATGTAGAGCTCCCAGGTGACGAGCTCCTGGAGCATCATCGTCTTGCTCTTCGACGCGTCGTAGTGGTGGTACAGCTCCTCCATGTTGTGGATCTTGTTGACGTCCTTCCACCCGCCGCCGTGGGCCGGTTTCATGATGCAGGGCAGCCCCACGTAGTCCGCGTACATCGTGAAGTCGGTCGGCCACATATTGCGCAGGCTGTCCGCGGTCACGTCGTCCACGTATTCGCGGTTCGGGAGCACCACCGTCTTCGGCTCCGCGATCCCGAGGTGCTCGGCCGCGGCGTAGCCGAAGAACTTGTCGTCGGCGGTGCGCCAGAAGACGTTGTTGATGCAGTACACGCCCTGCAGCGCGGCCATCTTCAGGTACACCGAGTAGTACGGGACCTCGTGGCTCATGCGGTCGAGGATCACGCGGTAGGGGACCTTCTCGTTCAGCTTCGTGCCCCCGAGCCGGATGTACTCCGCGGTGACGCCCCGGCTCATCGAGTTCACCTTCTCGATGAACGCGTCCGGAAACGAATTCTCGCGACCGCGCAGCACGCCGATCCGCATCGGGTCTCCTTTGAAAGAGCGACGATTCTACGCCGGGCGGTAGCGCAGGACGAGGCCGGCCCCGATCGCCGCGAGCATATAGCCCACGTACAGCATCGCGCCCGGGGCCTGCTTCGGCGGATGCATGAGCGCGGAGACGACCACGTTCACGAGCGGCGCCCCGGCGAACACGAGCGCCATGACGTACGACGGCTGTCCGCCGGCCTTGAAGGCCCAGATGATGCACACCGCGCCCAGCGCGCCCAGGACGCCGCCCGCGGTGGCGGCGGCCACTCCTGGCCCGTTGAATCCGCGAAGCTCGCCCGACGCGGACAAGGCCGCCCCGGGAACGAGCACGGCGACCATGACGTAGGCCAGGCCGACGCAGAGCAGGGCCCGCAGCGGGTTGCCGAGCAGCGCCTGCCCGCGATGCAGCATCGGCCCGTAGATCCCCCACGACAGCACGGCGCCGAGCACGAAGAGGGTCCACCTCATGAGGCCTCCCTGGAAAGGATCAAACGGCGTGGGCGTCGAGAAAGTCGAGCAGGGCGCGGTTGAAGGCGGCGGGGTCCTCGAGGGACGCCAGATGTCCCGCGCCGCGGAGGATCACGAGCGTGCTGCCGGGGACCCCGCGGTGGATCGCCTCGGCATCCGCAACGGGGGTGAGAGCGTCCTCCGCGCCGCAGACGACCAGCGTGGGGACGCGGATCTCGCGCAGCGTCGCCGCCGAGTCGGCCCGCGCGGCCAGCCCGGCCAGCGCGTCCACGATCCCGCGGGCGGGCGCGGCCAGGATCATCTCCTTGACCCGCGCGATCACTTCCGGACGCTCGGCCTGCGTCGTTGCGCCCAACGCGTTCTTCAGGAAGGCATCGGCGATCGCGGCGGGGCCCTCGCGCCGCACCTTCTCCGCCTGCGCCGCCCGCGACCGGCGTCCTTCCACCGAGTCCGGCGCCGTCCGTGTATCGGCCAGCACGAGCGCCTTCAGCCGATCGGGATGGCGGCGCACGAAGGCCAGCGCCGCGTAACCGCCCATCGACAGCCCGCACACCGTCGCCCGCGAAAGGCCAAGCTGGTCGAGGAGCGCGGCGGCGTCGTCGGCGATGCGCTCCATGGTCAGGAGGCCGTCGCCGGGCGGCGTGCCGCCGAACCCACGAGCGTCGAAGCGTACGACCTGGTACGAGCCGGAGAGGGCCCGCACCTGCGCGTCCCACATCGCGCGGTTCAGGGGGAATGCGTGCAGGAAGAGCACCGGCGGACCGCTCCCGCGCACGTCGTGGGCGAGGGCGGTAGCGGCGCTCATCGCGCCTTCCGTGCGCGCGCGGCGGCCAGGCGCTCCTCGACGATGCGATCGGCGACGCGATGCGGCGTCGTGCCTTCCTCGCGCGCGCGCTGCCACAGGGCGGTGAGCCGCGGGCCGATGTCGCGGATGCGGTCGACGATCCCGTCCTCGTCGGTCTCGCCCTTCTCGAAGAGCACGCTCAGCAGGCCGCCGGCGTTCACCAGGTAGTCGGGCGCGTAGAGGATCCTCCGCGCGTGGAGCGCGTCGCCGTGGCGCGGGTCGGCGAGCTGATCGTTGGCGGCCCCCACCACCGCGGCGGTGCGCAGCCGGGGGATGGTGTCGTCGTTCAGGATCCCGCCCCCCGCGTTGGGTGAGAACACGTCCGCGGCGACGCCGTAGATGTCGTCCGCCGGCACCACCTGCGCCCCGAGCTCCGCGGCGACGCGATCGACCCGGCCCGCGTCCACGTCGGTGACGGTCAGGCGCGCGCCGGCTTCGGCCAGGAAGCGCGCGAGCCGCATCCCCACCTGTCCCACGCCCTGCAGCGCCACGTGCAGGCCGCGCACCTCGCGGCCTACGGCCTGCGCCGCGGCGCCGATGCCGGCGAACACGCCGAGGGCAGCCAGCGCGGCGGTGTCGTGCTTCGCGTCGGTCGGTGTGTGGCCCACGTGCTTCGTGATCCGCGCCATCACCGCGACGTCGCGGAGGTCGATGCCCATGTCGCAGCCGGTCTCGAATCGCCCGCCGAGGCGGTCGACCGCCCGCGCGTAGGCGGCGAGGAGCGGCCGGCTCTTGTCCCGCCCCGGATCTCCGACGATCACCGCCTTGCCGCCGCCGTAGGGCATCTCGGCCAGCGCAGCCTTGTAGGTCATCGCCCGCGCGAGGCGCAGCGCGTCCATCACCGCGTCGTCGAAGGACGGGTACAGGCGCATTCGCGTGCCGCCGACGGCGGGCCCGAGCGTCGTGTCATGGACGGCGATCACAGCGCGCAGGCCGGAAGCCGCGTCGCGCAGGACGTGGATCTCCTCGTGCCCCGCCGCCTCGGCGAAATCGAGCGCGCTCACGCCGCGGCCTTCAGCCCTTCGTCCACCGGTCGAGCCACCCCAGCACCTCGTCGTACCAGCGCACGGAGT
Source organism: Acidobacteriota bacterium (assembly GCA_031369785.1). Taxonomy (GTDB): domain Bacteria; phylum Acidobacteriota; class Vicinamibacteria; order Fen-336; family Fen-336; genus JANMPI01. The sequence continues at coordinate 7,245 of JANMPI010000046.1, forward strand.
TTCTGGGCTTCAGGACCCAGTGGTTCTCGTCGGGGAAGACGACGAGCCGCGACGGCACGCCGCGCAGCTGGAGCGCGGTGAACATCCCGAGCCCCTGCTCGATGGGCACGCGGTAGTCCTTCTCGCCATGGATGACGAGGGTCGGGGTCGTGAAGCGGGTGACGAAGCGGCTGGGGCTCGCCCGCAGGTAGAACTCGGGGCGCTCCCACGGCGCGCCGCCGAACTCCCAGTCCGCGAACCAGATCTCCTCCGTGGACGCGTACATCGATCGCAAGTCGAAGACGCCGTCGTGGGAGACGAGCGCCTTGAAGCGATCGGTGTGGCCGGCGATCCAGTTGACCATGTAGCCGCCGTACGAGCCGCCGGCGGCCGCCGTCCGCCCCTTCTCGACGTAGGGCAGCGCCTCCGCGTAGTCGGTCCCGCGCATCACGTCCTCGTAGGCTTTTCCTTCCCAGTCGAGGGTGATGTCGTCGACGAACTCCTGCCCCCAGCCGATGGAGCCGCGGGGATTGGGTGCTACCACGACGTAGCCGGCGTTGGCGAACACCTGGTAGTTCCACCGGAAGGACCACGCGTCACCCCAGACGCCCTGCGGCCCGCCGTGGATGAGCACGAGCAGCGGGTACTTCTTCGCGGGATCGAAGGAGGCGGGCGTGAAGATCCATGCCTGCACCGGCTTCTCCGCGGCGCCGGTGAAGGTGATGCTCTCGCCGGGGCGGAGGTTGAAGCCGGCGAGGAACGTGTCGTTGGCGTGAGTGAGGGCGGTGATCCCGCTGCCGTCGGTGCGCACGAGGTAGATCTCGGGGGGATGCGTCGCGGTGACGAGGGTCGCGACGAGCGCGCGGCCGTCCGGCATCACCTTCAACGCGTCGAAGATGCCGTCGCCGCCGCGCACCGTCCGCACCGGGCCGCCCGCGGCCGGCACCGCGAAGATGGGCTGGCGCGCCGCTTCACCGGCGGCGAAGTAGATGGTGCGGGAATCGGGCGACCACGCGATGTTCTCGACGTGGCGGTCGAAGTCGTCGGTCAGGCTGCGCAGGGTTCGCGCGGCGCGGTCGTAGACCATGAGCCGCCAGCGATCGGCCTCGAACCCCGCGCGCCGCTGGGCACGGAACGCGATCATCGTTCCGTCCGGGCTGTAGTGCGGCGACCCGTCGAATCCCGCGCTGCCCGAGATCTTCACCGGCGTCCCGCCGCGCACGGGAACCACGAAGAGATCGGCGTTGGTGGAGGTTGCCTCCACGCGGTCGTCGTTGCGGGCGAAGCAGACCTCGGCGCCGTCCGGAGAGACGGCGTAGTCGTCCTCGCCGCCGAGCGAGAACGGTGGGACGTCCCGGTCACCGGGAGTCAGGTCGCGGACGGCGCCCCCGTCGGCCGGCGCCACCACGAGGTGCGTGCGGCGGTCGTCGTCCCAGGTGTCCCAGTGCCGGAAGAGGAGACGGTCGTACACGCGCGCGGTCGAAGGCTTGCCGGCCGCGGCAAGCCTCGTCTTCTGGCACGCCTCGTCGAATCCGGCGGCGCCGTCGCACGCGGGATAGGCGTCCGAGGTGACGAGCAGCGTGCGATCGTCGATCCACAGGACGCCGCCCGCCTCGGTGGCGAGGGTCGTCGCCTTGCGCGCGGGGCCGCCCGCCGCGTCCACCACGTAGACCTGCGACGCGCCGTCGCGCGTGGAAACGAAGGCGACGCGGCGGCCGTCCGGGCTCCAGCGCGGGCGCGTGTCGTTGGCGGCGTGGTCGACGAGGCGCCGCGGCCCCGTGGCGCTCCGCGGGTCGGCGGACGCCACCCAGATGTCCGTGTTCTTGGTGGCCGCTTCCAGCGACACCTCCGTCTGTTCGTAGGCGATCCACCGCCCGTCCGGAGAGAGCTGGACATCGCCCACGCGCTTCAGATTCATCATCTGTACGGCGTCGAAGCGGGGGACGGCGGGCGCGGC
>JANMPI010000053.1:0-5632 GCA_031369785.1 Acidobacteriota bacterium
GAGGGGAGGTCGCCCAGTCGAATGGGAAGGTGGCTGACCATGTTGAGCAGCAGGGCCACGAAGGCCCCCGCCCACAATAACCCCCGGCGGCCGGGCAACAGGTCCGGGTCGGCGGCCAGCCCTCCGGCGAGCGCGGCCACGCCCAGACCCAGGAAGGCCACGTTCAGCGCGAGCATGACGTAGTCGGCGGCCACCGCGTCCCGCGTCACGACGTAGGGCGCGGCCATGAGGAGCGCGATGCCTCGGGGCCGGATGGGGTGGTAGCAGTCGTCGAAGACCGATCCCCCCGCCCCGCCAAGGGCGGCGGCGCAGGCTCGTCCCAGCCGCTCGTAGTCGGCGGCATCGCCAAAGCCCGGGAAGGTCATGGCCGCCTGGAGCGGATTTCTGACAATCTCCGGGAGTCTGCAACGACGTCGTGCCGCCCGAGGTCCGATCATGGGAGTGCCGGCGGCAGTCAGTGGAAGTCATGAGACGTCGTATTCATCGCCGCCACCTGGAGCGGCCGCACGGCCAGCGCGCGCACGGACAGACCGCCGTCGGTCTGCAGCACGCCGTCGATCTCCAGCGCCTCGGAGCGGGACAGCACCACCTCGTGCGCGTCGAAAAGATCGGGACGGACGATGATGTTCGCGAGCCCCGTCTCGTCCTCGAGGGTCAGGAAGACGAAGCCCTTCGCGGTGGCCGGACGCTGGCGGCAGACCACGGCGCCGGCGACGGTGAGCCGCGTGCCCTCGACGAGCCTCTGCAGGTCCCACGCGCGCTTGATGCCGCGGGCGGCCAGGCCCTCGCGGTGCACGATCATCGGGTGGGGGCCGATCGTGAACGTCGTGCCCACGATGTCGGTGTGCAGGCGCTCGGAGAGCGTCATCTCCGGGAGCGGCGAGGGATCGGCGGCCGCGTCGGCGTCGCGCAGCAGCGGTCCCCGCGGCCGGCCCGCCCGCTCGACCTGCCAGAGCGCGCTCCGCCGCGTGAGGCCGAAGACGTTGAGCGCGCCGACCTCGGCCAGCGCGGTCCGCTCGTCGCGATGGAGCGCCGTGCGGTCGACCATGTCCTGCAGCGACGCGAAGGCGCGCTCGCCGCGCCGGGCGATCAGCCGGTCCGCGGCCGCCTTCCGCAGCCCGCGCACGTAGCGGAGGCCGAGCCGGACCTCGCCGTCCACGAGCGTGCAATCCCAATCGCTCGCGGCCACGTCCATGGCGCGAAACCGCACGCCGTGGCGCTGCGCGTCCTTCACCACCGTGAACGGCGAGTAGAACCCCATGGGCTGGTTGTTGAGGAGCGCGCAGGTGTAGGGCGCGGGGTGATGCGCCTTCAGGTACGCGCTCGCGTAGGCGAGGAGCGCGAAGGACGCGGCGTGCGACTCGGGGAACCCGTAAAGCGCGAACGACGTGATGGAGGCGACGATCTCGTCCGCCGTCCTGCCCGCGATCCCGTTCTTGCGCATACCCTCGCGGAGCTTCACCTCGACCTCCGCCATCCGCTTCGCCGACCGCTTCATCCCCAGCGCGCGGCGCAGCTCCTCGGCCTGCCCGCCGGTGAAGCCGGCGACCATCATCGACATGCGGATCACCTGCTCCTGGAAGAGCGGCACGCCGAGGGTGCGCTTCAGCACCGGCTCCAGGCAGGGGTGCGCGTACACCACCGGCTCCTTGCCCGCGCGGCGGTTGAGATACGGGTGGACCATCTTCCCCACGATGGGGCCGGGGCGGATGATCGCGACCTCGATGACGAGGTCGTAGAACTTCGTCGGCTTCATCCGCGGCAGCGTCGACATCTGGGCGCGGCTCTCCACCTGGAAGACGCCGACGGTGTCCGCCGCCTGCAGCATCGCGTACACCTTGGGGTCGTCCGGCGGCAGGTGCGCGAGGTCCACCGGCGTGCCCGCCGTGTCGAGCAGCACGAGCGAGTCCTGCAGCGCGGCCATCATCCCCAGGCCGAGCAGGTCCACCTTCACGATGTGCAGGTCCGCGCAGTCGTCCTTGTCCCACTGCACGATCACCCGGCCGGGCATCGACGCCGGCTCCAGCGGCGCCACGTCGTCGAGCCGGCCCTGCGCGATCACCATCCCGCCCGAGTGCTGGCCGAGATGGCGCGGCAGGTCCTGGATCTCGCCGAAAAGCCGCGAGAAGAGCTGCACGCGGCGGTCTTTATCGTCGAACCCGCCTTCGCGCAGGCGCCGCTCGAGGCTGTCCTTCGGATCGAGGTACTCGAAGGGTCGTAAGGTGCGCGCCAGGCGGTCGATCTCCGGCTCCGGGATCTCGAGCGCCTTGCCGATCTCGCGGGCGGCGCTCCGCTCGCGGTAGGTGATGACGTTCGCGGTCATGGCCGCGCCGCGCGCGCCGTACTTGCGATAGACGTGCTGGATGACCTCTTCGCGACCGTCGCCGCTCGGGAGGTCGAGGTCGATGTCCGGCCATTCCTGCCGCTCCTCGGACAGGAACCGCTCGAACAGCAATTCCATTCCCACCGGGTCGACGGCGGTGATGCCGAGGCTGTAGCAGACCGCGCTGTTCGCCGCGGAGCCGCGCCCCTGCACGAGGATGCCGCGCGAGCGGCAGAAGTTGACGATGTCCCAGACGATGAGGAAGTAGCCGGCGAGGTTCAGCTGGCCGATGAGGGCCAGCTCGCGCTCGATCTGCCGCCGCGCCTTCTCGTGGTACGGCCGGTAGCGATCGCGCGCGCCTTGGTCGGTGGCCTGGCACAACACCGTGAACATGCTTTCCCCCGGCGGCACGGGGTACTCGGGGAAGGTGTAGCCGAGGTCGTCGAGCGTGAACTCGAGCCGCTCGGCCAGCGCCTCCGTGTTGCGGAGGAGATCGGGACGGTCGGCGAAGAGCGCGGCCATCTTCTTCGGCGACTTCAGGTGGCGCTCGGCATTGTCCGCGAGCAGCCGGCCGGCGGTGATCAGCGTTCGCTTCTCACGCACGCAGGTGAGGACGTCGAGGAGCGCTCGTCCCTTCGGTCTGGCGTGTCTCACGCCGTTGGTAGCGACGGCGATGAGGCCGTGCGCTTGCGCGAGCTGGTCCAGCGCCTGGTTGGCGAGTTCGTTGGCGCGGCGCCGGTGGCGCTGGATGTCGAGGACGAGACGATCGCCGTCGAAGATCGTCCGGAGCTGGGTGAGCCGCGCTTCGTCGGGCGCGTGGCCCAGCGTGTCGACGCCAACGAGCGCCACGAGGCCGTCGGTGCTCTCGCGGGTGAGGTTGGCAAGGTCGAGTGCGCCTTCGCCCTTGGGGACGTCCGCCTTCATGTCGGTGATCAGCCGGCAGAGCTTTCGGTAGCCGGTGCGATTCGCGGCCAGGAGCGGCAGCGCTCCCCCGTCCTTCAGCGTCAGCTCGGCGCCGACGAGGGGGCGGAGGCCGGCCCGGCGCGCGGCCTGGAAAAATCGCGGCGCGCCCGCGAGGCCGTCGCGATCGACGAGGGCCAGCGTCTCGTAGCCGAGCTGCGCGGCACGCTCGACGAGATCCTCCGGCAGCGAGGAGCCGCGGAGGAAGGAGAAGCCGGACGCCGCGTAGAGCTCGGGGTACATGAGGTGCTTGGCCTAGTTTCGCTTTTTCTTTGCCTCATAGGTTTGGACACTAGTCCAGTGCTGCACTAGGCTTGTGTCATGTCCGAGACCGCCCGCAACGCCCGCCGCCGGAACATGACGATCACGCTGACGGAAGACGTCGCCCGCTGGGCCCGCATCAAGGCGGCGGCGCACGACACAAGCGTGTCGCAGCTCGTGGGCGACATGCTGGAAGCGGAGATGCAACGCGAAAGCGCGTATCAGAACGCCATGCGCGATCACTTCGCGATGATCAAGCCCGTGAAGTTCGAGAAGCCGGGTGGCCGCTTCCCCAAGCGGGATGAGCTCTACGACCGCCCGAAGCGGTGGTCATGATCGACTGGACATTCGTCGACACCAACGTCCTCCTCTACGAATGGGACGGTGCCGACGCAATCAAGCAGCGTCGCGCGATCGAGTGGATGCGTCATCTGTGGGAGACGCAAACCGGACGGATCAGCTCTCAGGTTCTCGTCGAGTTCTACCGTGGTGCGACTCAAAAGCTGCGGCCCGCGATCTCCACGGCGAAAGCGCAGAACCACGTCCGTACGCTGGACGAGTGGAAGCCAGTAATGATCGACCTTCAAATCATCGGAGCGGCCTGGCGCGCCCAGGAACGCTACAAGCTGTCGTGGTGGGACGCGCTCATCGTCGCCGCCGCACAGCGCGCCGGCTGCCGCACGCTCCTCAGCGAAGACTTCGAGGCCGGGCAGCGCTTCGGCGACCTGACCGTGGTCGACCCGTTCGCGACTGCGCCGCCCGAAGAACCTACTTCTTCGTCTCGGTGACCACCGAGGGCACGGACGCGCCCGCCGACAGGAGCATGCTGACCCCGTCCTCGACCGTGAGGTTGGTGTCGATGATGTCCGCGACGGGCAGGACCACGACGTCCCCGACATAAAGATGATTGGTCGGAATGTACACCGTGCACAGCTCGTACTGCGTGTTGTCGGCGCGGGTCAGCCGGAAGGTACCCATCACGAACCCCGGTGCCGTACGGCCGGGGAGGGACGCAAAGACGAAGCGCTGGAACGCGCTCGCCGAATCTTCCTTGCCAAAGCCGGCGAGCACTTTCTTCGTCGTGCCGTACACGCTGCCGACGAGCGGCACGTCGTCGACGATGTCCTCGAACCACGCGAGCACGCGCTTCAGCGGCCCCGCCGACATCAGGAAGCCGGCGAGGAACACGATCGAGATCGTGAGCACGAACCCGAGCCCCGCGATCGGCCGCCCCACCATGGCCACGGCGATGGGCTCCGCCAGCCCGTCCACGTACGTGAACAGCCACCACAGCGCCTTGATGGTGAGCATGAACGGAATGAGGACGACGAGCCCCGCGATGAACTTGTTGCGGAGGGTCTTGCCGAGCGTGCGCCGCGTGGTCATGGCCGCGATTGTCTCACCCGCGGGCCTGGCCGGCGGTGACGAGCGCCGTGACCTCTCGTTCGACCCGCTCCCGAACCTCCGCGAGGTGCGCGTCGTCCCGGTAGCTGATGCGCGGCCAGAAGAAGCCCTTGAGGCCATCGCCTTTGCGGCGCGGGATCACGTGGACGTGCACGTGCGGGACGCTCTGGCTGACGCCGTTGTTGATGGCGACAAAAGTGCCCTCGGCGTCCAGGGCCGTCTGCACGGCCTGCGTCAGCAGGCGCGCGGTGTGGAAGAGCGGCCCCACCTGCGCGGCGGGAAGATCCGCCAGCAATTGATGATGATCGCGCGGCACGAGGACGACGTGCCCCGGAAAGAGCGGCCGGTGATCGAGAAACGCGATCATGGCGTCGTCCTCGTAGACCAGGTGGGCATCCTTCGTACCGGACACGATCTCGCAGAAGACGCACGGCTTCGCCATCCGCCTAGCGTATAGCGAGCCGACGCTTCGCCCCGGCCGGGTCTGCCGCCTGGTCGCCTGTTCGTCTCGGTTGCAGCGCGCCGGACAGCGGCTTAGTCTTGCCGTCGACCTTGACACTTGGTGTCCGGCCTTGACAGGAGGGAACATGACTTCTCCGCAGCGGCATGCATCGAGTCGCGTCGCGCGATTCCTGACCGTGTTGCTTCTGCCGCTTTCGGGTGCTCCTGCCAGCACGGCCGCCG
>JANMPI010000055.1:0-10693 GCA_031369785.1 Acidobacteriota bacterium
CGTGCGCCCGGTGCTGGCGCCGACGAGCGTCGCCGACACCTTCGCGATCACGGTCGCCGCCTTCAACATCGCGGAAGCGCTGCAGACCCCGGTGATCGTCCTTTCGGACCAGGAGATCGCGCAGCGCAAGGAGATCATCGACCCCATCGACACGTCCGGGAGGGTGATCGTGGACCGCCGGCGTCCCACCGCCGCCGAGCTCGAGGGGTACGAGCGTTTCCGCGCCACCGACTCCGGCGTGAGCCCCCTGAGCCAGCCCGGCCTGCGCGGGGGGGAATACCTGGCGTCGGGCATCGAGCACACCGCGTCCGGCGCTCCGACGGCCAGCGGCGCCGTCCATGCGCACATGACGGAGAAGCGATTCCGGAAGCTGCGCGCCCTGCACGGCCGCCGCGATCTCTTCGAGCACCGCGGCCGCCGCGACGCGCGGATGGGGTTGATCGCGTGGGGGAGCCTGGCCGGCGTCGCCGCCGAGGCATTCGAGCTCGCGCGGGAGGAAGGCGTCGACGTCCAGCTCCTCGTCCCCCGCCTTCTCTATCCCGTCGCGGAAGAGGTCTACAAGGAGTTCTTCTCCCGCGTGCAGGCCGGCCTCGTGGTCGAGCAGTCCTTCCAGGGGCAGCTCTACCGGATCCTGCGCATGTTCGTAGACGTGCCCGCCGGCGTGCGCTCGTTCGCGCGCCCCGGCGCCACGCCCATCGCCGCCGCCGACATCGTCACCCGCCTGCGCGCCGGCGTGCTCGCCCTCCAGCGCAGCCACGCCGCCGAGCTGCAGCCGGTCGAATAGGAGATCCCATGAACTTCAAGAGCCCGCTTCCGCCGATCTGGTGCCCCGGCTGCGGCGACTTCGGCGTCCTGCAGGCGCTCTACCGCGCCCTCGTCGCCGTGGGCCGCGAGCCGCACGAGATCGCGTTCGTCTCCGGCATCGGGTGCTCGAGCCGCATCCCCGGCTACACCACCGCCTACGGCTTCAACACCATTCACGGGCGCGCGCTGCCCATCGCGCAGGGAATCAAGATCGCCAACCCGGAGCTCCTCGTGATCGCGGCGGGCGGCGACGGCGACGGCTTCTCGATCGGCGGCGGCCACGTTCCGCACGCGGCGCGGCGCAACCTGGACATCACCTACATCGTGATGGACAACCAGATCTACGGCCTCACCAAGGGGCAGCTCTCGCCGACGTCGCGCCAGGGGTTGCGCACCGTCACGTCGGTGACGGGGAGCATCGAGCAGCCCTTCAACCCGCTGCTGGCCGTCCTTGCCTACGGCGCGCCGTTCGTCGCGCAAGGGACGCCCGCGGACATGGCGGGGCTGGCCGCGATGCTGGAGGAGGCGATCCGCTTCCCCGGCTTCTCGTTCGTAAACGTGCAATCGCCGTGCATCACGTTCGGCGACCCGGAGTGGCAGCTGAAGGCGCACAAGGCGGCGCTCACCAGGGCCGCGGACCGTGGCCATGACCCCACCCGCCGCATCGCGGCCATGGAGCTCGCCGAAGGATACGGGCACGAGCTCGTCACCGGTGTTCTGTTCCGCGACCCGGAGCCGCCGCCCACCTACGGCTCGCTCGTCCGCGAGCGACAGGACGCAGCGCCCGCCGAGCCCGGCGCGCGCACGCGCGTCCTCGAGCGGTTCGCGGTCCGAACGGCGGGGGAGGCCGTCGCGTGAGCACCACTGGCGCCGTCAAGCCGAAGGGGCCGCGTCCGGTCCTCGTGGAGGAGTGCTGCAAGGGCTGCGAGCGTTGCATCGTGGCCTGCGCGCGCCACTGCATCGAACCCGGGGACGCGATCCATCCCGCGACCGGCCTCGTGCCCGTGCGCCTGCACCTCGAGGACTGCACGGCCTGCGGCCTCTGCTTCGACGCCTGCCCCGAGCCTTACGGACTTCGTCCCGACCCCGACCGCGCCGGCCCGCGCCGCCCTCCCGTTCCCGCGCCCACGATTGCCGACCAGGTTTCGGCGCTTCCGGAACTGGCGCCGCTCGTCGTCAAGGGCAATCACGCGGCGGCGATCGGGGCGATCCTCGCCGGCTGCCGTCACGTCTTCGGCTATCCGATCACGCCCTCCACGGAGGGCGCGGAGCTTCTGGCGCGGGTGATGCCCGGCCTCGGCGGCATCTTCCTGCAGGCGCCGAGCGAGGTCGCGGCGGTCAACATGATGTACGGCTGCGGCGGCGCGGGCCTTCCCGCCATCACCTTCACGTCGTCGCCGGGCTTCAGCCTGATGCTCGAGGGGATTTCGTACATGATCGGGTCCGAGGTCCCGGGCGTCTTCGTGAACGTGATGCGCGGCGGCCCCGGGCTCGGCAACATCGCGCCGGAGCAATCGGACGTGAAGCTCGCCTGCCGCGGGCTGGGGCACGGAAACACTCACGCCATCGTGCTCGCCCCCGCCACGCCGCAGGAGATGCTGGACCTCACCGTCCTCGGCTTCGAGCTCTCGTTCCGCTACCGCAACCCGGTGGTCGTGCTCGCCGACGGCTACCTGGGCCAGATGACGGGCCGGGTCGAGCTGCCGCGGACGATGGTGCGGCCGGGCCTGCCCTCGTGGGCGGTGTGGGGCGACGCCGGCCATCGCGCGAACCTGATCGCTTCCATCCGCCTCCTCGAGGCCGACCTCGAGGAGTTCAACCGCCACCTGAACGACAAGTACGCGCGCATCGACGCCGCGGAGCAGAGGGCCGACCTCTACGAATGCGACGACGCCGAGGTCCTCCTGGTCGCCGCCAATACGCCGGCGCGCATGGCCAAGGCGGCGGTCCGCACGCTGCGTGAGGCGGGCTACAAGGTCGGCCTGTTCCGCCCGGTGACGCTCTGGCCGTTCCCCATCGCGCGCCTCGTGCCGCTGCTCGCGCGCGCGCGGCGCATCGTCGTCGTGGAGGCGGGGCCCGGACAGATCGAGGACGAGCTGCGGCTCGCATTGAGCCATGCCGGAGTCGCGCCGCCGGTGATCGGGAGCGTGCGCCGCATGGGCGGCGTGCTGCCCCAGCCGCCGGAGATCGTGGAAAAGGTCCTCGGGGGGGCGGCGAGAAGCCAGGGGGTGAGCGCGTGAGCGTCTTCTACGATCGGTTCGAGCGGCACGCCCACGGCGAGGGGCTGAAGGGCGTGAGCACGCACTACTGCCCCGGATGCGGCCACGGCCTCGTCCACAAATACCTGGCCGAGGCCATCGACTCGCTCGGCGTGCAGGACCGCACGATCGCGATCTCGCCCGTCGGCTGCGCGGTCTTCCTGTACTACTACATGGACGTCGGCAACTCGCAGGCCGCGCACGGCCGCGCGCCCGCGGTGGCCCTCGGCCACAAGCTCGCCAACCCCGAGGCGGTGGTGATCGCCTACCAGGGCGACGGCGATCTCGCCTCGATCGGGCTGGCGGAGATCATCCATGCCGCGCAAACCGGCATTCCGATCACCGTGGTGTTCGTGAACAATGCGATCTACGGCATGACCGGCGGGCAGATGGCCCCGACGACGCTCATGGGCCAGAAGACGACGACCACGCCGGACGGGCGCGGCCGCCTCGCGGGTGCGCCCCTGCGCGTCGCGGAGCTGATCGCGCAGCTCGACGGGCCGGTATACGTCGAGCGGGTGGCGCTCTACGACGCGAAGCATCGCGTCAAGGCGCAGAAGGCGATCCGGAAGGCGGTGAAGCTCCAGATCGACGGCATCGGGTTCTCGCTCGTGGAGGTGCTCTCGGAGTGCCCGCTGCACCTCGGCAAGTCTCCGCAGGACGCGTCGCAATGGGTGAAGGAGGCGATGGAGCCGGTCTTCCCGCTCGGGGTCAAGAAGGACGTGTCGCCGGAGCCCTGGCCGTCGTGGGCCAAGCCGACGTTCGATCCGGTTGCCGTGGCCGCCGGCATCGGCGCCTCGGCGGCGTCGGGTGCGCGCGCGCCCGCGACTTTTCCCCGCGCCCGGTTCGGTCCCGACGTGGGGGTCAAGCTGGCGGGATCGGGAGGCGACGGCGCCCAGACCGCGGCCGTGCTCCTCGCCAAGGCCGCGATCGGCGAAGGGTTCGACGCCACGCACATCCCGAGCTACGGGCCCGAGTCGCGAGGAGGCACCTCGTTCGCCGACGTGCGCCTGGCGGAGGCCGAGATCATGGCCCCCTCGGTCCCGGCGCCCCACGTGCTGGTGGCGTTCAACGCGCCCAGCCTGGCCCGGTTCGGGCCCGCCGTCGTCCCCGGAGGAGTCGTCCTCTACGACCGGTCGGTGATCGCGTCTCCGCCCCGCGGTCTCGCCCCCGGAGTGCGCGTCCACGGCATCCCCGCGACGGAGATCGCCGCCCGCCTCGGAGCACCCGTCGTGAAGAACATCGTGATGCTCGGAGCGTTCTCCGCCGCGACGGAACTGCTCGGCGCGGCATCGCTCCGGGGCGCGATTCGGCACGCGCTGCGCGGAAAGGCCGCGCTCGTCGCCGTCAACGAGGACGCGCTAACCTGGGGCGCGCGGGCGGTCGGCGCCGTGGCGGACCCGCGCTGCGCGGAATCGCAGGCGGACGGAGTGCCCTGCGCGACTACCGAAGGCGCGTGCGCGGAGTGCGCGCGGGCCCAGGAGGCGTCGCTGCCGCCGGTGGCGCGGGTGCATTAGGTGGAGATCGGGCTTCCGCGCGAGACGCGGCCGGGCGAGCAACGCGGCGCCCTGACCCCATCGGGGGTCGCGCCCCGCACCGGCGCCGATACCCCGTGGGGCAACCGGTACGCGCGCCGGACGGCGGGGATGAAAAACTCCGCCGTACGGGACCTCCTGAAGCTCACCGCGAACCCCGGGATCGTCTCGTTCGCGGGCGGGCTTCCCGCCCCCGAGATGTTCCCGATAGAGGAGCTCGCTGCCGCCGCGAGCCGCGTGCTCGGAATCCACGGCGCGGAGGCGCTGCAGTACAGCGCCACCGAGGGCTACCCGCCGCTGCGCGAGCTGCTGGTGCGCCACATGGAGCGTTACGGAATCGAGGTGGGTCCGGACAACGTCCTGGTGACCGCCGGCGCGCAGCAGGCGCTCGATCTCATCGGCAAGCTGTTCCTCGATCCCGGCGACGCGGTGGTCACCGAAGCCCCGACCTTCGTGGGCGCCATCCAGGCCTTCACCGCTTACCAGGCGCGGTTTCTCACCGTGCCGATCGACCACGACGGTCTCCGCGTCTCTCTCCTGGAGGACGCTCTCCGCACGAAGCCGAAGTTCGTCTATGTCCTGCCGAACTTCCAGAATCCGACGGGCGTCACGCTCTCCCTCGAGCGGCGCCGCCGGCTGGTCGAGCTCGCGAGCCGCTACGGCGTTCCCATCGTGGAGGACGATCCGTACGGGCAGCTCCGATACGACGGGGCGCACGTGGCGCCGCTGGTCCGGATCGACGCCGAGGTCCGTGGCTGCGCCCACGGCGAACGCGCGTTGCGCGGCGGGGTTCTGTACGTGGGCACGCTCAGCAAGACGCTCGCCCCCGGCCTCCGCCTCGGATGGATCGTGGCCCCCGGAGAAGTCATCGCCCGCCTCGCGCAGATGAAGCAGGGCACCGACCTCCACACCGGCACCTTCGTGCAGATGCTCGCCTACGACACCGCGCGCGGCGGGTTCCTGGACGGGCACGTGCGGAGGATCCGCGCGGTGTACCGGGAGCGGCGCGACGCGATGCTCGGCGCCCTGGCCCGAGAGTTCCCGCCGGGAGTTCGCTGGTCGCGGCCGGAGGGGGGTCTTTTCCTCTGGGTCACGCTGCCGCCGGGCGTCGACTCCGCGGCGATGCTGCAGGACGCATTGGCGGAGAAGGTCGCCTACGTCCCCGGGACGACGTTCTTCCCGGGCGGCGGCGGCGACAATTCCTTCCGCCTCAATTTTTCGTACTGCCGGCCGGAGATCATCCGCGAAGGGATCCGGAGGCTGGGCGCGGTGGTCCGGCGGGCGTGTCGGCGCCTCGCCTAGCCACTGCGGTCGCGGCGATTCCGCCCCCTGACGGGTTGCGGGCCGGCGCCGCCTTCAGCGGACCGGCTGATCACGCCGACGCAGCGGCCCCCGTCGTCGGTGACCACCATGCGGGATTTCCGCGTGGAGGCCATCTTCCGCTCCGCGGACTCCACGTCGTCGTCGAAGCGGCAGATCCGCACATCCCGCGTCATGACCTCGCCTACCGGCGTCTCCGCGGGCAGATCGGCGGCGAGAACGCGCACCGCGAGGTCGCGGTCGGTCACCACCCCGACGCCCTGTCCTCTCCCGTCGACGACGGGCACGAACCCGACGTGGTTGTCCCGCATCATCCGCGCGCAGGCCTCGACCGACAGCTCTTCGGAGTGGCTGGCGGAGTACGAGGCGAAGTAGGGCGGCAACGGTTGCGGGGGGCGCGCACGCGCGGCGCAATGCGTGCGCCCCCACGGTCCGTCGCGTCACCCATCGGGCGGTCCGGCGCTGGCCCGTTCCTCGCAATGGGAGCCGGCGGAGGACCCGATGAAGCAGCTGACCGCCGCCGACGTGATGAACCCCGACGTGATGGCCGTAGAGCCCGACATGACCGTGCACGAGCTCGCGTGCTTCCTGACCGAGCGCCAGATCACCGGGGCGCCCGTGCTCGATCGCAGCGGCCGGCTCGTCGGAGTGGTGTCCCAGACGGACATCGCGGGAGCGGAGATCGAGCGCGCGGAGGCGGTCGACGTCGACGACCACTCCGATCCGCAGGGCGACCTCCACGGATGGGAGGACGCGGCGGAGGCCGACGACCTGCGAGATCTCCATCTCCACGTCACGGACGCGCAGACCGTGCGCGACATCATGACGCCGACCGCCTACACCGTTCCTGACGACACGCCGATCGGCGACATGGCGCGAACTATGGTCACTGGGCGCATCCATCGCCTGCTGGTGACGCGCGGCGGCCGGGTGGTCGGCATCGCGACGACCCTCGACCTGCTGAAAACCCTCTACGCCGGGCCACGGGTGGCATCCGCGCACCGCACGCATTCGCAAGATGACTCCGGGCCGCGCGCCCATCGCGCGCTCTAGGCCGGCGCGAGGGCGACGGTCTTGACCGACGTCGTCAGCCCTACCGGCACCTTGAGCGCGTTGGCCACGATGCAGTGCTGCTTGGCGCTCTGCATCAGCTGCTCCGCGCGCGCGGCGTCCTCCTCGCCCACCATCACATCGGCGGTGATCTCGACCGAAGTGAAGGCGATGCCGTGCGGCGTCTTCTCCAGGACGCCCTCGACCCGGCTGCCATAGGCGATCACGGCCATGCCGGCGCGCCGCGCCAGGGCCTCGAACGTCGTCTTCAGGCAAAGCCCCGCGGCCGACAGCAGCAGGTGCTCCGGGCTCCACCAGTCGTCGCGCCCGTCGAACTCCACCGGCGGGCCGCCCCGGAACTCCGGACGCGGGGGCGAGCTGATCACCGCACCGCCGCTGCCTCCCTCGACGCGGACCTGGTAGTGATGCGGAAATCGTGCAGCCATGTGATCCTCCCGGTAAGCCTGCATTGCACGTTCTGAGCCGCTCGGAGAGCGCAGGAATGCGGCGCGAAGTTTGGACGGAGAGGGAGCCGAGGCGCTGGCCTCGGCCTTGCAGGGGAACGGGCATGAACTGGATCGAGATCGCCGTCCTGCTGGCGGGCTGGGTGCTGCTCCAGACCTTCGTGCTGCCGCGCCTGGGAGTTCCCACCTGAGCCGTCCCACGCCCCCGCCGGTCGGCGGAGAAGGACGCGGCGCCGCCGCGCATGGAGAAGACATGACGCCATTTCCGTCCGCGGAGGCCGCCGCCGCCGCTGACCTCGTCGCCTATCAGACGGGCGCGGTGGTGAGCCGCGAGATCCTCCGCAAGCCGACCGGCACCGTCACCGCGTTCGCCTTCGACGAGGGCCAGGGCCTGAGCGAGCACACGACACCGTTCGACGCGCTCGCGTGCGTGATCGACGGCGCGGCCGAGATCAGCATCGATGGTGAGCCGCATCGGGTCGCCGCCGGCGCGGTGATCCTCATGCCCGGCGGGCGCCCGCACGCGCTCCGCGCCGTGGAGCGCTTCAAGATGCTCCTCGTCATGATCCGCTCCTGAACTTCGGTTAGCGGACGAGGATGGCCGCCGGGTCAGGCCGGCCGCTCGCTCCGCAGCGCCTTCATCACCTCGAGGACGAGCCGGCAGTCCGGGCAGTCGGTCACGGTCGCGAGCGCCTCCGGCGACGGGGGCTCGTGCGTGCAGTGCATGTCCCGCGGAAGCTCCAGCAGAGCGCCCAGGGGCCAGAGCCCGTTCGCCAGCGCGGCCGACATCGATCTCGTCATCGGGACCTCCTCAATGCGTGGAAACGCTCTCCTGCTCACGAGGCATGAACGAGTGAAGCCGCGGGCAGGGCGGCCCGCGGCGTGCGGACGCGCCACGTCACGACGGCCACGAGGGCCAGCTCGATGGCGACGTAGGCGGCCACCCAGCCCGTCCCGGTCGCGGCGCCGAACCCGTAGGAGTGAAGGCCGGTGCCGAGCACGTAGTTGACGCCGTACCAGGCCATCAGCACCGACAGGCCGCCCACGATCGATCCGACGGCCAGGCCGAGATCGCGGATCCATCCCGCGAAGCGGGCGTGCAGGATGGCGAGATAGACGAGGAGCGCGATGAGCGCCCAGGTCTCCTTGGGATCCCAGCCCCAGAAGCGTCCCCAGGAGTACGAGGCCCAGACGCCGCCGAGGAGCGTGCCCGCCGCGAGAAGCAGTGTCCCCGCCTGCATCGTCCGGTACGTGAACCCGGAGACGGTGCGGATCCGCGCCTCGCCGCGCCCGAGGAACAGGAGCGCGAGGCTCACGTGCCCGAGCGCGAGGGTCAGCAGCAGGGCCGCGTAGCCGAGGGTGATGGTGAGCACGTGCGTGGACAGCCAGAAGTTGTCGCGCAGCACGGGCGCCAGCGGATCGATGGCGGCGTCGAAGATCGGCACGCTCTCCGCGAGGAGGAGGAATACGACCGCGAGGCCGGTCGCGCAGGCCGCGAAGACGCGGGCGCCGTGCCGCCCGAGGACGAGCGCGAAGAGCACCGCTCCCCACGCCGCGAACACGATCGACTCGTACATGTTGGCGACGGGAGCGCGCTCCGCGATCAGTGTCCGGAGCACGAAGCCCCACGTCTGCAGGGCGAATCCCGCGGTCATGAACGCGACCCCGGCCACCGACACCGCGCGCGAGGGGAGCGCCAGCGTGGTGAGAAAGGCGAGAAACGCGACGAGGTACAGGAGCCACGCCAGGCGGAAGGGCTTCGCGCGGTTGTAGAGGACTTCGCGGTCGAGGCCGCGCCGCTGCGCGTCGCTCACCGCCTGCAGCGGAGCGAGGGAGTCGGAGAACGCGAGCGCCGCGACCGAGGAGTCGGCCGCCCCTCCCGCGCGGTACGCCGCGAGAAGGCCGTCGTAGCGGGCGCGCGCCACCTTTCCGCGCTCGACGTCGGCGGTCAGCGATGCGACGGGCAGCCATGCGCCCTCGCCGCCCCCGCCGGCGACACTCGGCGCCTCGCCCCCGATCACCGCGGCCATGAGCGCGAGGTTGCCGTAGAGCCGCAGCGTGCCGTCCTCGGGCGCGGTCATCGTCTCGCCCGCGTCCTGCCTTTGGCGCGCCTCGTCCGCGGCCGCCATCAGCTTCGCGTTGCCCGTGAGCTCCTCGAACGAGTAGCGCTCGCGGTCGGCGGGGAGGCCGGCATGCGCGCGTAATGCCGCGTCGGAGACGCGGATGATCCGCTCCTGGCGCCACGCGTCGGGAGCGGCCTGGATGGCGACGAGCCATTCCACCGGATCGAGGCCCTGCACGGAGTCGCGGCCGAAGGCCCGCGCGCCCGTCACCCTGCGCGCGGTCTCCCGGGCGAAGGTGTCGAGCGGCTTGATCCGCCCGCCGTCCTGCACCGGCAGGCGGCGGAGCGCGTCGAAAGCGTCCTGCGCGGAGGCGGCGGGGACGGCGGAGAGGGCGGCGGCGACGATGATCCAGGCTTTCATCAGGGACCTCACGCGTAGACCGGGTGGAGGAGGGGGATGGGAACGACCGGCGACGGCGCGGGGACCGCGAGCACCGCGCACGGGGACTCGCGGACGATCCGATCCGCGCACGATCCCACCATCGCCGCGACGGCGGGGCGCCGCGAGTGGGCGCCGATCACGATCAGGTGCGCGTCCTCGTCCGCGGCGGCCTTCAACACCTCGGTGGCGGTGTCGCCGAAACGCACCGCGTCCCGCACGACGCACCAGGACGCCTCTTCCGCGGGTACGCGGCCGTGCAGGCTGGCCAGCGCCCGGGCACTCTCCCGCGCGGCGTCGGGCGCGCCCGAGGCGAACGCAGGGTCGATGACGTGCAGCACGGTGAGCTCGCCGTAGGAGTCGTGCACCATCGCCCGCGCGTGAGCGAACGTGGCCGGCGACGACGGTGCGAAGTCGACGGCGCAGACGACGCGGCTGAATTCCCCACCGCCGCCCGGTGCGCGCGGGGGAATCGTCAGCAGCGGGCACGGCGTGGCGTGGAGGACCGCCTCCGTCACCGACCCCAGCACGACGCGCGCGACGCCCTTGCGGCCGTGCGTGGCCATGACGATCAGGTCCGCTTGGCTGTCGCGGGCGGCCTGGAGGATGTGCAAGGCGGGGTCGCCGTGCAGCACCGCCACTTCGCACCTTACGCCGGCGGCGCGGATCAGCTTGGCCAGCGCGTCGAGGTGGCGGCCGACGGCGCGCTCCGTCTCGTCGGCCACGGCGGGTTGCGGCATGAGCAGCGACTCCGCGCGCGG
>JANMPI010000062.1:0-3232 GCA_031369785.1 Acidobacteriota bacterium
CAAGCGCGAGGTCGCGGAGCAAGCGGACCGGCTCGCCCGCGGTGTCGCCGGGGTGACGGGGGTCTCCAACGAGCTCGAGCTCCGCGCGCCGGGGGACCATCGGGCCTCGGTGCCGCACGCGGAAGCCGTCCCCGCGGTGCCGGCACCGATGGTGGCGCCGGTGCCGATGGCGGTGCCCGGGCGGCCGCCGGTTCCGGGCATGCACCCGACCTTCGACCCCCCGCGATACGTTCCCTTCACCGAGCTCCTGAGCCTCGGCCGTGACCGCCTGAAGGCGGGCGACCCGGAGGCGGCCCTCGAGGCGTTCGCCGCGGTGCTGGCCCTGCAGCCCGACAACCGAGAGGCCGCGGTCGGCACCCGCGATGCCGGACGCGTGATGCAGGAGCGTGTCCGCGAGCAGGTCCGGCGCGACCAGATGAGCCGCCGCCCGGCGTCCCCGCCGCCGCCCGCGCCCTAGCTCCTAGCCGTTCGCCGCCTTTTCCTGGTCCGCAACGTCCCACACCAGGCTGCGCACGCCGGTGAGCGAGCTCGTGACGCGGAGCGTTCCCTCGCGCACCAGCTGCTGGGCGCCGTGGCAGATCGAGCCAAACAGGCCCTGGATCGGAAGAGCGGTGATGCCCGGGTGGAAGCCCACCCACGCGTTGCGGCCGCTCGCCTTGGCGACGTAGAGGGCGCGGTCGGCGACGCTGATCACCTGTTCCCAGCTGAGCGCATCGAGCTGCTCGCGGAAGAACGGATAGCAGGCGACGCCGATGGAGCAGGTCGTGCGCACGACTCGGCCCTCGCCGATCTCGAAGACGTGCGCCGCCACGCGCGCGCGCACCCGCTCCGCCAGCTCGAGGAGGCCGTCACCGCTCAGGTCGCGGGCCACGAGCAGGAACTCGTCGCCGCCCCAGCGCACGATGATGTCGGACGTGCGGCTGCAGGAGACGAGCAGGTCGCGCAGGTCGCGCAGGACGACGTCGCCCGCGGCATGGCCGGCGGAGTCGTTGATCGTCTTGAAGCGATCGATGTCGATCATCATGAACGCGAGATCGAGCAGATCGGCGGTGATCGGGCCGTCGGAGAGCCGGTTGTACCGCCGGTGCAGGAGCGCCACTTCCTTCTCGATGTACTCGGTCAGGAAGCGGCGGTTGGCGAGGCCGGTCAGCGAGTCGGTGATGCTCGCCCGCGCCAGCTCGTCGTTCGCCTTCTCGAGGTCGACCTGCCGCATCGAGAGCTCGCGCGTCCGCTCCTGGACCCGGAACTCGAGGACGCGCGCGTACTCGGCCTCCCGCTCGAACTTGCGCTTCTGCTGACGCGTGACGCCGACGAGGCCCATCACGAGGAACGCCGTGTAGCCGGTGAAGGCCCAGGGCGTCGCCCACGGCGGGGCGGCCACGGCCACCGGAACCGCGAGCGCCTGGTCGTTCCAGCGGCCGTCGCTGTTGGCGCCCCGGAGCTGGAAGGTGTATCGGCCGGGGTTGAGGTTCGTATAGGTGACGCTCCGCTTGCCGCGCAGCGGCACCCAGTCGGGGTCGAAGCCGTCGAGCTTGTACGCGTACAGGTTCCGCTCCGGCGCCGTGAAGTCGAGGGCCGCGAACTCGAGTCCGAGGACCTTGTCGCGGAAGCCGAGCTCGATCTTCTGCGTCTCGTCGGCGGGTCCGCCCAGCGGATGGTGATCCACCGTCACGCCCGTGAGCACGACCTGCGGCGGCTGCGCGAGCGGGTGGATGCGGTCGGGCACGAAGGCGTTGAAGCCGTTCAGGCCGCCGAAGAACAATTCGCCCGAGGTGCTCTGGAACCACGCGCCGAGGTTGTACTCGCGGGCCTGCAGGCCGTTGCTGACGCCATAGTTCACGGACTGGCCGGTACGCGGGTCGAAGGCGGCGAGCCCGTTGTTCGTGGACAGCCAAAGGCGCCCCTGGCGGTCGTTGGCGATCGCGTACACGACGTCGCTGGGCAGGCCGTGGCGTGTGGAGTAGTTCTTGAACGACTTTCCGTCGGGCTGGAGCTGGCTGAGACCGCTGTGCGTCCCGACCCACAGCGCGCCCGCGACGTCCACGTAGAGCGAGTGAATCGCGTTGCTCGGCAGCGACGACGCATCACCCGCGCGGTGGCGGAAATGCTGGAAGCGGCCGGTGCGCGGATCGAGGAGATCGAGGCCCGTTTCCATCGTCGCCACCCAGAGCCGGCCATCGGCGGCTTCCGCGAGCGTCGCGACCCGATCGCCGCTGAGGCTCGCATCATCGTCGCCGGCATGGCGGAAATGCGTGAAGCGGCCGGTCTCGGGGTCGAGGCGCTCGAGGCCTCCCCCGTAGGTCCCCAGCCACAGGCGGTGGTCGGGGTCCTCGAGGATCGCGGTGACGCCGCGCGCGCCGAGGCCTTCGGGCTTCTTGGGATCGTACGCGTACTTCGTGAAGGCGGCGCCCGTGCGCGACATCCGCACGAGGCCGGAGTCGAGAGTGCCGATCCAGAGATCGCCGCGGTGGTCGTGGCGCAGCGCCATGACCTGATCGCTGGGCAGGCTGCGCGCGTTGCGGTCGTCGTGGCGGTACGCCTTCATGTCGCCCGTCGTGCGATCCATCGCGTAGAGGCCGGCGCCGTACGTCGCGATCCACAGCGTGCCCGCGCGGTCCTCGGAGAAGCCGGTGACGCGGCCGCCGCCGAGGCCCTTGGGGTTGTTCGCCTCCGGCGCGACGTGGCCGAACTGCCACGAAAGCGGGTTCCACTTGCTCACGCCGCCCATGCGCGTGCCGACCCAGATCACGCCGCCGCGGTCCTGCACGAGGGAAAGGACGTGATCGTCGGAAAGGCTCGATGCCGAGCCGAGATCCTGGCGGTAGTGGGCGAAGGAGCGCCGCTCGGCGTCGAACAGGTCGAGGCCGCCGCTCGTACCAACCCACAGCCGCCCGCCGGAATCCTGGAGGAGGGCGCGCACGTCGTCGTTGGCGAGGCTCGCGGCCACGGCGCCGTCGTGGCGAAAGCGCTCGAAGCGCCCGGTGGCGGTGTCCATGCGATTGAGGCCGCCGGTCGACGTCCCGACCCAGAGCGCGCCCATGTCGTCGGCGAGGATGGCGCGGATCCGCGCATCGCTGATGCTCGCCGGATCCGAATCGCTCGGGACGTAGTGCGTAAACCCCTGGCCGTCCGGGTTCAGCAGGTCGAGCCCGCCCTCGGTGCCGACCCAGAGGCGGTCCTTGGCGTCCACGTAGAGCGCGTAGATGCGGTCGTCCACCAGGCTGGCCGCGGA
>JANMPI010000084.1:0-1801 GCA_031369785.1 Acidobacteriota bacterium
GGAACGTGCCGCGCGGGCGGCCCGTGATCGCGCAGCGATTGCGCAGTCGCACCGGGGACGCATCGCGCGGCTGCGCCTGCAGCTTGGCGCGCGCCTCGTCGCGGGCGTCGTCGGTCGCCTTCGGGTCCTGGATGATGGCGCGCAGCAGCTTGCGGCGCTCCGAGTACTTCTTCACCATGGCGACACGTTTCGCCTGGCGGTTGATGACGGCAAGCTTGGCCATTACGCAGCCCTCTCAGTCCTGAACGGAAACTTGAAGGCGGCGAGGAGGGCGCGGGCCTCTTCATCCGACTTCGCGGTCGTGGTGATGGAGATGTTCATGCCCCGCAGCGCGTCAATCTTGTCGTAATCGATCTCCGGGAAGATGATCTGTTCCTTGATGCCCATGTTGTAGTTGCCGCGCTGGTCGAAGGCGCGGACCGAGACTCCGCGGAAATCGCGTACGCGCGGCAGCGCGATCGTCACCAGGCGGTCGAGGAACTCGTACATGCGCCGCGCGCGCAGCGTCACCATGGTTCCGACCGGGTAGCCGTTGCGGATCTTGAAGGTCGCGATCGACTTGCGCGATTTGGTGATCACCGGCCTCTGGCCCGCGATCTTGTTGAGATCGGCGGCGGCGTTGTCGAGCACCTTCTTGTCGGCCACGGCCTCGCCCACACCCATGTTGAGCGTGATCTTCGCGATGCGCGGAACCTGCATCTTCGTCTTGTAGCCGAACTGCTTCATGAGCGCCGGCACGACGTTGTCGTTGTAGTGCACATGCAGGCGCGCGGGCTGGGTGGGGGCAGCCTGGCGCTCGACCGCCTTGTCGCCCTTGGGCTGCTTCGGCGCCTTGGCTTCCTTGGCGGCGGGCTTGGCATCGGCGGCCTGCGGCTTGCCCGCCGGCTTGGCGTCCTTCTCCTTGCCCCCCTTGCCCTTGCCCTTGCCCTTCGCGTCCTTGTCGGATTTGTCTTCTCTGGCCATGTCTATCCTTCAGACGTCCACGACTTCGCCGTTGGACTTGAAGAAGCGCACCTTGCGCGGGATAGCCCCGCCTTGCGCCTCCAGGAACTTGAATCCAACCCGGTCGCCCTTGCCGGTGGCCGGATTGACGAGCATCACATTGGAGATTTGAACCGGCATCTCCTTGTCGATGATGCCGCCGGTCTGGCCCTTGACGGGATTCGGCCGCTGATGCTTCTTCACGCGGTTCACGCCCTCGACCAGGACCTTGCCCGATTCGAAGACGCGCAGCACGGAGCCGCGCTTGCCTTTCTCCCTGCCGGTGGTGACGACCACCTGGTCGCCCTTGCGGATCTTCTGCATGTTCGGCTCCTAGAGGACTTCCGGCGCGAGCGACACGATCTTCATGAAGCGCTCGGTGCGCAGTTCCCGTGTGACGGGCCCGAAGATGCGCGTGCCGATCGGCTCGAGCTTGGGGTTCAGCAGCACGGCGGCATTGGTGTCGAACTTGATCACCGAGCCGTCGGGGCGGCGCACGCCGTGGGCGGTTCGCACCACCACGGCGCTGTAGACCTCGCCCTTCTTCACGCGGCCGCGCGGCGCAGCACTCTTGATGCTGACCTTGATGATGTCCCCGATGCCCGCATAGCGCCGCTTGGAGCCGCCGAGCACCTTGATACACATCACCGAGCGCGCGCCGGTGTTGTCGGCGACGTCGAGAATGGATTGCATCTGAATCATTGTTCTCTCTCCAACTTGGCACGTGCGGCAGCGCCGTCCGGCCAGTCTTGGATCCGTCTTCCGCCGCCTCCGAGCCCCATGACGGGAATCCGGAACCGGCTGGTCCTGGGGTCCCCTT
>JANMPI010000090.1:0-4455 GCA_031369785.1 Acidobacteriota bacterium
GTGAAGACGGAATACGCGGGCTCGGGGAAGGTGACGAGGTGCGTGGCCCCGCTCGCGAACTCGGTCACGCGCAGCTCCTCGAGCCCTTGCGTGCGGTCGAGGAGCACGTAGTGATCGCGGAAGATCTCGATCCCCTCCAGCATCGTCCCCGGCCGGTGCGGCACCACCTCGACCCAGCTCTCGCGCCCGGGGCTCGCGACCCCGGCCTTCACCAGGCGGAAGTTGCGCCCCTGATCGTTGGTGCGGATGTAGAACGAGTCGCCGTGATGGTCGACGTCGTACTCGTGCTCGTGCTCGCGCGGGGCCACCATCCGGAAGGCGCCGTCGGGGGTCGACGCGGCCAGGAACCACCACTCGGTCGTGGTGTGGCTGCCGCTGCCGAGCAGCACGTACGCGCGGCTCCGCGTCCGCCCCACGTACGCGCGGAAGAGCTCGTCGCCCTCTTCGTAGACGACTGCGTCCGCGGTCTCGCCGAGGCGGTGGCGATAGACGCGATACGGCCGCTTGGCGGCGTCGTCGACGGTGTAGAAGAGCGTGCGGTTGTCCGCCGCCCACGCCAGCGACCCCGCCTTCTCGACCGTGAACGGCAGCAGCGTGCCGTCGCGCAGGTCCTTCAGGTAGAGCGTGTAGTCGCGGAACCCGGTGACGTCGGTGGTGTAGGCGAGGTAGCGGCCGTCGTCGCTCACCACGAGCGACCCGAGGGAGAAGAACGGGAGGCCCGCGGCGAGCGCGTTCTCGTCGAGGATGACCTCCTCCGCACCGTCCTGCCCGCGCTTGCGGCAGAGGATCGGGTACTGCTTGCCCTCCTCCGTGCGCGCGTAGTACCAGTACGCGCCTTCGCGATAGGGGACGGAGAGATCGGTCTCCTGGATGCGGGCCAGCATCTCCTTGTAGAGCGCGGCCTGCAGCGGCTCCGTGGGCTTCATCACCGCGTCCGCGTAAGCGTTCTCCGCCTCGAGGTACGCGGCCACCCGCGGGTTCGGCTTGTCGCGCAGCCAGAAGTAGTCGTCGGTCCGCTCCTCGCCGTGCAGCTGCGACCGCACCGGCAGGCGGTCGGCGACGGGGACCGCCGGCAATCCGGTGATCGGGTCGGCTTCGGTGACGGGATTCATTTCCATGTGGGACGGGAAGAAGGCGCTTCGGGGGACCGGCAATTCGAGCGTAGCCGCGGGATTCGCCGGCTGTCAAACGCGGGGAAACGACGGCGGCGACGGGGGAGGCCGCCAGGTCAGGCGGTCAGTTCGTCTCCTGGTTGCCGCGGGGGCTCGCGGCGCCGGTGGCGTGGAACGACCGGAGCATGGCGACGAAGCGCGCGAGATCGAGCGGCTTGCGGACCACGGTAAACCCCTCGGTCCCCTTGGGGCTGGGGTGCGCGGTGACGATGAGGGGACGCGCGTCGCGCACGATGCCGCGCTCGGCGGCGATCTGCAGCATTTCCGTCCCCGTCATCCCCGGCATGTCGTAGTCGGTGACGAGAAGGTCGTAGGGGGTCGCGGCCAGCAGGTCGAGGGCTTCCCGGCCGGATCCGGCGGCCTGGACCTCGAACCCCGCGCCGCGGAGGGCGAGAGTCATGAGGTCGCGCGTGTCGTCGTCGTCTTCCACCAGAAGGAGATGAAGGGACCCGGCGGCGGGGACTTGAGCAGGATCAGAGGACTGCGTATGGGGCCCCATATGTGAGTTTTGCACGCTCCTGGACGGCGTTTTCTACAGCGACCCGGTGCGAAGTAACGATGTAAGTCATTGATGAGTCGGGGATCACGATGGCTGGGACCCCGCGCTGATCTCTCCGGGGTGGGGGGAAAGCAAGAAACGGGCCTCTTCGGAGGCCGCGTCAAACCCGATTGCTATACTCGGACTCATGTCGACCTTCGATCCCAGCGCGCCCGCGGCCAGCGGCGGGTTATACGGGCTTCCCTCGACACCCGAGGATGCGCGCGTCGTCATCATCCCGGTGCCCTGGGAGGCGACCGTCTCCTACGGCGCCGGCACCGCCAACGGCCCGGCGGCGGTGCTGCAGGCGAGCCGCCAGGTGGATCACCTCGATCGCGAGACCGGGCGCCCGTACCGCGGCGGGATCGCGATGCTGCCGATCCCGGACGAGGTGCGCGCGTGGAGCGACGAAGGGCGCCGCGTGGCGGCGCCGGTCATCGCGGCGGGAGGATCCGACGGCAGCCCCGCCCACGAGGCGGCGATCGCGACCGTCGACGCCCTCGGCGACCGGATGAACCGCTGGGTCTACGACGAGGCGCGGCGCCTCGGCGCGGCCGGGAAGCTCGTCGGAGTGCTGGGCGGCGATCACTCGGTGCCGTACGGCGCCATCCGCGCGGCGGCGGAAGCGTATCCGGGGATGGGGGTCCTTCACCTCGACGCGCATGCTGACCTCCGCGACGCCTACGAGGGCTTCCGCTGGTCGCACGCGTCGATCATGTTCAACGTGCTGCGCGACCTGCCCGCGGTGTCGCGCATCGTGCAGGTCGGGATCCGTGACTACTCGGATGACGAGGACGCGCTCATGAGCGCGAGCGCCGATCGCCTGGTCACCTTCTTCGACCCCGACATCCGACGGCAGCTCTTCGACGGCGAGGCGTGGAGCCGCATCACTCATCGCATCGCCGCCGCTCTCCCGCGCGACGTCTACCTGTCGTTCGACATCGACGGTCTCGATCCCGCGCTCTGCCCCCACACGGGAACGCCGGTGCTGGGCGGGCTCTCGTTTCCCGAGGTGTCGGCGCTGATGCGCGCGGTGGTGGAAACGGGGCGGCGCATCGTCGGCCTCGACCTTTGCGAAGTCGCGCCCGATCCCTCCGGCTCGGAGTGGGACGGCAACGTCGGCGCGCGCGTGCTGTACAAGCAGATCGGCTACGCGCTGCAGTCGCAGGCCGCCCGCTAGCGCGATCAGCGGCGACATTTCATCGTCGAAGCGTCGTCCGCCGCATCGCGCGTGCGGGGTCCCTCTACGATTTCTTCGGCTTCATCGACTCCATCACCTGCTTCGCGGCCGCGCGATCGAGGTGCGCGAAGCCCGCGAACTCCTGGCCAGAGAAGAGCGCCTCGCCGCCGTCGATGGTGACGAGGTCGCCGGTCAGGTACGGGCTGGCGTCGCTCATCAAATAGGCGACCAGGTTGGTGAGCTCCCAGTGCTCGCCGAAGCGCCGTGAAGGGATGCGGCGCCGCGCCTGCTTCTCCATCTCCGATCCCGGCATCAGGCGACTGAAGGCGCCTTCGGTGGGGAAGGGGCCGGGCGCGATGGCGTTCAGGCGGATGCCATACGTCGCCCATTCGACGGCGAGCGAACGCGTGAGGGCGAGGACGCCGGCCTTGGCCACCGCGGAGGGAAGGACGAATGCGGAGCCGCTCTCCGCGTAGTTGGTCGTGATCGAAAGGACCTCGCCCGTGCGCTGGTCCGCAATCAGCCGTCGGCCGAGCTCGCGCGTGCAGTGGAACGTGCCGTAGAGCACGATCTGCACCACGGAGTTGAAGCCGTTCGGGGTCAGGTCCTCGGACGCGCAGAGGAAGTTGCCGGCCGCGTTGTTGATCAGCTGGTTGGGCGCCCCGAGCTCGGACGTGACGCGATCGAAGGCGGCGGCCACGCCATCGGGATCGCGCACGTCGCAGGGGACCGCGGCGGCGGCGCCGCCTTTGGCGCGGATGGCGGCCGCGGTTTCCTCGAGCGGCTCCGGTCTGCGGCCGAGCACCGCGACGCGCGCGCCCAGAACGGCCAGGCGCAGCGCCATCGAGCGCCCGAGGCCGGTCCCTCCGCCGGTGATGATGGTCGTCTTGCCGGCCAGGAGATCGGCGCGGAACGGATCAGCAGGTTCTATCGGCATCCGCCGATATTAGGCCAGTCACCGCGACTTGATGCCGCGAGCCTCGAGCGCGGTGCGCACCTTGTCGACCTGGTCGCCCTGCAGCTCGATGACGCCGTCGCGCACGGTGCCGCCGGCGCCGCAGGCCGCGCGGAGGTCGCGGGCGAGGGCGGCGATCGCCTCCGGCGATCCCGGGACGCCGAGCACGGTCGTGATGTCGCGGCCGCCGGGCCGCCGCTCGAGCCGGACGCGGATGCCCTTGCCGCCGCCGGTCGCCGGCGGCTTCTTCGACGACGCGGGCGGCGCTTCCCGGCGCGCCGGCTCGATGCCGGCCGTCATCCCGCCGTCCGTCGAGTAGACGAGCCGGCTCTCCTCGCGCGGCGGCGTCTGGTCACGCTTCGGCATCGCGGGGACCGTAACACGCAAAGCCGAAGGAACAGCAGCGGCGAGCGCCGGATTCACTTCGGCGCGAGACGCTCGACGTGATAAACTCCTGCGTTCTGCGTCGGCGGGGCCTTCGTCCCGTCAGGAGCGTTGCCTATGGCCAACAAGGGAAGAGCCACCTTCGCAAAGCGTCAGAAGGAAATCGCGCGCCAGGAGCGGGCCCGTGAAAAGGCCGCCAAGCGCGTCGACAAGGAGAAGGTCAAGG
>JANMPI010000096.1:0-5474 GCA_031369785.1 Acidobacteriota bacterium
CGTCTTCCCCACCCCGCGGGCGCCGGAGAGCAGGAACGCGTGGCCGATGCGCCCGGAGGCGAGCGCGTTCCGGAGCGTGCGGGTGACGGTCTCCTGCCCGACCACCTCGTCGAAGGTGGTGGGCCGGTACTTGCGGGCGAGGACGAGGTAGGACATGGGAAGTGGAAGGGTGCGGTTGCGGGCCGGCCCGACGTGAACCCCGGCTTTCCTGCGGCACACCCGAGGATCGCCGGACCGGTGCTCCCATCCGGGCCTGGCGGGGTTGGGCGACTCGTGTTGCGCAGGGCCGGGATCCACGTCCGGCCGACCCAGAGGCTACTTTAGCACCTCGGCTGTCCGCCGCTTATACTTGGTATTCCGCAACAGACCGCCACAGAAGCGAGGCGGCGAATTCATTTCGCCGCCGAGCGACCGGGGGGGTCCAGGGGGGTGGCTTTCTCTCTCGTGCACCCCCCTGAATCAGGAGAGATGCGAGAGAGGCTGAATCGGCATGACTGGAAATCATGTGAGGGGGTAACTCCTCCGAGGGTTCGAATCCCTCTCTCTCCGCCAGCCGCGAAATTCCAAAGTCGGACGGCCAGGCGTCGGATCGGCAACGGACGACCGCCGCCGGGTTCGACCACCACCTGGTGAAGCCGGTCGAGCTCGCCGACGTGGAGCAGCTCGTCGCCGGCCTCGCGACCGCGGCGGAGGCGAGCCGCCGGGGCTAGCCCGGGTTGGCGGAGAGGGTGGGATTCGAACCCACGATACCCTTTCGGGTATAGCAGTTTTCGAGACTGCCCGCTTCAACCACTTGCGTACCTCTCCCGACCGGCGATTCTAGCACGCGGGGTTTGCACGCTTCGCCTTGAAGAAGTCCACGACCAGCGCGCGGCATTCTTCCTCCCGGACGCCGCGCGTCACCATGAAGCGATGGTTGGCCGCGACCGTCGCGATCCGGACGATCGATTCGATCGCTCCCCACTTCGGCTCCGAAGCACCGTAGACGACCGCGGCCACCCGTGCGCCCACCAGCGCTCCGACGCACATCAGGCAGGGCTCGAGGGTCACGTACAGCGTGGTCCCCGGCAGCCGATAGTTGGAGGCCGCGGCGGCGGCACTCCGCAAGGCGACGATCTCCGCGTGGGCGGTGGGATCGGCGGCCCCGATCGGGCGGTTCCATCCCTCCCCAATCACCGTCCCCGCCGCGGAGACGAGGACGGCGCCGATCGGGACCTCCCCCGCGGCGAGCGCCCGGCGCGCCTGGTCGAGGGCCAGCCCCATGTAGCGGTGGGCGGATTCCGGGGTCGACATGGGCGCCTTGGAGAATAGCCAATGGCCCGGGCAACCGCCAGACCGGCCGAACGTATGATGGAAAACGGGAGGATTTCTTGGCACTGACGGCGCCCATGCAGAGGGAAGCGCGCAAGGACCGGCGCTCGCGCCGGGCGCGCCTGCTCGTGGTCGAGGACGACCCCAAGATGCGGCGCGTCCTCGAGATGCTCCTCGCCGAGCACTGGAACGTGGAAGTAGCCGCCAACGGGCGCGAGGGACTCGAGCGCGTGAGCCGCAGCACGCCCGACCTGATCCTCACCGACCTCGCGATGGGCGAGATGGACGGCTACGAGATGATCCGCGCCCTGCGCGCCGAAGCGCGGACGAGCGCGGTCCCGATCATCGCCGTCTCCGGCCTCATGGAGGAAGCGGACCGGCTGCGCGCGCTGGAGGCGGGCGCCAACGACTTCGTCCTGAAGCCGTTCTCCGAGCGCGAGCTCCACCTTCGCGTGCACACGAACCTCGAGATGGTCTTCCTGCGCCGGGAGCTGGCACTCCGCGAGAGCGAAGCGCACCTGAAGCTGATCCTCGACGGCGCGCTCGACGCCGTGGTCTCCATGGACGCGACCGACGTCCTCACCTACTGGAACCGGCAGGCCGAGAAGACGTTCGGGTGGACGGCGGAGGAAGCAATCGGCCAGCGCTTCGCCGATCTCGTCCTCGCCCCGGAGTTGCGCGCCGCGCATTACAAGGACATGGAGCGGTACTTCGAGACCAACGCCGCGCCGTGGGTCGACCGGACGACGGAGACGGAGGGGATCCGCCGCGACGGCACGCGCTTCCCCCTCGAGCTGTCGGTGACGGTGGTGAAGGCATGGGGGTTCTACACCTTCAACGTCTTCGCCCGCGACATGGGCGACCGGCGCCTCGCCGACGAGGAGCGCGCCCGCCTCCTGGAGCAGGCCCGCGAGGATGGCCGCACCAAGGACGAGTTCCTGGCCCTGCTGTCCCATGAGCTCCGCACGCCGCTGTCCGCCATCGTGGGCTGGGCGCACATGCTCCGCACCAGCGAGCTGGACGAAGCGACGCGCGCGCGCGCCATCGAGACCATCGACCGCAACGCGAAGGCGCAGAATCAGCTCATCGAGGACATCCTGGACGTCTCGCGCATCGTCGCCGGCAAGTTCCACGTCGAGATGCGGTCGGTGGATCTGGTGAAGGTGGCGGAAGCGGCGCGCGACACCGCGGCCCCCATGGCGGCGGCGCGCAAGGTCGACCTGCAGCTCGCGGTCGACGGAGACCTGCCTCTCACCGTCGGCGACCCCGACCGCCTTCAGCAGGTGGTCTGGAATCTGCTGTCGAACGCGATCAAGTTCACCCCCCCCGGCGGCAGGGTGACGGTCGGTCTCACGCGCCGCGAAGACGACTACATCCTGACCGTAGGCGACACCGGGGCGGGCATCGACCCCGCGTTGCTGCCCCACCTCTTCGAGCGGTTCCGCCAGGGCAGCGGGTCCGAATCGCGACGCCAGACCGGCCTCGGGCTCGGCCTCTCCATCGTCCGCCACATCGTCGAGATGCACGGCGGCAACGTGGAGGCGCGCAGCGAGGGGCGGGACCAGGGCGCGGTGTTCCTGATCCGCCTGCCCTACGTGGACGTCGGCGAGGGGCGGGTCGCTCCCCTCGGGCGCGCTCCGCAGGAAGGGATGGCGGCAGCTCCGCGGCTCGACGGCCTGCGCGTGCTGGTGGTCGACGACGAGCCCGACGCCCGCGCCCTGATCGCCGCGTTCCTCGAGGAGCGGGGGGCGACCGTCCACGCCGCCGCGTCGGCCGCGGAGGCGGTCGCGATGGTCGAGGACGAGCGCCCCGACGTCCTGCTGAGCGACATCTCCATGCGCGACGAGGACGGGTACGACCTCATCCGCAGGATCAGGGCGCTTCCCGCCGACAAGGGCGGGCGGACGCAGGCAGCGGCGCTCACCGCGTACGGTCGGCTGGAGGACCGGATGAAGGCGCTCTCCGCGGGCTTCCAGCTCCACGTGGCCAAGCCGGTCGATCCCGCGGAGCTGGTCGCGGTCGTGGCGTCGCTCGGCGGGCGGACGTGACGACTCCGGCGCCCGAGTCGGCGCCGGTCATCCTCATCGTCGACGACAACGACGACACCCGGCTCATGTACGAGGAGCTGCTGACCCGCTGCGGCTTCGAGGTCCGTCTCGCCGCGGACGGAACGGAGGCCCTTGCCGCCGCCGACGACCTTCCGTCGGTGATCGTCATGGACCTCGCCATGCCGGGGCTGAACGGATGGGAGGCCACCCGCCGCCTGAAGACCGGCGAGCGCACCCGCGACATCCCCATCATCGTGCTCTCCGCGCACGCGCTCGACCACTATCGCGACGTGGCCATCGCCGCCGGCTGCGACGAATTCCTCGCCAAGCCGTGCACGATCGAGGACCTCGTGGCGGCGATCCGCCGCGCCCTGGCCGGTTAGCGCGGTGGGACTGAAGTCGATTCTCCATCGGCCGAAGCCGGTGGAGCCGCTGGAGCTGGCGGGCGTCGTGGCGACTCTCGCCGGCCGCCGTGCGAGCCCGTCCATCCCCCCGGCCTAGCCGTCAGCGCGCGGGCGCGGTCCGCGGGTTGCGGTCGAACTTGTTCCATCCCTTCCGCCCGCGGACGAGGTCGATCGTCCCCTTGAGGCGCGCGAGGGTGAGCCACGGGCGGTACAGGATCATCTCCAGCGGGCTCACGAGGACGAGGCGCAGCAGGTCGCGCCATTCCATCTCGCGCATCAGGCGGTCCTGCACGACCAGCGCGGCCACGGTGAAGCATGCGTTCAGGAGCGAGATGGCGGCCACGAAGGCGGCGAACTCCCAGGCGTCGAACACGCGCAGGACGACGGCGAGCACGAGGGTGACGGCGGCCGCGAGCTCGAAGAACGGCGCGACGCACTCGGTGACGAGATAGAACGGCATCCCGAGCATGCCCACCGCGCCGTAACGCGGGTTCAGCAGCATGCGCCGGTAATGCCACACCGTCTCCAGGATCACGCGCTGCCAGCGCGCGCGCTGGCTGATGAGGCGGGTGATCCGGTCCGGCCCCTCGGTGGTGGCCACGGTGTCGGGGAGGGCGACGATCTTGCACGGGCGGCCCTCGCGCAGGAGGCGCTCGTACACGCGGAACGTCATCTCGATGTCCTCGCAGGTGAACTCGCGCGAGAAGCCGCCCATCTCCACCACGAGGTCGCGGCGCCAGATCATGAACGCGCCCACGGCGCAGAGCATGAAGTCGAGGCGGCTCCACGCCGAGCGCGTGTTCAGGAACGAGCGCAGGTAGTCGAGGTGCTGGAAGTTCGAGAGCAGCGACCGGTCGAGCGTGCGCGCCCGCTCCCCGCGGCTGAGGTGCGTCTCGGGGTGCGACGCCACCGAGATCACGCTCGTGACCCCGACCACGCGCGCGGGATCGGCGACGGCGAGGCGCATCCCCTTGAGCAGGGCGTCCGGCTCGTACACGGTGTCGCCGTCGAGACAGCAGACGTACCGGTAGCGCGCGAGGTTCAGCCCCGCGTTGAGCGCGTCCGCCTTGCCGCCGTTGGCCTTGTCGACCACCAGCAGCCGCGGGTCGCGGTCGGAGCGCAGCACGGCGCGGACCGCCTCCGTGGGGAGCACGCGGCGGTGGAAGACCTCGAACGGACGCAGCGCATAGGCGTCTACGATCCGCGCCACCGTGTCGTCCCGGGAGCCGTCGTTCACCACGATGACCTCGAACTCCGCGTACTCGAAGGCAAGCGCGGAGCGCAGGGCGGCGAGGATGACCGGCGCCTCGTTGTACGCGGGGATGATGACGGAGACGGGAATCGTGAAGCGCGATTCCGCGAGCAACGCGTAGTCCTCGACGCGCGCCTCGCGGCGGCGGCGGACGTTCTCGAAGGCGGCGAAGACGAAGAGCGCGAAGAACATCGCGTAGGTGGTGACGAGGTAGGCGAAGCAGACCTGCACCGCGACGGAAACCACCAAGCACAGGAAGGCGGTCATGACGTTTGCGCCTCGCCGTCCCCGAGGAGCGCGCGCAGGCGGGGCGACGCCCCGGGGGCGGACCGCAAGACGATTCCCTCCGCGAGGGCCGGTCCGCCGGCGGCCGCGGCCTTGCGCAGGAAGGCGAGATCGCCGTCGCCGCTTCCATGCGCCACCCGCGCCGCGAGCGCGTCGAGGAGGCCGAGGTTCTGC
>JANMPI010000107.1:0-3593 GCA_031369785.1 Acidobacteriota bacterium
GCGCGCGCGCGCGACGGTGATCA
Organism: Acidobacteriota bacterium; assembly: GCA_031369785.1. GTDB lineage: Bacteria > Acidobacteriota > Vicinamibacteria > Fen-336 > Fen-336 > JANMPI01. The sequence goes on from JANMPI010000107.1 coordinate 24, forward strand.
GGACCGTGACCCCCGCGTCGGCCAGGATCGCCGACTGCCGCGCCGCGTACTCCTCGAGGCGATCGAGGCGGGCGGGAGGGTAGATGGGGACGGGAATGCCGCCGGCGAGGAGGATGCCGTGGAAGGCGGCCAGGAAATCGAGGCCGGTGGGAAGCATGAGGGCTACGGTGTCGCCGCGGCGCACCCCCCGCTCGCGCAGGCCGCCGGCAACCGCCGACGCCTCCGCCCGCAGCTGGCCGTACGTGATGACGGTCTCCGTGCCGTCGTCCTCGCGCAGATAGACGTGCGGCCGCGACGGGTGCTCGTCGGCGCGCGACCACAGCGACTCGTGGATCGTGCGCACCGCCGCTGCCGGAGTGGCCGGGGCCAGGACTTCCGCCGGCGCGGGCGCGGCGGGCGCGGCGGGCTCGACGCCGCCCTGGACGAGGAGGCGCGCGAACTCGCGCGGCGTGTCGAGCGCCAGGTAACGGTCGTCGAACGGGCGGTCGAACGCGGCCTCGAGGCGCACGAGCAGCTCGACCTTCTCGAGGCTGCCGAGCCCGATGTCGCGGTCGAGGGACGCCGTGGGCGTGACCGCGCGGGCCGCCCGCGCGCCCCCGACCTCCGAGGCCAGGGCCCGGATCACCGCCATCACCTGCTGTTCGGCCGCTTCGATCGTCCGCGGCACGGCTTCGGTCGCCATCGCCTACTACACTACCCGCAGGAAGGCGGCGGCCGCCGCCGAGGAGCGGCGCCCTCGACCTGAAACGAGGTGGACGTGCTGGAGGCGGTGACCATCCGCGAGATCACGCGGATCTTCGAAGTGACCGATGCGCTGGGGATCCATCGTGAGATGCTCGTCATCCCGTTGCGGCCGCGCCATCCCGGCCGCGTGCGCCGGATGCCCGGCGGCAAGCTCGAGATCGTGGTGGAAGCCGAAGCGCCTTTCGAGGACTGGGTCGCCGGGCTGGCCGAGGCCATCCGGCAGCTGCCCTGAGATCGGGCATCGGGGACCCGGCGCCCCGCGAGCGGGGGTCGTGAGGCGCCGGGCGAAACGCGGCTCTCTTCGGCTCTACTTGCCGCCGGGAAGTGCGGCGTCCTTCGCGGCCTTGGCCACGACGAACTTCAGCCGCCGCCGGGCCGGGATCTTCATCTCCTCGCCCGTCTGCGGATTGCGTCCCACGCGCGCCTTGTAGCTGCGAACCACGAGCTTCCCCACGCCCGGAATCGTGAATCCGTTCTTGGCTTCGCGATGCGCCATCCCCGCCAGCGCCTCCAGGTAGGCGGCCGACGTCTTCTTCGGGATGTCGACTTCCTCGGCCAGCGCGGCCACGATCTTCGATTTGGTCATCGGCTTTCCCATCGACTCACCTCTTCCGGTAGCGCGGTCGGTTGCGCGGTTTCGGGGCGTTCTCGAAAAGAGCGGTCATTCTATCCGCCATGTCCCGGCGGGTGTCAACACTCCGCGCGCCGTCTCGTCAACGCGCGCCGGCCGGCGGCGGCTCGCGGATGAGGAAGACGGTCTCTCCGGGCCGCGCGTAGCCGAGCTCCTCGCGCGCGATGCGCTCGATGGCCGCGGGGTCGGAGCGGAGCGCCGCGATGTCCCGGCCGAGGCGCTCGTTCTCGTCGCGCAGGGTGTCGAGCTCGCGGGCGAGGACGACCGCGCGCTCGCGCTGCGCCATCAGGTGCAGGATTCCGCGGTCGCCGAAGAGCGATCCGACGAGAAGTGCGATGAGCGCGATGGCGGACGCGAGGCCGGCCGCCTTCTTCCGGAGGCCGGAATCGCCCCGCTCGTCACGCCCGGTGATCACGTCCGCCTGGTCTCCGCGCAGCATGCTTCAGCAGGCACTATACCGCCGCGGGTGGCGTGGATCACGCCGTTTTCGTCGGAGCGGGCAGGCCCAGCCGGCGGACCGTCTTCCGCAGCCGGGCCTGCTGGTAGCGGCGCAGGAGGGTGACCAGCGCCCCGTTCACCTGCTGCAGGTCCTTGAGGCCGGCGCGGAAGGCCCGGTAGCGCTCGACCCGCGGCCGCGCCTTTTGCGCCGTCGGGCCGTCGAGGTAGGAGAACGAGCCCCGCCCGCCGCTGCGCGTGGAGAGCACGTAATAGGGGCCGTGGCGCGGCCCAAGGCCGCGGCACGCGCAAACCGCCTTGCCGCACTGCCCGTAGCGGATGAAGAGCGAGCCGTCCAGCTGCTCCCGCAGCCGGAGGAGCGCCGCGACCAGCTTTCGCTGACGGGCCAGCGTCTCGCGGATGCGGGCCTGGATCGCTTCCACCGTCATCTTGCAGTGCAATACATGAAATGCACTGTAAGACTCGCAGACGCCCGGGCCCCTGTCAAGGGGGATATGATCCGGTGGGGAGGCGCCGATGTGGCTCTTGAAGACGGAGCCGTCGACCTACGCTTACGACGACCTGGAGAAGGAGGGCCGCGCGACGTGGGACGGGGTGAAGAACCCCGCCGCGCTCGCGAACCTCCGCAAGATGAAGGAAGGCGACGCGGCCTTCATCTATCACACGGGGGACGAGAAGGCGGTGGTGGGGACCGCGCTCGTGAAGCGCGCCGCGTATCCGGACCCGAAGGCGCGGGACCCGAAGCTGGTGGTGGTCGACCTCGAGCCCACCGGGCGGCTTCCGCGGCCGGTCACCCTGGCCGAGCTGCGCACGCGGGCCGTCTTTGCCGAGAGCCCGTTGCTGCGACAGCCACGGCTTTCCGTGGTCGCGCTCACGCGGGCGCAGTGGAACGCACTGGCGCGGATCGTCCCCGAGCCGGAGTGACCAGTTAGCGAGCGAGAGCTTCGCTCGAGCGAGCGACTGGGGGGTAGCGCGAAGCGCGCAGGGGGGTGGGACACCGTGGGTTCCCCCCCCTGAACTGTCTACTAGATGGCGGCGATACCCCGGTCGAGGTCGGCGATCAGGTCTTCCGCGTCCTCGCAGCCGACGCTGATCCGCACCAGCCCGTCGCCGATCCCGAGCGCCTGGCGCTCGGCCGGCGTGTAGCCGGCGTGCGTCATCGTCGCGGGATGCGAGATCAGCGTCTCGATGCCGCCGAGGCTTTCCCCGAGCGAGCACAGCCGGACCGCGCGCAGCAGGCGATCGGCGGCCTCGCGGCTCCCGAGGTCGAACGAGATGAGCGCGCCGAACCCCGTGGCCTGCCGCTTGTGGACCTCGTGCCCGGGATGGTCGGTGAACCCGGGCCAGTACACCTTGCGCACGCCGCGCTGCTCGCGCAGGTGGACGGCGATGCGCTGGCCGTTCTCCTCGTGGCGCGGCATGCGCACGGCGAGGGTCTTGGTGCCGCGCAGCGTCAGCCACGAGTCGAACGGGGACAGGATCGCGCCCGCCGCGTTCTGGTAGTACTGCAGCCACTCCGCGTGCGCCTTTGCCTTCACGATCGCCACGCCGCCCACGCTGTCGGAGTGGCCGTTCAGGAACTTCGTGGTCGAGTGCACGACGATGTCGGCCCCGAGCGCCAGCGGCCGCTGGAAGTAGGGGCTCATGAAGGTGTTGTCCACCACGAGCAGGGCCCCGCGCCGATGGGCGACCTCGGCCAGGGCCGCGATGTCGCACACCTTCATCAGCGGGTTGGTCGG
>JANMPI010000165.1:0-8378 GCA_031369785.1 Acidobacteriota bacterium
TCCGGCTTGCGCAGGCCGCGGATCTCGGCCGCGACCTGGCCGACGCGCTGGCGGTCGATGCCGGACACCGTCACCCGGTTGGCCTTGGGGTCGACGGCGACCTTGATCCCTTCCGGAATGGGAAACACCACGGGGTGCGAGTAGCCGAGGGCGAACACGACCTTGTTGCCCTCCACCGCGGCCTTGAAGCCGACACCGACGATGTCGAGCTCCTTGGAGAATCCCTCCGTCACGCCGCGGATCGCGTTGTTGGCGAGCGCGCGCGCGAGCCCGTGGAAGGCCCGCTGCTGCCGTTCGTCGTTCAACCGGCTCGCGGTGAGCTCTCCGCCTTCGAGCTTGAAGGAGATGCCCGGGGGCACGGGGGTGGTGAGCTTCCCCTTCGGCCCCTGCACCTGGAGGGAGCTCTTCTCGATCTGGACCTTCACGTCCTTCGGGATGGGGATGACTTTGCGTCCGACGCGAGACATTTGGATGCGCTCCTTACCAGACGTTGACGAGGATCTCGCCGCCCACGCCTTCGCGCGCGGCGGATCGTCCGGTCATGAGCCCGCGGGAGGTGGACAGGATGTTGATGCCCAGCCCCCCGTAGACGCGGGGGATCTCGTCCTTGCCGCAGTAGATCCGGCAGCCTGGCCGGCTGACCCGCTGCAGGTCGGTGATGACCCGTTCCATGCCCGGGCCGTACTTCAGGAAGACGCGGAGCACGCCCTGCTTGTTGTCCTCCGTGAGGCGGAAGTTGGTGATGTAGCCCTCATCCTTGAGGATGCGGGCGATCTCCATCTTCAGCTTCGACGAGGGGACGTCCACCTTGGGCAGCTTCGCCCGGACCCCATTTCGGATCCGAGTGATCATGTCCGCGACGGGATCGGTCATGTTCATCTGGAATACCTCTCGGCGCTCGCGGCTACCAACTGGCCTTGATCACGCCCGGGATGTCTCCCGAGAGCGCCTTCAACCGGAAGCAGATGCGGCACAACTGGAACTTCCTCAGATATCCACGCGGGCGGCCGCACGAGCGGCAGCGCGTGTACTTGCGGACGGCGAACTTTGGGGTCCGCGCCGCCTTGGCGATGAGCGAGAGCTTGGCCACTAGCGACCCTCCTGCGCGGACTTGAACGGCATCCCGAGGTACTTGAGGAGCAGCTGGCTCTCCTCGTCGGTGCGGGCGGAGGTCACGAAGGTGACGTTCATGCCGCGCAGCTTGTCGACCTTGGCGTAGTCGACCTCGGGGAAGATGATCTGGTCCTTCAGCCCCAGCGTGTAGTTGCCGCGGCCGTCGAACGCGTTGGTGGGAACTCCGCGGAAGTCGCGCACGCGCGGGAGCGCCACGTTGAAGAGACGGTCCACGAACTCGTACATGCGGTCGCCGCGCAGCGTGACGGTGGCCGCGATGGGCATCCCGGCGCGCAGCTTGAAGGCGGCGATCGACTTGCGCGAGCGGCGCATCGCCGGGCGCTGCCCCGTGATGCGGCCGAGCTCGTCCATGGCCGCGTCGAGGAGCTTGATGTTCTGCGTGGCCTCGCCGACGCCCATGTTGACGACGATCTTCTTGAGGCGCGGCACCGCCATCACGTTCGGGTACTCGCGCTCCTTCATGAGGCGCGGCACCACTTCCTTGACGTAGCTCTCCTTGATCCGGGCCGGCTTGCGCTCGGCCTCGGTCTCCTTGGGCGCCTTCGGCTTCGCGCTGGCCGCGGCTTCCGCCTTGGCTGCGCTGGCCGCCGCCTTGGCCCGGCCGACCTTCTCGGCCTCGACCGCGCGCTCGCCCTTCTCCGCCTTGGCCTTGGCCGCCTTCTCGGCGCGCTCCGGGTTCTCGGACTTGGCCGCCCGCGCGGCCTTGTCGGCCTTGTCGGCCTTTTCGCCGTCCTTGTCGTCCTTCGGGCTCACTTGTCCAGCGCTCCTTCGCAATGGCGGCACACGCGGACCTTCTTGCCGTCCGCGAGCAGCTTGTGGCCGATGCGGGTGCGCTTGCCGCACTCCCCGCAGAGCACCATCACGTTGCTCGCGTGGATGGCGCCTTCGCGCTCCGCGATGCCGCCCTTGATGTTCCGCTGCGGGTTCGGCTTGGTGTGCTTCTTCACGAAGGCCACACCCTGCACGACCACGCGGTTCTTCTCCGGGATGACCTTCAGGATCTTCCCCTGCTTGCCGGCGTCGCGCCCCGCGATCACCAGCACCACGTCGTTCTTCTTCAGGTTGATGCGCGTCTTCGTCGCTACCGCCGCCATGGCTAGACCACCTCCGGCGCGAGCGAGATGATCTTCATGAACTTCTTGTCGCGCAGCTCGCGGGCGACGGGGCCGAACACGCGCGTGCCGACCGGCTCCCCGGCGTCGTTGATCAGCACCGCGGCGTTACGGTCGAAGCGGATGTACGAGCCGTCGCGGCGGCGCGTCTCCTTCGTGGTGCGCACGATGACGGCCTTCACGACCTTGCCCTTCTTCGCCGCTTCCGGCGCGTCGGGGGCCGACTCCTTGACGTTGGCGGTGATGACGTCCCCGAGGCCGGCGTAGCGGCCGGTGGATCCGCCCAGGGGGAGGATCATCGACAGCTTCCGCGCCCCGGAGTTGTCCGCCACGTCGAGGATCGAACGCATCTGGATCATGGCGCTCTCCTACCGGGCCACGACGGCGGTGTCCGCCGCCGCGCGCGCGTTCTTGCCGATGATCTCTTCGACGCGCCAGCGCTTCATCTTGCTGAGCGGGCGCGTCTCGACGATCCGCACCACGTCGCCCTGCTTGGCGCCCTTCTCGTCGTGGGCCATGAAGGTGGAGGTGCGCTTGATGGTCTTGCGGTACAGGCCGTGGCGGACCAGCCGCTCGACCGCCACCACGACCGTCTTCGCCATCTTCGCCTTCACCACCGTGCCCACCTGCTCGTTGCGGCGGCGCACGGGTTGCGGTGAAGCGTCTTCTTTCTTGTCGGCCATTGCCTCTTACCTGCCCGCCGCGGCCGGAGCCGCGGCCTGCTTCTTCTGACGGAGGACCGTCTTCACCCGCGCGATGTCGCGCCGGGTCTCGCGGATCTTCAAGGCGTTGTCGAGCTGGCCCAGGGACTTCTGGAACCGCAGGCGGAACAGCTGCTCCTGCAGCTCGCGCTCCTTGGTGCGCAGCTCGTCGTCGCTCATCTCACGAACCTTGTCCGGTTTCACCCCGACACCTCCGCTTCGAACCGCTTCACGAACCGCGTCATCACCGACAGCTTGTGCGACGCGAGCCGCATCGCCTCGCGGGCGTCCTTCTCGCTGACGCCCTCCATCTCGTAGAGCACGCGGCCCGGCTTCACGACCATGACCCACTGGTCGGGCGCGCCCTTGCCCTTGCCCATGCGCGTTTCCTGCGGCTTCTTGGTGATCGGCTTGTCGGGGAACACGCGGATCCAGATGCGGCCGCTGCGCTTGATGAAGCGCGTGATGGCGATGCGGCCGGCCTCGATCTCGCGCGCGGTGACCCAGCCGCACTCGAGCGCCTTCAGCCCGTAGTCGCCAAAGGAGACCTTGCTTCCCGTCCAGGCCTTGCCCTTCATGCGCCCGCGCTGCTGCTTCCGGAACTTGACCTTCTTGGGCATCAACATGATGAACTCCTAGAGCCCCTTGTTCGGCTTGAGCGCGTCCGCTTCGCCCTTGTAGATCCAGCACTTCACGCCGATCTGGCCGAAGCTCGTCTTGGCCTCCGACGTTCCGTAGTCGATGTCGGCGCGCAGCGTGTGCAGGGGCAGCTGGCCGTGCAGGTACCACTCCGAGCGCGCGATCTCGGCGCCGTTCAGGCGGCCGGAGACGCGTACCTTGATCCCCTTGGCCCCGAAGCGGAGCGCGGCGTCCACCGCCTTGCGCATGGCGCGGCGGAAGGCGATGCGCTTCTCGAGCTGCAGCGCGACGGACTCGGAGACGAGCTGTGCGTCCAGCTCCGGCTTCAGGATCTCCTGGATGTTGATGAAGACTTCCTTGCCGGTGTTCTTCTGGACTTCCTGTTTCAGCTTGTCCACTTCCTGCCCCTTGCGGCCGATGATGATGCCCGGGCGAGAGGTGTAGATGCTGATCTTCAACTTGTTCGCGGCGCGCTCGATGTCGACGTGCGACACGCCGGCGTGCGCAAAGCGCTTCTTCAGGTCTTTCTTGAGCTTGATGTCCTCGTGGAGCAGGTTCGCGTATTCCTTCTCCGCGTACCAGCGGCTCCGCCACGTCTTGTTGAACCCGAGGCGGAATCCGATCGGATGGACCTTCTGACCCATTACTTCGACTCCTTCGCGGCGCTTGTCTTCTTGGACTGCTTCGGGCGTGCGGCGCGGTCGGCGGTGCCCGCGGGTCTGGCTTTCGCTTTCGCGACCTTTGCCGTCTTGGCCGCCGCCTTGCCGGTGCGCGCGGCCCTGGCTTCCGCCTCCTGCTCCGCGCCCTCGACCACCACCACGCTGATGTGGGTCGTGCGCTTGATCGTCTGGTAGGCGCGGCCCATGGGCGCGGGACGCACGCGCTTCTGCGAAGGGCCCTGGTCGGCGTAGGCGCGCGACACCACGAGGTCGTCCTCGTCGAGCCGCCGCTTCTGGTTCTTGTCCGCCACGTTCACCGCGTTGGCGATGGCGGAGCGGAGCGTCTTCTCGATGTCCCGCGCCACCGACTTCTTCGTGAAGTGGAGGATGGAGAGCGCGTCCGCGGCCTTCTTGCCGCGGATGAGCGCCAGCACCAGGCCCGCCTTCTGGGCCGACGTGCGCAGGTACTTCGAGGTGGCCTTCACTTCGAGCATTGCTCTTCTCCTACGGCTTTCCGCCGCCGCCCGCCGGGGCTCCGGCGCCACCGCCCTGCGCGCCGCCGCCCGGAGCGCCCGCGACCTTGGCCACCTTCTCGACCTTGGACGAATGGCCCTTGAAGGTGCGGGTGGGCGAGAACTCGCCGAGCTTGTGGCCGACCATGTTCTCGGTGATGTAAACGGGGATGAACTTGCGGCCGTTGTAGACGGCGAGGGTGTGGCCCACCATCTCGGGCGCGATCGTCGACCGGCGCGACCAGGTCTTCACGACCTTCTTCTCGTTGGCCGCGTTCATGGTGTCGATCTTCTTCTGCAGGTGGACGTCGATGAACGGGCCCTTCTTCAGTGAGCGTGGCATTAGATCTTCTTCCGCCCCTTCACGATGAACTGCTGGGTGCGCTTGTTGTTCCGCGTCTTCGCGCCCTTGGTCGGCTTGCCCCACGGCGTCACCGGATGGCGCCCGCCCGAGGTCTTGCCTTCGCCGCCGCCATGCGGATGGTCCACGGGATTCATCGACACGCCGCGGTTGTGCGGCCGGCGGCCCCGCCAGCGCTGGCGGCCCGCCTAGCCGAACGAGACGTTCTTGTGCTCGAGGTTGCCGACCTGGCCGATCGTGGCCTGGCAGTTGACGGAGACGCGGCGGATCTCGCCCGACGGCAGCTTGACCTGCGCGTAGTCGCCTTCCTTGGCCACCAGCTGCGCCGCGGTGCCCGCGCTCCGCACCATCTGCCCGCCCTTGCCCTGGCGCAGCTCGATGTTGTGGATCATGGTGCCGGCGGGGATGGCCTTCAGGGGCAGCGCGTTCCCGGGAAGGATGTCCGCACCCTCCCCGGAGAGGATGCTGGCCCCCACCGCCAGCCCGTCCGGGGCCAGGATGTAGCGCTTCTCGCCGTCCGCGTAGTGCAGCAGGGCCAGGCGCGCCGACCGATTGGGGTCGTACTCGATGGCCGCCACCTTGGCCGGCACGCCGCCCTTGTTGCGGCGGAAGTCGACCGTGCGGTAGCGCTGCTTGTGGCCGCCGCCGATGAAGCGGACGGTGATGCGGCCGCGGTTGTCGCGCCCGCCGGTCTTCTTGATCGCCTCGGTGAGCGACTTCTCCGGCCGCGCCTTCGTGATCTCGTCGAAGGTGAGGGCGGTCTTGAAGCGCGTGCCCGGCGACGTCGGTCGGAATTTCTTGAGTGCCATGCCTTATGCCTGATCGAAGAATTCGATCATCTTCTCGTCCTTCTTCAGGACGACGTACGCCTTCTTCCAGTCCGGGCGCTTGCCGACGAATTTGCCCTGGCGCTTCACCTTGCCGTGGACGTTCGCCACGCGGACCGCTTTGACCTTCACGCCGAAGAGCGTCTCCACCGCCTTCTTGATCTCGGGCTTGGTGGCGTCGCGGTGCACCTCGAACCCCAGCGTGTGCTGGGTCTCCTTGAGGTTGGTCGCCTTCTCGGTGATGAGGGGCCGGCGGATGACTTCGTACAAGTTCTTCATGGGATTCCTCGCCCTAAGGCGTGAGGCGCTCCTCGAGCTTGGTGAGCGCTTCCTGCGTGACGAGCAGGTTGCGGCAGTCCAGCACGTCGTAGACGTTGACCTGCGTGGGGTCGACGACCTTCAGCCCCGGGATGTTCCGCCCCGAGAGCACGAGGTTGTCGGTGGGCTTGCTGTCCACGAGCAGCGTCTTGCCCTTGACCTCGAGCTTGCCGAGGATCGCGATCAGCTCGCGCGTCTTCGGCTCCGCGAGGTCGAAGTGGTCGACGACCTTGAGCGCGCCTTCCTTCACGCGCTGGCTGAGCGCGGAGCGGAGAGCGGCGGCGCGCGCCTTCTTGGGCATCGAGTACGAATAGTCGCGGGGCTGGGGCCCGAACACCGTGCCGCCATGGCGCCACAGCGGGGTGCGGATCTCGCCGACGCGGGCGCGGCCGGTGCCCTTCTGCCGCCACGGCTTCTTCCCCGAGCCGGAGACGAGGGCGCGGTTCTTGGTGGCGTGGGTGCCGGCGCGGGCGTTGGCGCGGTACTGCTTGACCGCCTCGTAGAGTAGGTGGTCGTTCACCACCACCCCGAACACCTCGGGATGGAGGACGAGGTCGCTCACGCGCTCGTTCTGCGCGTTCACCACCGAGACCGTCCCGGACGGCGCATCCGCCTGGGTCTTCTCGGCCGCGCCCGTGGTCGTGCGCCGGGCCGCGGTCTTCTTCTTGGCCGCGACCTTCGACGGAGCCTTGGCGGACCGGGCCGCCTTCTGCTTCGTCACCGACAGGTTGCGGGCCGTCTTCTTCTTGGCCGTACCGGACTTCTCGCCCATCGCCTTATCCCTTCCGGATGACGAGGTAGCCGCCGCCGCCGCCCGGCACGGACCCCTTCACGACGAGGATGTTGTTCTCCGGATCCACGCGAACCACCTCGAGGTGCTTCTGCGTGATGCGCTCCGAGCCCATGTGGCCGGCCGCGCGCATTCCGGGGATGACCCGCGAGGGGAAAGCGGAGGCGCCGATGGAGCCGGGCGCGCGGTGGAACATCGAACCGTGAGTCGCCGCGCCGCCGCGGAAGTGGTGGCGGCGCACGACACCCTGGAAGCCCTTGCCCTTGCTCGTCCCCACGACGTTGATGGAGTCACCGGGCGCGAACTGGTCCACCGAGACCTTGTCGCCGACCTTCGCCTCGTCCTTGCCCTCGACCTCGAGCTCGCGCAGGACGCGGCACGGCGGGACGTCCGCCTTCTTGTAGTGGCCGGCCATGGCCTTGGTCACGTGCTTGACCTTCTTCTCCTCGACCAGGCCGAGCTGGACGGCCTCGTAGCCGTCCTTCTGCGTCGTCTTGCGCTGGACGACCACGCAGGGACCGGCCTGGATGACGGTCACGGGGATCGCCCGCCCGTCCGCGGCGTAGACCTGGGTCATGCCGACCTTGCGTCCGATGATGCCTTGGACTGCCATGGCTATTTCGCGTGCTCCTTGCCGAATGCCTTGATCTCGACGTCGACGCCGGCGGGCAGGTCGAGCTTCATCAGCGCATCGACCGTCTGCGGCGTCGGTTCGAAGATGTCCAGCAGGCGCTTGTGGGTGCGGATCTCGAACTGCTCGCGGCTCTTCTTGTCGACGTGGGGCGAGCGCAGCGCGGTCCAGCGGTTCTTCACCGTGGGCAGCGGGATCGGGCCCGCGACGCGGGCGCCCGTGCGCTTCGCCGTTTCCACGATCTCGGTCGTGGACTGGTCGAGGATCCGGTAGTCGTACGCTTTCAGACGAATCCGGATCTTCTCGTTCATCAACATCTGATTACTCCGTGATCTCGGTGACGGTCCCGGCGCCGACGGTGCGGCCGCCCTCGCGGATCGCGAAGCGCAGGCCCTTCTCCATGGCGATGGGCTTGACCAGTTCCACGTCCACCGTCGTGTTGTCGCCCGGCATCACCATCTCGACGCCTTCCGGCAAGGTCGCGACTCCCGTCACGTCCGTGGTCCGGAAGTAGAACTGGGGGCGATACCCGGTGAAGAACGGCGTGTGGCGGCCGCCTTCTTCCTTGGACAGGATGTAGACCTCGCCCTTGAACTTGGTGTGCGGCTTGATCGATCCCGTCTTGGCCAGGACCATCCCGCGCTCGATGTCCTTGCGCTCGACGCCACGCAGCAGGACGCCGATGTTGTCGCCG
>JANMPI010000167.1:0-1959 GCA_031369785.1 Acidobacteriota bacterium
CTCGCCGAATTCCTCCGGCGTCGCGTAGTAGAGCCCCCCGTTGGCGCGCGTGACCTGCCCGCGCAGCACCGCGCACTTGCCGTTGACCAGCGCGGGGCGCTCCATCATCCAGGCCTCGAGGAGCGCCATGGACAGGCTCTCGAACTGGCTCGGGTGCACGAGCAGGCGGCTGCCGCGGATGGCGGCCAGCTTGTCGGCGTCCGACAGCACCCCGAGGTGCGTGATGTTCACGTGGGTGGGAATGGGCAGCACGGCCTTCCCCACCAGCACGAGGTTCAGGTTCGGCGAGCGCTGCTGGATGTACTGCAGGAAGCTCGCGAACAGCCGCGAGCAACCCTTCTCGCGCTCGATGCGCCCGACGTAGATGACGTAGTCGCCGAGGAGATCGAGGCGCCGGCGCATGTCGTCCACCGCCGAAGGCTCGCCGGCCTCGATCCCGACGCCCACGATCTCTCCGGGCAGGTCCGCGCGGCCGGCCGCCTTCAGGATCGTGTCGCGCTCCTCGACGGAGTTGAACGCGTAGGCGGCGGGAAGATTGAAATAGGGCTGGAACATCCGGAGCGCGAGGGTCGGATCATCTTCCGCGGTGGGGACGAGGATGCTCTTGTGCGGTGCGACCTGCAGCCCGTGGTACGCGGTCCAGTAGCGATAGGAGAAGAAGATCAGCGCGTCGTAGTCCGCCTCGTGGCGGCGGAGATGGTCGACGAGCGCGGGCGTCACCGGTCCGTGCTCCTCCATCCACCGCTGCTCGTCGCGGTCCGAGTGCTCGGCGAAGTGCACCTTCCCCGAGAGCTGATCGAATCCCTCCGCGGTCCGGCGCTTCGTCACCGGGAAACGGCGGACCCGCACGCCCGCGACCTCCGTGGGCCCGGGGGAGTACACGTTCTCCCAGGTCAGGTAGTCGGTGGCGGTCGTGGTCAGGACCTCCACGTCGTGGCGCGCGGCCAGCCGCTGCGCGATCCAGCGGGCGTGCAGCTCGGCCCCGCCCACGACCTCCGTGCCGTACCGCTGGACGACGACGGCCAGCCGCATCAGCGTGACGAGCGGCGGGCGGCGTCCCGCTCCGCTTCGAGGGCGCGGCAGCGGTGGCGCAGCTCCTGGATCTCGACCTGCAGCCGCGCGGTCTCGCGGATGTTCGCGTGCAGGAGGTGCGCGAAGTACAGGTTCAGCTGCGACTGGCGGTTCACGACGTGGTCGGTGTACAGCCGCACGATCGGCCGCACCGCCTTCTTGATCGTGACCAGCGTCCAGGCCACGGCGCCCGTGCGCCGGGTGCGGATCAGGTAGTCGGAGGCGATGTTCCAGCCCTGACCGGGCCCGCGCAGGCCCTCGACGAGGCGGGGGTCGATGAGCACTTCGTCGCCCAGCGTGCGCAGGCGGAGCTCGGTGAGCGCATCCACTTCCTCTTCGGTGTAGATGCCCTGCTCGCGCTTTTTCTGGATGGACTCGCGGATCTCCTTCATGATCGCGACGACGTCCACCACCGGCAGCTCGACCATGTCCCCGACCACCCCTTTCGCTGCCGGATTCTAACCCGCGGTTCGCGGCGCGCCCGTTGACGAGCCGAAAGGATCGGCGTAGCGTCCACGCCAATCGGCGCTCATCGAATTTCGTGGAGGCTTCTTGAGATCAAGACTGCTTGCGGCCGCGCTCGCCCTGGCACTGCTCGTCCCCGCCGCCGTCCGCGCACAGGGCGTGACCATCGATCACCAGGAGATCGGCTGCATCGTGGCCGGCAAGTACCCGAAGATGAGGGCCTGCATCGCGCCGGCGTCCCAGGTGAAGAACGCCCGGGTGTACTTCCGCCCCGAGACCCTGACCCAGTGGTACTACGTGAAGATGACGTCGGAGTCGCCATGCCTTTCCGGCGTGCTCCTGCGGCCGGCGAAGTCGCTCATCGACAAGAAGATCTTCTACTACATCGACGCGCAGGGCGACGGATCCGCGCGCACCCCGGAG
>JANMPI010000168.1:0-2933 GCA_031369785.1 Acidobacteriota bacterium
CGCTGGGCTACAAGGTGACGTTCGTGCCCTCCGTTCACTTCCGCCATGCCGGCCGCTACACGACCGGCCTGCAGCGCCAGGGGATCGAGTGCGTGTACGCGCCCCGCTACGCGTCGGCGGAGGACTTCATCACGGCGCGCGGCGCCGAGTTCGATCTGTGCGTGTTCTACCGCTTCGAGGCCGCGGACGCGCTGATGCGCACGGTCAAGAGCCACCTGCCGCAGGCGAAGCGGCTCCTCGGCGTGTGCGATCTCGCCCACGTCCGCCTCGCCCGCCTGGCGTCGCTCACGGGATCGGAGAAGGACGCGCGCGCCGCGCGGATGACGAAGCTCCGCGAGCTCCTGGCCTGCGCGGAATCCGACGCCGTCTTCACGCCCAGCCGCTACGAGAAGGACGTGCTGGCCGCGGAGATCCCGGACGCCGACGTTTGCGTCGCGCCGCTCGTGCAGGACGTGCGCCCGCCGGTCGCGGCGTTCGCGGAGCGCGCGGGCGTCGGGTTCATCGGTGGATATCGTCACGCCCCCAACGTGGATGCCGTCCTCTACCTCGTCCGCGAGATCTGGCCCCTCGTCCAGGCACTCGATCCGGGGCTCGAGCTCCGCATCGCCGGCAGCAACATGACGCCGGAGATCGCGGCCATCGAGGCGCCGTCGATCCGCATCCTTGGCCACGTCGCGGACCTGCGTGCGTTCTTCGAGGGCCTGCGCGTGCTCGTCGCCCCCGTGCGCTTTGGCGCGGGCGTGAAGGGCAAGGTCGCGGCGAGCTTTGGCGCGGGCCTGCCCGTCGTCGCCACGTCGGTCGCGCTGGAAGGGATGGGGCTGGATCCGGAGGAGGGCGCGCTCGTCGCCGACGACCCGCAGGCGCTGGCGGGCGCGATCGTCCGTCTTCACCGCGACGAAGCCCTGTGGACGAAGCTGTCGCGCACCGCCCTCCGGCGCGCGGAGCGCGAGTACTCGATCGCCGCCGGCGACCGCAACGTCGCCGCCGCCGTCGTCCGGCTGGGCGTCCCCACGCCGCGAGCGATGGAGCTCGTCGGCGGCGCGCCACCCGCCGGTGAATGGTCGGACATCGCGGGCCTGGAAGTCGATGTCTGCCGCAGCGAGGACGAATACCTGGCGCTGCGCGAGACCGACGCGTACCGACGGCGCGTGGCCTTCGAGGAGCAGCTCCTGCGCGACGCGGAGCCGGGCGACGTCGTCTACCGCGCGTACTCGGCGCCGGCCCGCCAGGCCGTCTCGTATCGCGCACGCGTGAACGTCGATGCCGCGGGCAAACGCTGGTCGGGCTGGCGCGAGGAGCTCCTGTGCCCGGTCACCCATCTCAACAACCGCCAGCGGGCGACCGCCACCTTCGCCGAGCGGCTCATCCTGCGCAACGAGCCCGCCATCGAGGACATCTACCTGACCGAGCAGGTGACGCCGCTCTTCCAGTGGATGGCGTCGCGATTCCAGACCGTGCGCATCACCGGCAGCGAGTATCTCGGGCCCGACGTGCGGAGCGGCGAGATCCGGGACGGCATCCGCCACCAGGACATCGAGAAGATGGACCTGGACACGGCGTCGCTGGACCTGATCGTGAGCGGCGACGTGCTCGAGCACGTGAACGAGCCGCAAGCCGCCTTTGCCGAGCTCGCGCGCGTGCTGAGGCCGGACGGACATCTGCTTTTCACGGTCCCCTTCACGTGGCACGCGAAGAAGAACCGCCGGCGGGCCCGCGTCACGAGCGGAGCGATCGAGCACTTCACCACCCCGAGCTATCACGGCAATCCCATGGACCCGAACGGGTCGCTGGCGTTCTTCGACTACGGGTGGGAGCTTCTGGACTGGGTGAAGGAGGCCGGCTTCCGCGACATCTCGCTCATCTGCTACTGGAGCGCGACCCTCGGGCACCTCGGCGGGATGCTCGAGACGTTCCACGCGCGTCGATGATGGGCCCGCGTCGGATCGTGCGCGGATTGCGCCGGCGCCTGGCCACCGTGCGCCACCGCCTGCTCGCGCCGCGTCCCCCCCGGCGTCCGGTGCGGCCGTGGAAGGACGCACGGCGCTCCGACGAGGTGACGGTGTCGGTGGTCGTCCCGGTGAAGGACGCGGGGGCCGACCTCGCCGGCTTGATCACGCGCACGCAGGAGCAGACGGGGTTTCGCTGGGTCGAGATCGTGATCGTGGACTCGGGGAGCACCGACGGCTCGGCGGAGACGGCGGAATCGCTCGGGGCCACGGTCGTCCGCATCACGCCCGCGGAGTTCTCCCACTCCCACGACCGCAACCTCGGCGCCGAGCGCGCCAGCGGCGACTACGTGCTCTTCACGGTGCAGGACGCGCTGCCGTCGTCGGCGGGCTGGCTGCACGAAATGTTCTCCGGCCTGCAGCGTCACGAGGCGGCCGCGGTCTCCTGCGGGGAAGAGCCGCGCGCGGATTCCGATCTCTTCTATCGCGTCATCTCCTGGAACCACCATCGGTTCATGACCGTGGAGGGCGGCGACCGGGTGATGGCGGACCCCGGCGACGGCGACCCGGTGAACCGCCGCAAGAACGCGCAGATCTCCGACACCGCGTGCCTCGTCGCGCGCGACCTGTTCCTGCGCTACCGCCATCGCGGCGAGTACGCGGAGGACCTCGACCTCGGCCTGCGCCTCATCGCCGACGGATACCGCCTCGCCTTCCTGACCGTGCCGCGCATCGTCCATTCGCACAACCGGCCGGCGTGGTACCACCTGAAGCGCTCGTACGTCGAGCACCTGGCGTTGTTCGCGATGCTGCCCGGATATCCCGGCGCGCCGGGGTCGGCGGCGGAGGCGATGCAGGCAGTCGTCTCCTCGTGCGATGCCATCGACGCGCTGGTGCGCGGGCTCCCGCCGGTGGCGACCGCGCGCGAGCTCCGTGACGGGGTGAACGAGCGCTTGCGCGCCGCGCCGCCGGGGTCGGCCGTGCCGG
>JANMPI010000175.1:0-2995 GCA_031369785.1 Acidobacteriota bacterium
CGCGCCCACGATCCGCGGGCGGATGTCGGCCGAGAACCTCGCGCGGATCTCGTCGAGGCCGAACGCTTCCCGCCAGCTGGAGGTGATCACGACACGCACGTCCGAGAACGCGCGCAGGAGACTTTCCAGGTTGGCGACGAGATCGCGGTCCAGGGCGTACAAAGGCGACGTCGAACGGCGCAGCACGCCGTCGAAATCCAGGAACAGGAAGCGGTTCGCCATCGAGAAGTGGATTGTGCGCCCGCGCGCATGTCATCCGATGTCAGGGCACTTGATCATCCACACGACGGCTCTCGTCGCCGCCTAAGCCTGGGCTCGTCGCCGGGTCCTACAATGTGCCCGTGCTGAGCGCGATCGTCTGCGCGGACTGGTCGAAGGTCTCCGCTCGCCGGGCGGCCTACGTGGCGGACGTTCGCGCGCGCGTGGTCCGGTGCCTCGGCAAGGGGCCGTTCACGCTGACGTCGCTGGTCCGTGGCGCAACCCGGATGGCGAGCGACAGGACGGTTCTCCTTGGCATCGACGCGCCGCTCGGCGCGCCGCGATCGTTGCTGGCGGCGACGCACGCGGACCTCGGCGTCTCCCCCGACGCCACCTTTGTCGAATGGGTGCGCAAGGTGGCGCTTTGGCCGCAATTTTTCTCCCGCGCGATCGAAGCGGAGCCGTGGTCGCCGCTGCGCCCCTTCTTCCGCGTCGCGCCGGGTGAGGACGGAAGGAATAGTCGATTCCGGGAAATGAAGGAACGCGGCGTCGAGCCCTTCCGCCTGGTCGATACCGTGACGGCGGCAAAATCGCCGTTCATCCTGTCCGGCATCCCGGGGTCCGTCGGCTCGTCGGTGGTCGACCTGTGGCCGGCACTCGCGAGCGTCCTGGCCGATTCGTCGGCCGGCCTGCGCGCGTGGCCGTTCGACGAGACGGAGCCGGACGCGGGCGACCCGGGCATCGTCCTCGCCGAGATCTATCCGCGCGCGATGTACGCGTTGGCGCTCGCGTCCGAGCCGCCGGCGCAGCGGTCGCGGCTGCGCGTCGACAAGTCGGATCGCACGACGCGGCGCGCCGCCGTCGAGAGCCTTCTCGATCAGGAGTGGGTCGGCCGCTTTGGCGTTCGCTTCGAGGATGCCGACGCGGACATGCTCAGCGAAGACGCGTTCGACGCGCTGCTCAGCGCCGCGGGCGCGCTGCGATGCGTGCTGGAGGGAACGCCGCTCGGCTACGCCGCGGCCGATCCGTTCGAAGGCGGAATCCTGGGCCTGGACAGCCTCAACCTTGCGCTGCCGGAGCGCGTCTTCCGGAGCGGCGGGGGCAAGGTCACCGTCACGCCGCTCGACACGTCGCCCTTTCTCGAGCGCGCGAGCAGCGAGTGGATCGCTTCGAACGATCTCGCGTTCGCCATCGCGGACGGCTTCCCGGTGTCTCCTGGTCACACGCTCGTGGTGACGAAGCGCGTCGTGGCCACGTGGTTCGATGCCAGCCGCTACGAGCAGATGGCCGTCGTCGACCTGATCGCCGCGGTGAAGGAGGTGCTCGACCAGCGGGATCCTCGTCCCGATGGGTACAACATCGGCTGGAACGCTGGGACCGCGTCCGGCCAGACCGTCGCGCACCTCCACGTCCACGTGATCCCGAGGTACGCGGGGGATGTCGAGGATCCCACCGGCGGGATACGCGGGGTCATTCCCGGAAAGGGAAACTACCGGCGGCGATGAGCGGCCTTCCCTCCGCCGAGCACGCGCGTGAGGATCACGGTATCGTGCTGGACTGATATCGGCGGGCGGCGCCGAAGGAGGCTTTGACGATGGCGAGCAGCAAGTCGCGCAGCAAGACGAAGACGAAGTCTAGGGTGCAGGCCAAGGCAAAGGCGAAGACGCCGGCGAAGAAGGCGCCCGCCGCCAGAGCCAAGACGACGGCCAAGGCCCCGATGCGCAAGGACGCGCCGGCCCCGAAGGCAAACAAGGGCAGCCTGAGCCTGGCTTCCGCCGGGCCGAGCTTCACCGTCGACAACGTCGAGAAGAGCCTCGCCTGGTACCGCGACGTGCTCGGGTTCGCCGTCGGCAACCGGTGGGAGCAGAAGGGCGAGCTCCTCGGCGTCGAGCTGTCCGCGGGCAAGGTCACCTTCATGATCTCGCAGGACGACTGGAGCAAGGGCAAGCACCGCATCAAGGGCGGCGGGTTCCGCATCTACTGCGAGACCGACCAGGACGTCGACCGCATCGCCGACGGCATCAAGGCCCGCGGCGGCAGCCTGCTGCAGGAGCCGCGCGACGAGGAATGGGGCGCGCGCGCGTTCTCGGTGCAGGATCCCGACGGCTTCAAGATCACGATCTCCAAGGAGAGCTAGGCCCGCGCTCGTATAATCCGCCCATGCAGCGCGAGGAGCTGGAGCAGGTCTTGCGCGACACCGTCGCCTCCGCGCCCGCGGAAGTCCTCGCCGTGTATCTGTACGGCAGCCAGGCGCGGGGGGCAGCCCGTCCGGATAGCGATGTCGACGTCGGCGTGCTGCTGGCCACGCCGGCGCCGGCACGACTGGGCGGGCCGGCGAGCGAGGTGCAAGCCTCGGTCGAGCGCGCGGTGAAGCGGCCGGTGGACCTGGTCGTTCTCAACTCCGCATCCGCCGACCTCGTCCACCGCGTGCTCCGCGACGGCGTCCTGCTCCTCGACCGTGATCGCTCGGCGCGGATCCGGTTCGAGGTGCAGTCGCGGAACGAGTACTTTGATCTCGCTCCGCTGCGCCGCCTGTACCGGCGGCTGCCCGCGTGACGGACCCCGACCTCGTCGCCAAGAAGCTCGCGGTCATCGAGACCTGCGTGCAGGAGCTGCGGACCCTGGCGCGTCCGGACGCGATGCGCAGCGACGTTCGCGAGCGGCGCTTCGTGGAGCACACGCTCCAGATCGCCATCCAGGCGGCCCTCGACGTGGCCTCGCACATCGTGTCGGACCAACGTCTGGGTGAACCGGAGACGAACCGGGAGCTGTTCGATCTCCTGGCGCGCGCGGACCG
>JANMPI010000196.1:0-2175 GCA_031369785.1 Acidobacteriota bacterium
CCGGACGAGTGCGCTGCCTGGTGCGCGCGCTCGTGGCCTGGCTGCCGCTGCTCGCGACAGGCGCGGTGATCACACTCGCCAAGCCGCGCGGCACGGCGCTCATTGCATCGGCGATCGCTGCCGCCGCGGCCGCTCTGGTCGGCGCGGCCTACGCGATCGCGAGGCCCGCGCGCGGCCTCCAGGACCTGGCCGCGGGCACGGTGCTGGTCCCGAAGTGATGGCTGGGACAGGAAGTCGTCCTCGTCGAGGGGGGTGAGGCCGGCGGAGTCGCCGCCGAAGAGCAGCCCGAGAATCTCGCCGATATGCTGATTGATGACCTCGAAGGCCTCTTGGTGGCGCTCGCGCGTTCCGCGTCCTGCTCGACGCTGGTGGCCCGGCTCCACCCGCCGTGACGCCGCGCCGGACCTCTACGATCAGCCTTCCTTGGTCACCAGCACCTTGAGCCGCGCCGACACTTCGGGGTGCAGCTTCACCTGCACCTCGTGCTCGCCGAGCTTCTTGATCGGCTCCTCGAGCTGCACCTTGCGCTTGTCGATCTCGACGCCCTTCCCCTTCAGGAAGTCGGCGATGTCGCCCGACGTCACCGAGCCGTACAGCATGTCGTTCTCCCCCACCTTGCGCGGGGCGACGAAGCGGATGCCGTTGATGCGATCCGCGACGGCCTGGAACTCCGCCTTCTCCTTGGCCAGGCGCGCCTCGTGGCCCTTGCGCTCCTTGGCGATCATGGCCTTGTTGGCCTCGTTCACGAGGAGCGCGAGGCCGCGGGGCAGCAGGAAGTTGCGGCCGTACCCCTCGTTCACCTTCACGACCTCGCCGCGGCGGCCCAGCTTGTCGACGTCTTCCCTCAGGATCACTTCCATCGCGAACGTCCTCCATCAATGGCGGGGGCGAGGCCACCCGCGAAAAGCGAAAAAGCTAGGCGAGCCTCGGGTCGGGCGGCTCCGCCCACTTGCGAAAATCGAACCAGATGTCGAAAAGGCCGATCAGGGTGAGGATCTGCGGCGCCCAGGGATTGACCACGACCAGGAGCAGCACCGCCCCGCGCAGGAGCGGAGGCGCGGCCAGCCGGTGCGCGTAGAACGCGACCACGGCCAGGCCCTGCAGCGCGAAGAAGAACGCCACCACGAGGAGGACGTTGTACGCGCCGGCGCGCAGCGGCGGGGACACGACGGCCATCCCGGCGAGGACGAACGCGACCGCGAGAGCGAAGGGCCAGCGCACGCGCTCGAACTCTCCGCCGTCGAGCCAGCCGGGGTCGCGGCGGACCAGGTACCCGCGCAGCATCGCGGCATTCGCGAGAACGATGAGAGCGGCCATGATCACGAACGACGCCGGATACACCACCTGCATCGCGTCGTGGGTGGCGGTCACGCGCTCGACCCAGGCGTCGATCTGGTCGGGCGGCGTCGTGGCCCGCATCTCGGCGATGAAGCCCGGAGAGCGCAGGTACTCGAGCGGCGCCAGCGCGGTCTCTTCCATGCGGGGATTGGCGAAGACGAGCATCAGCGCGGTCATGACCACGAGCACGCCGAAGGCCCAGCCGCACCCGCGCAGGATGCCGCGCCCGCGCGCCATCGCTTCGCTGATCAACAGCACCGGCACCACGAGGAGCAGATACGACAGCGAAGCCGCGGGGGAGAAGATGATGCCGAGGAGCGCGGCCGCGAACGCGCACGCGCTGGCCGCCGCGGGAAGCCCCGCCCGCAATCGCACGACGAGGAGCGGGAAGGGCGAGACGACCTGGAAGGGCACCAGCAGGAACAGCTCGAGGGCCAGCGCGTAGAGGAGTGCTGAGAACAGGGCGGCGCCGAGGACCCCGGTGCGGGGCTCCGGTCGCTCGCCGACGCGCGCGGCGCTGGCCGTGGAATTCTGCATGGCGCAAGCGATACCGGACGGCGCCCGCAAGGGCCGCCGTCCGGCGATCGTCCGTCCCTAGTCCGAAGCGAAAGGCAGGAGCGCGATGTTCCGCGCCCGCTTGATGGCCAGGGTCAGCTTGCGCTGGTGCTCGGCGCAGGTGCCGAACATCCTCCGCGGCAGGATCTTGCCCCGCTCGGGCACGAACCCGGAGAGGAGCTTCACGTCCTTGTAGTCGACGTAGTCGATCTTGTCCGCGCAGAACTTGCAGACCTTGCGACGGCGGAAGAAGTAACGCTTCCCCTTGTCCTTGTCGCCCGG
>JANMPI010000204.1:0-4936 GCA_031369785.1 Acidobacteriota bacterium
CCGAGCTTCTCGCCCTGGACGATCCGGCGCAGCGTCCCGGAGGACTTGAGGTCGTACACGATGATCGGCAGCTTGTTGTCCTTGCACAGCGAGATCGCGGTCGCGTCCATCACCTTCAGGTCCTTCTTCAGGACGTCGAGATAGGTGAGGGTGTCGAACTTCCGGGCCTTCGGGTTCTTCAGCGGATCGGCGTCGTAGATGCCGTCCACCTTCGTCCCCTTCATCACGACCTCGGCCTTGATCTCCATCGCGCGCAGGGCGGCCGCGGTGTCGGTGGAGAAGTAGGGGTTGCCGGTGCCGCCGGCGAAGATGACCACCCGCTTCTTCTCCATGTGGCGGATGGCGCGGCGGCGGATGAAGGGCTCCGCGACCTCCTTCATCTCGATGGCGGAGAGCACCCGCGTCGGCACCCCGGAGCGCTCGACCGCGTCCTGCAGGGCGAGGGCGTTGATGATCGTGGCCAGCATCCCCATGTGGTCGGCGGAGACCCGGTCCATGCCCGACGCCGCGTCGGAGACGCCGCGGAAGATGTTGCCGCCGCCGACCACGACGCCCACCTGCACGCCGAGGGCGGCCACGCTCTTGATCTCGACGGCCAGGTAGTCCGTGAAATCGCGGTCGATGCCGAACGTCTTGCCGCCGAGGAGGGCCTCACCGGACAGCTTCAGGAGGATGCGGCCGAAGATCGCTTTCTTGGCGGAGGTGGAAGGCACCCGCTGATGTTACTTCGACTCTTCGCCCACCTTGAACCGGGCGAAGCGGCGAACCACGATGTTCTCCTTCAGCGTCCCGATCTTTTCCGCCACGAGCTGGCCCACCGTGAGCTGGGTGTCCTTCACGAACGGCTGCTCGAGGAGGACGAAATCGGAGTAGTACTGCTTCAGCTTGCCCTCGGCGATCTTGTCCTGGACCGGCGCGGGCTTGCCCTGCGCGGCGGCCTGGGACTTGTAGATCTCCTTCTCCTTCTCCAGCACCTCGGCCGGCACGTCCTCCTTGTTGACGTACTGCGGGGAGGCGGCGGCGACGTGCATCGCGATGTCCTTCACGATCGACTGGAACTCGGGCGTGCGGGCGACGAAGTCCGTCTCGCAGTTGACCTCGACCATCACCCCGATCTTGGATCCGGGATGGATGTAGGTGCCGATGACGCCCTCGCTGGCGGTGCGGCCGGCCTTCTTGGCCGCGGCGGCCAGCCCGCGCTTGCGCAGGAAATCACGGGCCTTCTCGGGCTCGCCATTCGCCTCGGTCAACGCAATCTTGCAGTCCATCATCCCGGCTCCGGTCTCTTCGCGGAGCTTGCGGACCATTTCGGCTGAGATCGTCATTTCGGTTCTCTCTCGTCAAAAAGCCCCGGCGCGAACGGGCCCGGGGCGGCGGCTAATCGATGGGAACGGACCGGGATCAGGCGATGGGCATCGGGGCCGGCATCGCGCGCGCCGGACGCGGGCGGCGGCGGCCCTCGTCCTCGGGCGAGGCGGCGCCCTTGTCGGCGGCGGCGGCTTCGGCGCCTCGTGCCTCGCGCATGCCGCGCCCGGCCAGGACGGCGTCCGCGATGCGGCCCGCGAAGAGGCGGATCGCACGGAGCGCATCGTCGTTGCCGGGGATCACCTGGTCGACTTCATCCGGATCGCAGTTGGTGTCCACGATGCCCACCACGGGGATCCGCAGCTTGCGGGCCTCCTGGACGGCGATCGCTTCCTTGCGCGTGTCGATGACGAAGATGGCGTCCGGCACCGACTTCATGCCCTTGATGCCGCGCAGGTTGCGGTCCAGCTTGTCCCGCTCCTTCTCCAGGCGCGCGACCTCGCGCTTGGTGAGGCGCTCGTGGCGGCCGTCGGTGGACATCGCGTCGAGGTCCTTCAGGCGATCGAGGCTCTTGCGCACGGTCACGAAGTTGGTGAGGAGCCCGCCCAGCCAGCGCTCGTTCACGTAGGGGCTGCCGCTGCGGATGGCTTCCTCCGCCACCGCCTCCTGCGCCTGCCTCTTGGTGCCGACGAAGAGGATCGTCTTGCCCTGCGCGGACAGCTCCATCACGTACTGCAGCGCCTCCTGCAGGTAGCGGTGCGTCTTCTGCAGGTCGATGATGTAGATGCCGTTGCGCTCCCCGAAGATGAAGTCCTTCATCTTGGGGTTCCAGCGCTTGGTCTGATGCCCGAAGTGAACCCCGGCTTCCAGGAGCTCCTTCATGCTGACGGTGGGGGTCACGTTCGTGGGTACGGTCGCTGGTACGGTCGTTGCCAATCCGGCCTCCTAGGCGTTCAGACCCGGACGCGACCATCGCGCCCGGGACTTGCCGGCCCCTCTCGGGGCTCGAGATGACGTCTTTAACGCTTGCTGAACTGGAACCGCGCGCGGGCGCCCTTCTGCCCGTACTTCTTGCGCTCCTTGATGCGGGCGTCGCGGGTCAGGAACCCCGCCTTCTT
This sequence comes from Acidobacteriota bacterium, assembly GCA_031369785.1. Taxonomy (GTDB): domain Bacteria; phylum Acidobacteriota; class Vicinamibacteria; order Fen-336; family Fen-336; genus JANMPI01. The sequence continues at coordinate 2,424 of JANMPI010000204.1, forward strand.
GAGCCGCTTCCGCAGCTCGAGGTCGAACTCGCACAGGGCCTTCGAGATCCCGTGGCGCAGCGCGCTGGCCTGGGCCGACGGTCCGCCGCCGTGCACGCTGGCGCGGACGTCGAACTTCTCGACCATCTCCGTGATCACGAAGGGCTGCTTGGCGAGCAGCTTCAGCGCCTCGTGGCCGCCGAAGTAGTCGTCCATGGACTTGTCGTTCAGCTGCATCTCGCCGGTGCCGGGCCGGATGTAGACACGCGCGATGGCCGTCTTCCGCTTCCCGGTCGCGTAGTAATCGATGGCTTGCGAGCTCAAGGACTCTCCTTACTTCTTGCCGGCGGCGGTCAGCGTGATCGCCTGCGGTTGCTGCGCCTGGTGGGGATGCTTGTCGCCGGCGTAGACCTTCAGCTTCTGGAACATCGCGCGGCCGAGCTTGGTCTTGGGGAGCATCCCCTTGACCGCTTCCTCGATGACGCGCGTCGGATGCTTCTTCCGCATGTCGCCCGCGGCCGTGGTCTTCAGGCCCCCGACGAACCCGGAGTGGCTGCGGTAGAGCTTGTCCGTTTCCTTGCGCCCGGAAAGGTGGACCTCGGCCGCATTGATCACGATGACGTGGTCACCGGTATCGAGGAACGTGGTGTAGATGGGCTTGTGCTTGCCGGCGAGGAGCGTCGCCGCCCTGGTGGCGAGCTTCCCGAGCACTTGTCCCTTGGCGTCGATCAGGAACCACTTGCGTTCCAGACCGTCGACCTTTGGAATGAACGTCGACATGCCAGACCCTCCGTGCGCGTTACGCGACTTAGGCGAAACACCGATATTAAGGGATCCGCGGCGCGCGTGTCAACCCTTATCCCCTGACGATCCGGGGCCTTGCGGTCGACAGGCGCTGATCCGAGGATCCTGGCCTCCGGCTCGAATCAGGTCAGCCGGACGTGGTCGAGGGCCGGCAACTCGCGGCGGAGACGGTCCTGGCGGTCGAGGTCGAGCTCCGCCACCGCGAGGCCTTCGCCGTCCGCCACCTGCGCGAGTATGGCGCCCCAGGGGTCGACGACCAGCGCATGGCCATGGGACGAGCGGCCCTTGCCGTGGGTCCTGACCTGGGCCGGCGCCAGGACGTAGGCGAGGTTCTCGATGGCGCGGGCGCGGAGGAGGACCTCCCAATGATCCTTGCCGGTCCGCTCCGTGAACGCCGAAGGCACGCACAGGATCCGCGCCCCCGCCTTGACGAGGGCGCGATACAGCTCGGGGAATCGGAGGTCGTAGCAGATGGTGAGCCCGAGCCGCGCCGACCCTCCGCCCTCGAGGGGCAGATCGGCGGCGACCAGCGTCTCGCCCGGCCGCACCGCGCGCGACTCCTTCAGGTGCTCGAGGCCGGGGAGGTCGATGTCGAAGAGATGGATCTTGCGGTAGATCGCGATCGCCTCCCCGTCGGCCCCGAGCAGGATCGACGTGTTGTGCACGCGGGGGTCGCCCTCGATGCGCTCGGGGATGCTGCCGAGAAGGACCGCGATGCGGTGCGTGCGCGCCGCCACCGCCATTCGCGTCACCCACGGGCCGTCCAGGGCCTGCGGCTCCGGCACCGGCTCGCCTTCGCTGCGGAGGAAGGCGAAGTTCTCGGGCAGGGCGGCCAGGGCCGCGCCGCGGGCCGCGGCCGCCGCGATCAGCGATTCCGCGGTCGCGAGGTTGCGCCCGACGTCCGCCGTCGACGTCATCTGCGCCGCGGCCACGACGAGCCGCGCGCTCATCGCTCCGCCGCCACGCGCTTCCGCGGCCCGCGCTTCGCGGGCTTCCTGGCCTTCGGTGTCTCGCCCATCGCGTAGGCCTGTCGATCGGGCCAGCGGCAGAGCGCGAACACCGGGCATTCGCCGCAGCGGGGCCGCCGCGCGATGCAGATCTTCCGCCCGTGGAAGATCACGAGATCGGTGGTCCGCGTCCAGCGCTCGCGCGGGATGATGGCCATCAGCTGGCGCTCGACCGCGAGGGGATCGCCGGCGCGCGCGATGCCGAGGCGGTTGGTGACCCGGAAGACGTGGGTGTCGACGGCGATCCCTTCCGCGATGTCGTACGCGTGTCCGAGCACGACGCTCGCCGTCTTGCGCCCCACGCCGGGCAGCTTCGTCATCTCGTCCATCGTGCGGGGGACGAGGCCGCCGTGGCGCTCGACGAGTCCCGTCGCGCAGCCCAGCAGGCTCTTCGCCTTCGCGCGGAAAAAGCCGGTCGACCGGATGATCGTCTCGACGTCGGCGGGCTTCGCGCGGGCCATCGCCTTCGCGTCGGGATAGCGCCGGAAGAGGGCCGGCGTCACCAGGTTGACGCGCTCGTCGGTGCATTGCGCGGACAGGATCGTCGCCGAGACGAGCTCGAATGGATTGCGGTAGTCGAGCGCGCACTTCGCTTCCGGGTGCGTTGCCTCCAGGACGTCGAGGATCTGCGCCGCGCGTTCCAGGAGGACCCTCTTCGATTCCCTCATGGCGCGGGACTCGATTCGCGGTCGAAGGCGTTGTTGAACATTGGCGGAGATTCTC